>NZ_JBVHPY010000011.1:89939-127896 GCF_055567695.1 Streptomyces sp. NPDC026417
CCCAAAGAAACCCACAAAGGGCAGGGGTTCCCGCTTCCACCAAGGGACGCCATACAACGAGAGCGGCACGAGGGGGGCCCCACGCCCAAACTCCCGGCCCCCGCCCCATCGTGGTGTCGGCGGTGGTCCCGGCAGGCGGTCGCGCCGCCGGCCGGGCCGGTACGGGCTAGCCGAGCGCCTTGCCGGGCAACTCGACCTTCGCGCCCAGCTCCACGAGCTTCTCCATGAAGTTCTCGTAGCCGCGGTTGATGAGGTCGATGCCGTGGACGCGTGAGGTGCCCTGGGCCGCGAGAGCGGCGATCAGGTACGAGAAGCCGCCGCGCAGGTCGGGGATGACCAGATCGGCGCCCTGGAGCCGCGTGGGGCCCGAAACGACGGCGGAGTGCAGGAAGTTGCGCTGGCCGAAGCGGCAGTTCGAGCCGCCCAGGCACTCGCGGTACAGCTGGATGTGCGCGCCCATCTGGTTCAGCGCGGACGTGAAGCCGAGGCGGGACTCGTACACCGTCTCGTGGATGATCGACAGGCCGGTGGCCTGCGTCAGGGCGACGACCAGCGGCTGCTGCCAGTCGGTCTGGAAGCCGGGGTGGACGTCCGTCTCCAGGGCGATCGACTTCAGCTGACCGCCCGGGTGCCAGAAGCGGATGCCCTCGTCGTCGATCTCGAAGGCACCGCCCACCTTCCGGTAGGTGTTCAGGAACGTCATCATCGAGCGCTGCTGGGCGCCCTTGACGTGGATGTTGCCCTCGGTGGCCAGGGCCGCGGACGCCCAGGAGGCGGCCTCCAGCCGGTCCGGCAGGGCCGCGTGGGTGTAGCCGCCGAGGGAGTCGACACCGGTGATCCGGATGGTCCGGTCGGTGTCCATGGCGATGATCGCGCCCATCTTCTGCAGCACGCAGATGAGGTCCTCGATCTCGGGCTCCACGGCCGCGTTCGCCAGCTCGGTGACGCCCTCGGCGAGCACCGCCGTCAGCAGCACCTGCTCGGTCGCGCCCACGGACGGGTACGGCAGCTGGATCTTGGTGCCGCGCAGCCGCTGCGGAGCCTCCAGGTACTGGCCGTCCGCCCGCTTCTCGATCTTCGCGCCGAACTGCCGCAGCACCTCGAAGTGGAAGTCGATGGGCCGGCCGCCGATGTCGCAGCCGCCGAGGCCCGGGATGAAGGCGTGCCCGAGGCGGTGCAGCAGGGGGCCGCAGAAGAGGATCGGAATGCGCGAGGAACCCGCGTGGGCATCGATGTCGGCGACGTTCGCGCTCTCCACGTGCGACGGGTCGAGCACCAGCTCGCCCGGTTCCTCTCCCGGCCGGACCGTCACGCCGTGCAGCTGGAGCAGCCCGCGCACGACGCGCACGTCGCGAATGTCCGGGACATTGCGCAGTCGGCTCGGAGCGCTGCCCAGCAGGGCCGCGACCATGGCCTTCGGTACGAGGTTCTTCGCACCGCGGACACGGATTTCGCCCTCGAGCGGGGTGCCGCCGTGGACAAGCAATACGTCATCAGAGCCGTTGACGGTCATGAATCTCGCGTTCCGGTGAGGTGGGCAGGGGTTGAAGAGGCAAGCGTAATGGCCGCCCACCCCCCTTCTGTAAGCCCAGGGACCTCCCAGATGCGTCATAGCTTTGCCACAACACGAACCGTTCCTAATCGGGCACACCGGGTCACCGTCCCCGTCGTGCGCCGGGCGCGCGCCTGCACGCCCTGAGCTGCGTTCACTCGCGTACCCGCATTGGCTCCCCACGTGGAGGCAAGATGCGGGATCATGTCTGGCATGACCGAGGTGTCCTCGCTCACAGGGCGACTGCTCGTGGCCACGCCCGCCCTGGCGGACCCGAACTTCGACCGCGCGGTGGTGCTGCTCCTCGACCACGACGAGGAGGGCTCCCTGGGCGTCGTCCTCAACCGGCCCACCCCGGTGGGCGTCAGCGACATCCTGGAGGCGTGGGCGGACCTGGCGGGCGAGCCCGGCGTGGTCTTCCAGGGCGGCCCGGTCTCGCTCGACTCGGCGCTCGGCGTCGCGGTCATCCCGGGCGACGCGGCCGGGGACGCGACGCCGCTGGGCTGGCGCCGGGTGCACGGCGCGATCGGCCTGGTCGACCTGGAGGCGCCGCCGGAGCTGCTCGCCGCGGCCCTCGGCTCGCTGCGGATCTTCGCCGGATATGCCGGCTGGGGCCCCGGTCAGCTGGAGGACGAGCTCGTCGAGGGCGCCTGGTACGTGGTCGAGTCCGAGCCGGGAGACGTCTCGTCGCCGTCTCCGGAGCGGCTGTGGCGCGAGGTCCTGCGCCGCCAGCGCAGCGATCTGGCGATGGTGGCCACGTATCCGGACGACCCTTCGCTCAACTGATGGCCGTCGGCTTCAGTACCCTTGCTTCATGAGCACTCTTGAGCCTGAGACCCAGCCCCAGCGAGGTACTGGGACGGGGACCCTCGTGGAGCCGGCGCCGCAGACGTCGCACGGCGACGGTGACCACGAGCGCTTCGCCCACTATGTCCAGAAGGACAAGATCATGGCGAGCGCCCTCGACGGCACGCCCGTCGTGGCCCTCTGCGGCAAGGTGTGGGTCCCGGGCCGCGACCCGAAGAAGTACCCGGTGTGCCCCATGTGCAAGGAGATCTACGAGTCCATGGGCGCCGGCGGCGACAAGGACGGCGGCAAGGGCGGCGACAAGAAGTAGGGCTCGCGGGGCGGCGGGCGACGGCTCCCGGCGCGCCCCGCCCCTCTCGGCGCAGCAGCCGCACGGACCGAGCACGGCCGCGGCATCCCGGTGCGGGGTGCCGCGGCCTTGTCGTGCCCGGAAGTCCGCGCGGGGTCCGCGCGGACCGGGCTGCGCCCTCCCGGGGCCTTCCGTTGCACGGAGTGCGTCCCGGGGTCACAGAGTGGTTGAGACCTCTTGTGGCCGTGTTCCCGTAGTCCATAGCCTCCGGTGTGTTGTGCAGTGCGAAACCGTCATTGCGTATGTTGCAACGCACTTCCCCCGGAGGATGCTCGATGAAGCTCTCTGTCCGCACGGCCGTGTCGCTCGCCGCCCTGGTGGCGACCGCGGTGACCGGCACCGCCTGCGCCCCCCAGACGTCCGACGACTCCTCCTCCGGCAAGGACGAGAAGAAGGGCACCCTGCGCGTCTGGCTCTTCCAGGAGGTGGGCAACGCGCCGAAGGAGAAGGTCGTCGACGCCGCCGTCACCGCCTTCGAGAAGGCCCACGAGGGCGCCGAGGTGAAGGTCGAGTACATCCCCGTCGAGACCCGCGCCCAGCGCATCAAGGCCGCCTTCAACGACCCGAAGAGCGCCCCGGACGTCATCGAGTACGGCAACACCGACACCGCCGGATATGTCAAGGACGGCGGACTGGCCGACGTCACCCGGGAGTTCGCCGACTGGAGCGAGGCCAAGGACGCCGACCCGACCGCCCGGCAGTCGGTGACGGTCGACGGCAAGGTGTACGGCGCCCCCTTCTTCGTCGGCGTACGCGCCCTGTACTACCGCACCGACGTCTTCGAGGAGCTGGGCCTCGACGTCCCCCGGACGCAGGCCGAACTGATCGACACCGCCCGGCGCATCCGGGCGGCGAAGCCGGACCTGTACGGCCTCGCGGTGGGCGGCGCCTACACCTACGGGGCGATGCCCTTCATCTGGGCGAACGGCGGCGAGATCGCGCGCGGCAAGGGCGGCTCCTATGCCGCGGCCATCGACAGCGCCGCCGCCCGCAAGGGCATCAAGGCCTACACCTCCCTCTTCGGCGACGGCAACTGTCCCGCCGCCAAGTGCGCGGGCATGGGCGGCAACGACACCGTCACCGCCTTCGCCTCGGGCAAGGCGGGCATGGCCATCGGCGGCGACTTCAGCCACGCGGCCGTCGAGGCGGGCAAGGTCAGGGGCAAGTACGCCGTGGTGCCGCTGCCGGGCCTGAAGAAGGGCGACATCGCCCCGGCCTTCGCGGGCGGCAACAACGTGGGCGTGCTGAAGAGCACCTCGCACCGCTCCCTCGCCGTGGCCCTGATGAAGCAGCTCGCGTCGAAGAAGACGCAGGGCGAACTCTTCGACGCCATGGGCTTCCTGCCGACGTACACGGATGTGCGCGCCGACGTCGCGAAGAAGGAGCCGTTCGTCGAGCCCTTCGTCAAGACGCTCGCCGCGGGGGCCGAGTTCGTGCCCGCCTCGCCGGCCTGGGCGCAGATCGACGCCTCGCTCGTCCTGCCGACGATGTTCCAGGAGGTCGTCAGCGGGAAGAAGGACGTCGCCGCGGCCTCGAAGGACGCGGCGAGGAAGATGAACGACGCCTTCCGGTCCGTGGGTTGAGCCGGTGACGGCGCACGGAACCACCCGAGTCGCCGGGCCGCCCGGACGACCGGGGCCGCCGGGCCGCCCCGGACCGCCGGCGCGGGTCCCCGCCGTGAGGACGGCGGGCCCGAAGTCCCGGCGCGGGCACGGCGGGTGGGCCCCCTGGCTCTACCTCGCCCCCGCTCTTGTCGTCCTCGGCGGCCTGCTCGTCTACCCCGTCTACCAGCTCGGCCTGATCTCGTTCCTCGAATACACCCAGGCCCAGGTCAGCGGCGGTGAACCCACCACCTTCCAGGGTCTCGGCAACTACGCGGCCCTCTTCGGCGACGAGGAGTTCTGGCGGGTGCTGCTCGCCACCGCGGTCTTCGCGGCGGCCTGCGTCGTCTCGACGCTCGCGACGGGCTGTGCACTGGCCGTGCTGCTCACCCGCGTCCGGGCGCTGCCCCGGCTGGCGCTCATGCTGGCGGCCCTGGGTGCCTGGGCCACCCCCGCCGTCACCGGTTCCACGGTCTGGCTGCTTCTCTTCGACCCCGACTTCGGCCCGGTCAACCGCGTCCTCGGGCTCGGCGACCATTCCTGGACGTACGGGCGCTACAGCGCCTTCGCCCTGGTCCTCCTCGAAGTGGTCTGGTGCTCCTTCCCGTTCGTGATGGTGACGGTGTACGCGGGCATCCGCGCCGTACCGGCCGAGGTGCTGGAGGCGGCCTCCCTGGACGGCGCCTCGCAGTGGCGGATCTGGCGGTCGGTGCTCGCGCCGATGCTCCGGCCGATCCTGGTGGTCGTCACCATCCAGTCCGTCATCTGGGACTTCAAGGTCTTCACGCAGATCTACGTCATGACGAACGGAGGCGGCATCGCCGGACAGAACCTCGTGCTGAACGTGTACGCCTACCAGAAGGCGTTCGCCTCGTCCCAGTACAGCCTCGGCTCGGCGATCGGCGTGGTGATGCTGCTGATGCTCCTGGCGGTGACGCTGGTGTACCTGCGGCTGCTGCGCAGGCAGGGGGAGGACCTGTGAATTCCGTGCGCGGATTCCGGCGGCCCCGGCGCCCCTGGCGGCTGGCGGCCGAGGCCGCAACGCTGCTGATCGCGGTGGCCGTCGCCCTTCCCCTCTACTGGATGGTGCTGAGCGCCTTCAAGCCGGCGGGGGAGGTCGAGTCCACCGAACCGCGGCCCTGGACGACGGCGCCGACGCTCGACTCCTTCCGGCGCGTCTTCGAACAACAGGAATTCGGCCGGTACTTCCTCAACAGCCTCGTGGTGGCCTGCTCGGTGGTCGTCGTCTCGGCACTCGTCGCCTTTCTCGCGGCGACCGCGGTGACACGATTCCGCTTCCGATTCCGCACCACGCTGCTGATCATGTTCCTCATCGCCCAGATGGTGCCGGTGGAGGCCCTGACGATCCCGCTCTTCTTCCTGATGCGGGACCTCGGCCAACTCAACACACTGGGCTCGCTGATCCTGCCCCACATCGCCTTCTCGCTGCCCTTCGCGATCTGGATGCTGAGGGGTTTCGTCAAGGCGGTTCCCGAGGCGCTGGAGGAGGCCGCCCGCATCGACGGAGCGAGCCGGACGCGATTCCTCTGGCAGATTCTCTTCCCCTTGGTCTTCCCGGGCCTGGTGGCCACGAGCGTCTTCTCCTTCATCTCCGCCTGGAACGACTTCCTGTTCGCCAAGTCGTTCATCATCAGCGACACCTCCCAGTCCACCCTGCCCATGGCGCTCCTCGTCTTCTACAAACCCGACGAGCCGGACTGGGGCGGCGTGATGGCGGCCTCCACGGTGATGACCATTCCCGTACTCATCTTCTTCGTACTCGTACAGCGGAGGCTCGTCTCGGGCCTCGGCGGAGCGGTAAAGGACTGACGTGATGGATGTGATTCCGGCGCCGCGCGCCGTGACGGACCCCGGCCACGGCGAGGTCGTGCTCGACGGGGCGACCGCCCTGTGGGCCGCACCCGGCACGGGTGGCACGGAGAGGTGGCTGCGCTCCGTCCTGGGCGCGGCGCTCGGCCTGCCGCTGCCCCCGGGCCCGGAGACCGGCGCCAACACCCTGCGGCTACGCCTCGACGACGGTCTGGAGGCGGAGGCGTACCGGCTCGACGCGGCCGCCGGACGGGGCGTCGAGATCAGCGGCGGCAGCGCGGCCGGTGTCTTCTGGGGTGCCCAGACGCTGCGTCAGCTGCTCGGGCCCGACGCCTTCCGGCGGGCCCCCGTCCGGCCGGGCGCCCGGCACCGCATTCGGCAGGGGATCGTCGAGGACGGCCCGCGTTTCGGCTGGCGCGGGCTGATGCTCGACGTCTCCCGCCACTTCACGCCGAAGGAGGGAGTCCTGCGCTGGCTCGATCTCCTGGCCGCGCACAAACTCAACGTCTTCCACTTCCATCTGACGGACGACCAGGGATGGCGTGTTCAGATCAAGAAGTACCCGAAACTCACCGAGGTGGGGTCCTGGCGGGCCCGCACGAAATTCGGCCACCGCGCCTCACCGCTGTGGGAGGAGAAACCGCACGGCGGCTTCTACACACAGGACGACATCCGCGAGATCGTCGCCTACGCCGCCGAGCGGCATATCACCGTCGTACCGGAGATCGACATCCCGGGGCATTCGCAGGCCGCCATCGCCGCGTATCCGGAACTGGGCAACACCGACGTCGTCGACACGGCCTCCCTCTCCGTCTGGGACAACTGGGGCATCACCCGGAACGTACTCGCGCCCACCGACAACACCCTCCGCTTCTACGAGGGGGTGTTCGAGGAACTCCTGGAACTCTTCCCGTCGGCCTTCATTCACGTCGGCGGCGACGAGTGCCTGAAAGACCAGTGGCGGCAGTCGCCCGCCGCGCAGGCCCGCATCAAGGAACTCGGGCTCGCGGACGAGGACGGCCTGCAGGCCTGGTTCATCGGGCACTTCGACAACTGGCTGTCCGCGCGCGGCCGTCGGCTGATCGGCTGGGACGAGATCCTGGAGGGCGGGCTCGCACCGGGCGCGGCCGTCTCCTCCTGGCGCGGCTACCGGGGCGGCATCACCGCCGCCCGCGCGGGCCACGACGTCGTCATGTGCCCCGAGCAGCAGGTCTACCTGGACCACCGTCAGCACGCCGGCGAGGACGAACCGGTGCCCATCGGGTACGTCCGCACCCTGGAGGACGTCTACCGCTTCGAGCCCGTCCCGCCCGAGCTCACCCCCGAGGAGGCGCGGCACGTGCTGGGCACCCAGGCCAACGTGTGGACCGAGGTGATGGAGGACCAGGCGCGCGTGGACTACCAGGCCTTCCCGCGGCTCGCGGCCTTCGCCGAGGTCGCCTGGAGCGCCCTGCCCGCCCCCGCCGAGCGGGACTTCGCGGACTTCGAGCAGCGGCTGGCCGGCCACTATGCGCGCCTCGACGCCCTGGGAGTGGCCTACCGGCCGCCCGCGGGGCCCCGGCCGTGGCAGCGGCGGCCCGGCGTCCTCGGGCGGCCGATCGAGGGGGCGCCCCCGGAGGCCTGAGGCGGCGGTCCGTGCGGGTCCGTCCTCCGTGGGCGGGCCCGCACGGGCGAAAGGTGTGCAGGAGTCACCGAAGAGTGCCAATTCGTGCGGACCGGTGATGCCGTACGAAAACGGACCATCTCGCAGGTGAGAGGGGCGAATGCCTCCTAGCGGACCCCCGCGTCGAGGGCCGGGGAAGATGTGCCAGAGTTGCCACGTCCGCCCTGTCAGCACGTACCGTACGGCAACACAGGCGGGACCAGGTGGGGCAGCGGGAAGGGGCAGCCGGTTTGACCACGCAAGCACCGCAGGCGGCGCAGGCCGTCACGCTGCCCGGCTCGCTGGACGAGGCCGTGGCAGCCCTCACCGCCATGCCGGCCGCCGTTCCCGTGGCGGGCGGCACCGACCTCATGGCGGCCGTCAACTCCGGGCAGCTCAGGCCCGCCGGCCTCGTCGGCCTCGGACGCATCAGCGAGATCCGCGGCTGGCAGTACCAGGACGGCCACGCCCTGCTGGGCGCGGGCCTCACCCATGCGCGCATGGGCCGCCCCGACTTCGCCGCGCTCATCCCCGCCCTCGCCGCCGCCGCCCGCGCCGCGGGCCCGCCGCAGATCCGCAACGCCGGCACCCTCGGCGGCAACATCGCCTCGGCGTCCCCCACCGGCGACGCCCTGCCCGTCCTGGCCGCCCTGGAGGCCACGCTGATCATCGCGGGCCCGGGCGGCGCCCGCCGCGAGATCCCGGTGTCGCACCTGCTCGCCGGGGTGGACATGCTCCGCGGCGGCGAACTCATCGGCTATGTGCGCGTCCCGCTGCTGCACGCCCCCCAGGTCTTCGTCAAGGCGACCGGACGCACCGGCCCCGGCCGGGCGATCGCGTCCGTGGCGCTCGTCCTCGACCCCGCCCGGCGCGGCGTGCGGTGCGCCGTCGGTGCCATAGCGCCGATGCCGCTGCGCCCGCTCGACGCCGAGCAGTGGGTCGCCTCGCTGATCGACTGGGACAACAACCGCGCCCTGGTGCCCGAGGCGCTGGGCGCCTTCGGGGACTACGTGGCCGCGGCCTGCATCCCGGACCCCGTCCCGGCGGAGGACGGCTCCGTGCCGCAGCTTCCGCCCGCCGTACTGCACCTGCGGCGCACCGTCGCCGCGCTGGCCCGACGAGCACTGGGGAGGGCGCTGTCGTGACCGACGACCAGCACGGAGAGGACGCCCCCCAGGGTGGCACCCACGGAGCCTGGGAGCGGCTGCCGCAGGGGGACTACGACGACGGCGCCACCGCCTTCGTCAAGCTCCCCGAAGGGGGCATCGACGCCCTCCTGGCCGAGCGGGACAGCCCGCTCGCGGCGCCCGGGCACGGCTATGTGCCCCCGCAGATAACGGTCACCCCCGCCACCACCGCCGGCACCGACCCGGCGGCCACCGGAAGCTGGGCCGTCCCGGCCGAGGGCGTCCAGTGGCCCGACCCGAACTCCGCCCCCCGGGACACCGCTCCCGACGGCTTCGCGTACCACCCGGGAGCCACCGGGCAGTGGACCTTCGCCGACGCGGAGGGCTCGCACCCGTCCGACGGCGCACCTCACGGGCACGAGCCCGCCGGGCACGACGTCACCGGGCAGTGGTCGATCCCGGTGGCCGGCGGCGATCTTCCGGACGAGTCGGGCGAGTTCACCACGTCGGCGCTGGTCGAGCAGTGGGGCGGCACGCCGCCGGCCACGCTCCCCGGCGGCGCCGCCGCACCCTGGGCGACGGAGACCGTGGGGGAGCCGTGGTTCGCGGGCCCTCGCGACCACGCGGGTACGGGCACCGAGGCCCCCGGGCAGGCGCCGGACGGCCCGTACGCCGAAGGATCGGCCCTGGCCGCCCAGGAGGCCTCCGAGCGCGTCCAGGAGGCCGCTGAGGCCGCCGGGGCGGCCGTCCGTGAGGCGTACGGCCGTGACGGCCGCGACGAGGCGCAGCGCGGCCCGGAGACGGTCGTTCCCGGACAGGGGGCGACCGCACAGCCGCACCGAGCGGGCGAAGCCGTGCAGGAAAGCGCCCCGGCCGGGCGCGAAACGATCATTCCCGAACACGAAGCGGCCGCGCACGAGACCTCCGGCCGCGGGTTCGCAGCGGCCGGGATCGAGACGGCCGGACGGCGGTTCGACGCGTCCGGGCCCGTCCGGGACGGGGAGTTCGCCCCGGGCGCCGACCGCGAGTCCGCCGGTCCCGGGCCGGAGACCGCGGGCGTCGAGCCCGAAACCGCCGGCGCCGCGTACGAGGGCCCGCGGCGGACGCCGGACGCCTCGGGACCGCCGGACGCCACCGGGGCCGACGCCCCGGCGGAACGGTCCGCCACCGAGGACGCCGAGCACGCCGAGGACCCCGAGGACACCGGGGCCGCCGAGCCCGCCGCCGTGTACGACGAGCACCCCATGTCGTCGTACGTCCTGCGTGTGAACGGCACCGACCGGCCGGTCACCGACGCCTGGATCGGCGAGTCGCTGCTCTACGTGCTGCGCGAGCGCCTCGGCCTCGCCGGCGCCAAGGACGGCTGCTCGCAGGGCGAGTGCGGCGCCTGCAACGTCCAGGTGGACGGCCGGCTCGTGGCGTCCTGCCTGGTCCCCGCGGTCACCGCCGCCTCCAGCGAGGTGCGCACCGTCGAGGGACTCGCCGCCGACGGCCGCCCCTCCGACGTCCAGCGCGCCCTCGCCCGGTGCGGTGCCGTGCAGTGCGGTTTCTGCGTACCGGGCATGGCCATGACCGTGCACGACCTGCTGGAGGGCAACCCCGCGCCGACCGAGCTGGAGGCCCGGCAGGCCCTGTGCGGCAATCTGTGCCGCTGCTCCGGCTACCGCGGGGTCCTGGACGCCGTACGCGAGGTCGTCGCCGAACGCGAGGCGCACTCCGCGAACGGCGATCCGGACGGCGACGAGGCCCGCATCCCGCACCAGGCGGGCCCGGGCGACGGCGGCGTCAACCGCTCGGCCTTCGAACCGGCGGCACCGCACGACAGGACGCACGAGCAGCCGTACGGCCAGGACGGAGGCCAGGCGTGAGCAACGAAGCCGCCATCGAGACCACCGTGGCGCCCCCCGCCCCCGAACCGCTGCCGCACGGCCTCGGGGCGTCGCTGCCCTCGGCCGAGGCGCGCGCCAAGACGGAGGGCACCTTCCCCTACGCCGCGGACCTGTGGGCCGAGGGCCTGCTCTGGGCCGCCGTGCTCCGCTCGCCGCACCCCCACGCGCGCATCCTGTCCATCGACACCACCCACGCGCGCGAGATGCCCGGCGTCCACGCGGTCGTCACGCACGAGGACGTCCCCGGCGCCGCGCTGCACGGCCGCGGCAAGGCCGACCGCCCGGTCTTCGCCTCCGAGGTCGTACGCCACCACGGGGAGCCCATCGCGGCCGTCGCCGCCGACCACCCCGACACCGCGCGGATGGCCGCCGCGGCCGTCATCGTCGAGTACGAGGTCCTCGAACCGGTCACCGACCCGGAGCAGGCCTTCGAGGCCGAACCCCTGCACCCCGACGGCAATCTGATCCGCCACATCCCGCTGCGCCACGGCGACCCGGACGCCGCGGGCGAGCTGGTGGTCGAGGGCCTCTACCGCATCGGCCGCCAGGACCCGGCGCCCATCGGCGCGGAGGCCGGCCTCGCGGTGCCCCGCCCCGACGGCGGCGTCGAGCTCTACGTGGCCTCCACCGACCCGCACACCGACCGCGACGCGGCCGCCGCCTGCTACGGACTGGAACCCGACCGCGTGAAGGTCGTCGTCACCGGGGTCCCCGGTGCCACCGCCGACCGCGAGGACCAGGGCATCCAGCTCCCGCTCGGCCTGCTGGCGCTGAAGACGGGCTGCCCGGTCAAGCTCACCGCTACGCGCGAGGAATCCTTCCTGGGCCACGCCCACCGCCACCCCACGCTGCTGCGCTACCGCCACCACGCGGACGCCGACGGCCGGCTGGTGAAGGTCGAGGCGCAGATCCTCCTGGACGCGGGCGCCTACGCCGACACGTCCTCCGAGGCGCTCGCCGCGGCCGTCTCCTTCGCCTGCGGCCCCTACGTCGTCCCCAACGCCTTCATCGAGGGCTGGGCCGTCCGCACGAACAACCCGCCCTCCGGCCACGTGCGCGGCGAGGGCGCGATGCAGGTCTGCGCCGCCTACGAGGCGCAGATGGACAAGCTCGCCAAGAAGCTCGGCGTCGACCCCGCCGAGCTGCGCCTGCGCAACGCGATGGCCACCGGTGACGTGCTGCCCACCGGCCAGACGGTGACCTGCCCGGCCCCGGTCGCCGAACTCCTCCAGGCCGTACGGGACTTCCCGCTCCCCGCGCTGCCCAAGGACACCCCCGAGGACGAGTGGCTGCTGCCCGGCGGCCCCGAGGGTGCGGGCGAACCGGGCGCGGTGCGCCGCGGCGTCGGCTACGGCGTCGGCATGGTCCACATGCTCGGGGCGGAGGGCGCGGACGAGGTCTCGACAGCCACCGTCAAGGTCCACGACGGCGTCGCCACGGTGCTGTGCGCGGCCGTGGAGACCGGCCAGGGGTTCGCCACGCTCGCCCGGCAGATCGTCCAGGAGACGCTCGGCATCGACGAGGTCTTCGTGGCCCCGGTCGACACCGACCAGCCCCCGGCGGGCGCGAGCTGCCGCGGTCGGCACACCTGGGTGTCGGGCGGCGCGGTGGAGCGTGCGGCCAAGATGGTCCGGACGCAGCTGCTGCAGCCGCTGGCGCACAAGTTCGGGATGTCCACGGAGCTGCTCCAGATCACGGACGGCAAGATCACGTCGTACGACGGCGTGCTCTCGACGACCGTCACCGAGGCGATGGACGGCAAGGAGCTCTGGGCCACCGCCCAGTGCCGCCCCCATCCGACGGAGCCGCTGGACGCCGCGGGCCAGGGCGACGCGTTCGTCGGCCTCGCGTTCTGCGCGATCCGCGCCGTGGTGGACGTCGACATCGAGCTCGGCTCGGTCCGCGTCGTCGAACTCGCCCTGGCCCAGGACGTCGGCCGCATCCTCAACCCGGCCCAGCTCGCGGCCCGCATCGAGGCCGGGGTCACCCAGGGCGTCGGCGCGGCGCTCACCGAGAATCTGCGCACCGCCCGTGGCCTGGTCCGCCACCCCGACCTCACCGGGTACGCACTGCCGACCTCGCTGGACGCCCCCGACATCCGCATCGTCAAGCTGGTCGAGGAGCGCGACGTCGTCGCCCCCTTCGGCGCCAAGGCGGTCAGCGCGGTGCCGGTCGTGACCTCTCCGGCGGCCATCGCCTCGGCGGTCCGGGCGGCGACCGGACGCCCGGTCAACCGGCTCCCGATCCGGCCGCAGGCCGCGGTGGTGACCGGGGCCTGACCGCCCCGTGGGGCCGTCCCGGATCGCGTGTTCCTCACCCGACGCCGCCGGGACCCTCGCCGTTACCGGCGTTGTCAGTGGTGCCCCGTATGGTTCTCGACAGTGGGGGAACCGCCGCTGGGCGGCGGGATGTCCCCCGCGGGGGAAGCACAGTGCGTTCAATGCGCGGGGGAGCCCATGGGCACGACTGACACCGTTGTCGGCGGTGCGATCGGACGGACCGGCGACGAGCTGGTTCCGTGCGTCGCGCACGCGCCGACGCGGCACCTGCCGACCGGGCCCGGACTGCCGTCCGAGGGGGCGCTGCCGGGGTTCGGCGCGCTGTCCGGGGCGGGGCCGCGCGGGAGGGCCGACCTGGTCGACGACGTGGACCGGCTCGCCGCCGAGTTGCGGGACCACCTGGTCATGGGCGCCGTCCGGGCGTACGAGGGGGAGCCGGCGGCGATCGTCCTGGACGGTGCGCCGAGGGAGGCCTCCACCGCCGGCCTCCACCGCGACCCCGCGTTCCTCGCCCTGTCCCCGGCGCCGGCCCTGGAGGCGGTCCTGCGGTTCGCGGCGGCGACGGAGGAACTCGCCGCGGTGCGCGGGCGGTTCGCGTCCCTGGAGGGCCGGTTCGGACCCAGGGCGGTGGAGCGGGCGTCCGCGCAGCTGACCGGGGTCTTCGAGCGCGGCGCGGGAGCGGGTGCCGTACCGCCCTACTGGAAGGCGGCCGCCCTGGTGCGCCCGCTCGCCCGGATCGCGGGTCCGGGTGCCGGCCTCGTCCTGGACCTGCCGCCGCGGCTGCTGGACGAGGAGTTCGGCACGGGCGGGATCATGCGTTTCGAGGAGGTCGACTTCCCCTCCACGCTGACGCACGAGCCGACCCGCCGCTTCCTGCGGGAGACGGGGCTGCCGGAGGACGGCTGGGTGTTCCGTCTCGACACCGAGATGCCGCTGCCGACGCTTGCCGAGTACGGCGCGGACCAGCGCCCCGGCGACTTCCCCGGCGCGGAGATCCCGGCGGGCGCGGACCGGCTGATCCGGCTGGGCCACCTGGTCGAGGACATCGACCTCGTGCTGGACGGTGCCACGGGCGAGGTCTTCGCCTGGAGCGGGCCCGACCTCCTTCTCCGCCCGCTGAACGCCGACGTCTCGACACTCGCGTTCACCCTCTGGCTGCTGCACCGCGTCCGGTCCCTCGCCCCGGCCCACGGCCTCACCACCGCCTGCGGCCACCTCGCCGTGACCCTGCCCCGCACCCTCGCCACGATCGACCCCCGGGCCCGCGACCGGGCCCCTGCGACGCGACAGGACGACGGCCGGCGCCACTGGCCGGAGGTCATCGGGGGTGAGCACGTGACAGCCCTGCTCGTGTGAGGCGCCGGCACCCGGTGCGTGCGGCCTGCCCGGGGAGCGGGACGGACGGACACGCCGAGGGCGGCATCCCCGAGGGGACGCCGCCCTGTCTCTTCGGCCGGACTCTGGAGGCCGTGGCGGGAATCGAACCCACGTAACTCGCTTTGCAGGCGAGTCCCTGAACCACTCGGGCACACGGCCAGGTCGGGAACGCGGTGCTTGTTCCGAACTCGGTGTGATGACCGTAGGGCGGGGCGGGGCAGGGACTCAAGGGAAACGTCGGGGCCGCAACGCGACTGCCACACGGCGTTCACGAAGGGCGGTGCCGACGGCCCCGTGCGCGGCCCCGGGGCCTGGTCGTACGACCAAGGTCGCAGGTGGTCACCGGACCTCCGACAGGGGTCAAAGGGATCCGCGCCCCTTACCCTGAGCTGCATGACCGCCCTGGAACCCGGCGACACCGGCGTCGCCCGCATACCCGTACCCGCCGTGCTCCCGGAAGCCGGGGCGGGCGCCGACGACGCATCGGCCGCGACCGCGGGTGCGGAGGCCGGCGGCGTGCTGAGCCGGGACCACCGGGCGCTCAGCATCGGCATCGTCTCCGTGGTCCTGCTGATCGCCTTCGAGGCGACGGCGGTCGGCACGGCCATGCCGGTCGCGGCCCGTGAGCTCGACGGCCTCTCGCTCTACGCCTTCGCCTTCTCGGCGTACTTCACGACCAGCCTGTTCGGCATGGTGCTCGCCGGGCAGTGGTCCGACCGGGGCGGGCCCCTCGCCTCGCTGGCCACCGGGATCGGCGCCTTCGCGGCCGGGCTGCTGCTGGCCGGGACGGCCGGGGCGATGTGGCTCTTCGTGCTGGGACGGGCCGTGCAGGGGCTCGGCGGCGGCCTCGTCATCGTCGCCCTCTACGTCGTCGTCGGCCGCGCCTACCCGGAACGGCTGCGGCCCGCCATCATGGCGGCGTTCGCGGCGAGCTGGGTGATTCCGTCGGTCGTCGGCCCGCTCGCCTCCGGCGCCGTGACCGAACACCTCGGCTGGCGCTGGGTCTTCGTCGGCATCCCGGCCCTGGTCGTCTTCCCGCTCGCGCTGGCCCTGCCGCAGATACGGCGCCGCGCGTCGGGCCCCGCCGGAGGCACCGCACCGGCGCTCTTCGACCGGCGGCGCATCCGGCTCGCCCTCGGCATCTCCCTGGGCGCCGGGCTGCTCCAGTACGCCGCGCAGGCCGCGACCGACGGGAGCGTGCGGTGGCTCGCGCCCGTCGCCGGGGTCGCGGGCGCCGCGCTCCTCGTCCCGGCGGTGCTCGGCCTCCTCCCGCCGGGCACCTACCGGGCGGCCCGCGGGCTGCCCTCCGTCGTGCTGCTGCGCGGGGTCGCGGCCGGCTCCTTCATCGCCGCCGAGTCCTTCGTGCCGTTGATGCTGGTCAGCCAGCGGGGACTGTCGCCGACGCTCGCCGGGTTCTCGCTCGCCGCGGGCGGCGCCACGTGGGCACTGGGATCCTTCGTGCAGTCCAGGCCGCGGGTGGAGCCCTACCGGGAGCGGCTGATGTTCTTCGGGATGGTGCTCGTCGCGGCCGCCATCGCCACCGCGCCGAGCGTACTGATCGCGTCCGTCCCGGTCTGGACGGTCGCCGTCGCCTGGGGGTTCGGCTGCTTCGGGATGGGGCTGGTGATCTCCTCCAGCAGCGTGCTGCTGCTCCACCTCTCCGCCCCCGAGGAGGCCGGGGCCAACTCCGCCGCCCTGCAGATCTCCGACGGCCTCTCCAACGTGATTCTGCTCGCCGCGGGCGGCGCCGCCTTCGCCGCGCTGGGCGGCGGGACGGTCACGGTCTCGCACACCGCGGGCGAGGTCACCGGGTCCCATCCCGCCGCCTTCGCCGCCGTGTTCCTGCCGATGGCGGCCGTGGCGCTCCTGGGCGCCTGGGTCACCACCCGGCTGAAGGAGCGCGGGTGAGGGGGTGAGGATGGAGGCCAGGGGAGAGGTGCCGCGGGCACTCGTCCGGCTGCCCGCGGAGGCGGGAGCGAAGGCCCCGCCCGTCGCTCCCGGCGCCCCCTGTGACGTGAGTCCCATCCGCCGGTGACCCGGTGCCGTCCGCGCGTCGGCACGTCCGGCGCGCCGGTAGGGTGGCCCGGTTGTCATACGTAGCCGAGTCGTCCGCCGTCACAGCACAGCCTCACCCGACGCGCGTCGCGCACGGCTCCCTCGGACCGACCCACCCCACGGAGACCGTGACTACCACCGCCGCCTCTTCCCCCACCTCCCACCACCTCTCACCTGCCTTTCCCGGCCGCGCCCCCTGGGGCACCGCGAACAAGCTGCGTGCCTGGCAGCAGGGAGCGATGGAGAGGTACATCCAGGAGCAGCCGCGCGACTTCCTGGCCGTCGCCACCCCCGGGGCCGGCAAGACGACCTTCGCGCTGACGCTCGCGTCCTGGCTGCTGCACCACCACGTCGTGCAGCAGGTGACCGTGGTCGCGCCCACCGAGCACCTGAAGAAGCAGTGGGCCGAGGCGGCGGCGCGGATAGGGATCAAGCTGGACCCCGAGTACAGCGCGGGGCCGCTCGGCAAGGACTACCAGGGCGTCGCCGTCACGTACGCCGGTGTCGGCGTGCGCCCGATGCTGCACCGCAACCGCGTCGAGCAGCGCAAGACCCTCGTCATCCTCGACGAGATCCACCACGCCGGCGACAGCAAGTCGTGGGGCGAGGCATGCCTGGAGGCGTTCGAGCCGGCCACCCGCCGACTCGCGCTCACCGGTACGCCGTTCCGTTCCGACACCAACCCCATCCCCTTCGTGACGTACGAGGAGGGGAACGACGGGATCCGGCGGTCCTCGGCCGACTACACCTACGGCTACGGCAGCGCCCTCGGCGACGGCGTCGTGCGGCCCGTCATCTTCCTCTCCTACAGCGGCAACATGCGGTGGCGGACGAAAGCGGGGGACGAGATCGCCGCCCGCCTCGGCGAGCCCATGACCAAGGACGCCGTCAGCCAGGCCTGGCGCACCGCCCTCGATCCGCGCGGCGAGTGGATGCCGAGCGTGCTGCGCGCCGCCGACCAGCGCCTCACCGAGGTGCGCAAGGGCATCCCGGACGCCGGCGGCCTCGTCATCGCCTCCGACCAGGACTCGGCGCGCTCCTACGCGAAGCTGATCCGCGAGATCACCGGCAGCAAGGCGACCGTCGTGCTCTCCGACGACACCGGCGCCTCGAACCGCATCGACGAGTTCAGCCAGAGCGACGACCGCTGGATGGTCGCCGTCCGCATGGTGTCGGAGGGCGTGGACGTACCCCGCCTGGCGGTCGGGGTGTACGCCACCACGATCTCGACGCCGCTCTTCTTCGCGCAGGCCGTGGGCCGTTTCGTGCGGTCCCGGCGGCGCGGCGAGACCGCCTCCGTCTTCCTGCCCACCATCCCCGACCTCCTCGGTTTCGCGAACGAGATGGAGGTCGAGCGCGACCACGTCCTCGACAAGCCCAAGAAGGAGGGCGAGGAGGACCCGTACGCCGAGTCCGAGAAGGAGATGGAGGAGGCGAACCGGGAGGAGGACGAGGACACCGGCGAGCAGGACATGCTGCCGTTCGAGGCACTGGAGTCCGACGCCGTCTTCGACCGGGTCCTCTACGACGGCGCCGAGTTCGGCATGCAGGCGCATCCCGGCAGCGAGGAGGAGCAGGACTACCTGGGCATCCCGGGCCTCCTCGAACCCGACCAGGTGCAGATGCTGCTCCAGAAGCGGCAGGCCCGGCAGATCGCGCACAGCCGCAAGAAGCCGGACGAGGAGGCCGACCTCCTCGAACTCCCCGCGGAGCGACGGTCGGTCGTCTCCCACAAGGAGATGATGGAGCTCCGCAAGCAGCTCAACACGATGGTCGGCGCGTACGTCCACCAGAGCGGCAAGCCCCACGGCGTGATCCACACCGAGCTGCGCCGCGTCTGCGGCGGCCCGCCGAGCGCCGAGGCCACGGCCGGTCAGCTGCGCCAGCGCATTGCCAAGGTCCAGGAGTGGGCCACGCGCATGCGGTGACGCCGCGGGTGCGCCCGCCGGGACGGCCGGCGGAGCCACTGGTCCCTAGGCGCAATCCCGGCTGCCGCCAGGGAAGTCGGCGGGGCCGCCGGCGGCGTCGACGCCGCCGTTTCGTGACGCCCGGTCGTCCCTGCGCGCTCGGCGTGCGGAGCGGTGTGCCCAGTCGGGGCGCGCGCCGTGCGTATCGGGGCAAACAGAGACGTCACGCGGCGTACGGTGCCCGGATTCTGGACGGAGCCTTCCGCTGAGCGGACCGGCTCGCTACTGTCCCGCTACGCACACGCCCCGTGGCAGCGCCGCCGCGGAGCGCAGCCGTGAAGCGCCTCCGCCCGGGACAACCCGGGTCGCTTGCCGACCGGCGGCCTCTGACGCGCGTCGCCGACGGGACCGGTGGCGCAACCGCCGCGCAGGGGGCCGCCGACCCTCACCACGAAGGAGTGGGCGTCGTGACCGCGGAGACCTCCCAGACGCTCGACAGGGGACTGCGTGTCCTCAAGCTGCTCGCCGACACGGATCACGGGCTGACCGTCACCGAACTCTCGAACAAGCTCGGCGTGAACCGGACCGTTGTGTACCGGTTGCTCGCCACTCTGGAGCAGCACGCTCTCGTGCGCCGTGATCTGGGCGGCCGCGCCCGGGTCGGGCTGGGTGTACTGCGTCTGGGCCGACAGGTGCATCCTCTGGTGCGGGAAGCCGCGCTGCCCGCGCTGCGGGCGCTCGCGGAGGACATAGGCGCGACCGCGCACCTCACCCTCGTCGACGGGACCGAGGCCCTCGCCGTCGCCGTCGTCGAGCCGACGTGGACCGACTACCACGTCGCCTACCGCGCCGGTTTCCGGCATCCGCTGGACCGGGGTGCCGCGGGCCGCGCCATCCTCGCGGCCCGGCAGGCGCCGGTGACCGAGCCGGGGTACACCCTGACCCACGGCGAGCTGGAAGCGGGGGCGAGCGGAGCCGCCGCGCCCCTCATCGGCGTGACCGGGGTCGAGGGCAGTGTCGGGGTCGTCATGCTGGCGGACTCCGTGCCCGAGCGGGTGGGGCCGCGGGTGGTCGACGCGGCCCGAGAGGTGGCCGACGCCCTGCGCTGACGCTCCCGGCCATGACGGGACCCGCGCCCGGCCCCGACGGGACCCGCGCGGCCCCGACGGGACCCGCGCGGCCCCGACGGGACCCCCGCTTGGTCTTGCTTGACGGGGTCCGCCCGGCCTTGATGGGGTCTGCCCGGCCGTGACGGGACCCGCCTGGCCTTGACGGGGTCTGCCCGGCCTTGATGGGGTCTGCCCGGCCGTGACGGGACCCGCCTGGCCTTGACGGGGTCTGCCCGGCCTTGATGGGGTCTGCCCGGCCGTGACGGGACCCGCCTGGCCTTGACGGGGTCCGCCCGGCCTCGACGGGGTCCGCCCGGCCTCGACCGGACCCCACCCCGACGGAACCCGCCTGGCTTCGACGCGCCTCGACCGGACCCCACCCCGACGGAACCCGTTCCGCCTCGACGGAACCCGCCCCGACCCCACCGAACCGGGGCGGGCTCACGACGCCCGTCCCCGGGCTGCCGGGAGGAGTCCGGCCGGTCCGGCGGGCACCGCCTCCGCATCCGTCGCCCCGGTCAGGCACTCACCGGGGCCCGCGGGCCCCGCGCTCCCCGGCGCCCGCGTCAACCCCGCCGGCTCCCGCGCAGTCCCCGGCTCCCGGCGCCAGCCCCCGGGTGTCCGCGCTCCCGTGCACTCACCGGGGCTCCAGGCTCCCGCGCCAGCCCCCCTGCTCCCACGCCAGCCCTGCGGACTCCCGCGCAGCCCCCCGGCGCCCGTGCCCCCGTGCACTCACCCGGGCCCCGGCTCCCGCGCCGGTACGGCCGGCTCCCGCCCCCCCGGCTCCGGCGCCACGCCCCGGCGCCCGCGCCCCCCGGGCACTCACCGGGGCCCCCGGCACCCGTGCCGGCCCCCCGCTCCGGCCGCCCCCGGCCGACTCGTGCCCTCGCGTTAGATTGATCCCGTGCTTTCTCGCCTCACGCGCCCCAGGGCCCTTGCCGTCTGCGCCGTACCCGTCGTGGCTCTCCTCGCCACGGCGGTGTTCGCGCCGCTGCCGTTCTCGCTCGCGCAGCCCGGCATGACGGCGAACGTGCTCGGTGAGAACAAGGGCGACCCCGTGATCACGATCACCGGCGCGCCGGTGCGCAGGACGACCGGCCAGCTCCGTATGACGACGATCGAGGCGACGGGCCCGGACGCCCGCGTGGATCTCGGCGACGTCGTCGACGGATGGTTCCGCACGGACCGGGCGGTGATGCCGCGGGACTCGGTCTATCCCAGCGGCGACACCACCGAGGAGATCGAGGAGCACAACGCCGAGCAGATGAAGGAGTCCCAGGACACCGCGACCGAGGCCGCGCTCTCCTACCTCCACGAGAAGGACGACGTGGAGGTGGAGCTGGAGCTCGCCGACGTCGGCGGGCCGAGCGCCGGGCTGCTCTTCTCGCTCGGCATCGTCGACAAGCTGGACGGCGACGGCAGCGGCGGCGACCTCACCGGCGGCCGCACGATCGCGGGTACGGGGACGATCGACGCCGACGGCAAGGTGGGCGCGGTCGGCGGGGTGGCCCTCAAGACGCAGGCCGCCCGGCGGGACGGCGCGACCGTGTTCCTGGTCCCGAAGGCCGAGTGCGCGGACGCGAAGACCGACCTGCCCAAGGGGCTGCGGCTGATCCCGGTGACCACGCTGGACGGCGCGGTCGACGCCCTGGTCGCGCTGGAGAAGGGCAAGGGGCCCGTCCCCGCCTGCTGACCCGGTCCCGCGGTGCCCGGCCGCCCCGGGCCCTCAGTCCTTCTTCACGAACCCCTGCTGCTCCATCCAGTCCAGGGCGACCTGGTGCGGATCCTGCCCGTCCACGTCCACCTTGGCGTTGAGGGTCTGGGCCATGTCGTTGTTCAGCTTCTTGGTGATGGGGTCGAGGATCCCGGCGATCTCGGGATGCTTGTCCAGGGTCTTCGTGTTGATCATCGGGGCCGCGTTGTAGTGCGGGAAGAACCCCTTGTCGTCCTTCATCACCACGAGGTTCATCGACTTGATCCGGCCGTCGGTCGTGAACACCTCACCGAAGGTGCAGCTCCCCTTGGCCACCTGCGTGTAGATGATCCCCGTGTCCATCTGGGTGACGTTCCCCGCGGGCACGCTCATGCCGTACGCCTTCTCCATGCCGGGCAGCCCGTCGGCGCGGTTGGCGAACTCGCTCTCGACGCAGAGCGTGACCGCCTTGGGGTCCTTCTTGCTGAGCGCGGCGACGTCGGAGAGCGTGGTGGTCCGGTACTTCTTGAAGTTGTCCTGGTTGGTGGCGAGGGCGTACGTGTTGTCGAGCGTGGACGGCGGCAGCCAGGTGACGCCGTTCGTGCGGTCGGCCTCACGGACCGCCTCCCACTGCTTCGTCGGGTCGCCGATGGGATCGCTGTTGCCGAGGTACGTGATCCAGGCGGTGCCCGTGTACTCGTACGCCCCGTCCGCGTCACCGTTCTTGACGGCCTCCCGGGAGCCGATCGACCCCTGGATGCCGGTGCGGTCCAGGACCTCGGCGCCGGCCGCCTCGAAGGCGATGCCCATGATCGCCCCGAGGATCAGCTGCTCGGTGAACTCCTTCGAGGTCACGGTGAGGTTGACGCCGTCGAGCGGGCGGCCCTGCCCGATCGAGCCGGGCCCGACGTCGTCGACCATGGGCGAGCCGCTGGTCAGCCCGCAGGCGGAGGCCAGCACCAGCAGCCCGGCCGACAGCAGACACGCACGCCTCATCACTCCACCTCCAGGCCGCGGGGCCGCAGCAGCAGTTCGGCCAGCGAGGCCAGCCAGTCCACGAACAGCGCGAGGGCGACCGTCAGGATCGAGCCCAGCACCAGGACCGGCATCCGCTGGGTGGTGATGCCCGTGGTGATGAGGACGCCCAGGCCGCCGCCTCCGCCGAAGGTGGCGAGGGTCGCCGTTCCGACGTTCAGCACCAGGGCGGTACGCACTCCGGCGAGGATCAGCGGGACGGCCAGCGGCAGTTCGATGCGGTTCAGGACGCCCAGCGGGGACATGCCGATGCCGCGGGCGGCCTCCAGCAGCGTCGGGTCGTTGGCCTTCAGGCCCGCGATCGTGTTGGACAGGACCGGCAGGATGGCGTAGATCGTGATGCCGATCAGGGCCGACTTCTCGCCGGTGCCGAGCCAGATGACGAGCAGCGCCAGCAGACCGATCGCCGGGGTGGCCTGGCCCATGTTGGCGATGGTCATCGCGACCGGCGTCAGCTTCCGGAACGCCTTGCGGGTCAGCAGGATGCCCAGCGGGATCGCGATGATCAGCACGAAGAACGTGGAGATCGCGGTCAGCTGGATGTGCTGGCGCAGCGCCTTGAGGACCAGGGTGCGGGTCAGCGCGTTCTCGGAGATCGGGTCGAGGGCGGCCTGCCGGAACCAGAGCCAGGTGGCGAGCAGCAGGACCGTCAGGACGGCGGGCAGGAACGTGAGCTTCTGCCAGCTGATCCGGCGCCGGGTGCGGGCGGGCGACGGGGGAGGGGCCCCGCCGTCCCCGGCGTGCCCGGCGGCGTCGCCCGCCTCCTCGTCCCCGCCGTCGTCGCGGAAGGCGAGCCCCTTCACCTCGTGCTCGCCCTCGGGGCGGCGGCCCGCGGGCGTCCTCGGTCCGTTCACGCCCGTGTCTCCCCGCCCTCGGCGCCCTCCTGGTCGTGGCGGGTCTGCTGGGCGCGGGCCTCCTCCATCTCGTGCTGGTGCTCCATCGCGTCCAGCCGGTCCGCCTCCAGGAGTTCGTGCACGGAGTTCATCAGGGTCTCCATGTCGACGACGCCGGTGTACTCGCCGCGCCGCCCGGTGACCGCGACCCGGCCCGCGTTGTCGGTGAGGACCGCCTCCAGCGCGTCCCGGAGCGTGGCGTCCCGGGTGACCGTGTCGTGCACCAGCGTGCCCGCCCGGGCCAGCGATCCCCGGGCCCGCATCCGGTCGCCGCGCCGCAGCCACTTGTAGGGGCGGCCGCGTTTGTCCAGGAGCAGGATCTCGTTCGTACCGCTGGACCGGAGCCGGTTGAAGATGTCCTGGAGCGGGTCGTCGACCGTGACGGTCGGGTAGTCGGTGATCTCGACATCCCGTACGCGGGTGAGGTTGAGCCTCTTCAGCGCGGCTCCGGCGCCGACGAAACCGGAGACGAAGTCGTCGGCCGGGTTGGTGAGGATCGCCTCCGGGGTGTCGAACTGCGCGATGTGCGAGCGTTCGCGCAGGACCGCGATCCGGTCGCCGAGCTTGATGGCCTCGTCGAAGTCGTGGGTGACGAAGACGATCGTCTTGTGCAGCTCGTGCTGGAGCCGGATCAGCTCGTCCTGGAGGTGGTCGCGGGTGATCGGGTCCACCGCCCCGAACGGTTCGTCCATCAGCAGCACCGGCGGGTCCGCGGCGAGGGCCCGCGCCACGCCGACGCGCTGCTGCTGTCCGCCGGAGAGCTGGCGCGGGTAGCGCCCGTGGAATTCGCCCGGGTCGAGGCCGACCAGGTCGAGCATCTCCTCCACCCGGGACCGGATCCGCTGCTTCGACCAGCCGATCATCCGCGGCACCAGCGCGATGTTCTGGGCGACCGTCATGTGCGGGAAGAGCCCGGACGCCTGGATGGCGTAACCGACCTTGCGGCGCAGTTTCACCGGGTCCATGTGGGTGACGTCCTCGCCGCCGATGCGGATGCGCCCGCCGGTCGGTTCGATCAGCCGGTTGATCATCTTGAGCGTGGTGGACTTCCCGCACCCGGAGGGGCCCACGAAGACGACCAGCTCACCCGCCTTGATCTCCATGTTGACGCTGTCGACCGCGGGTTCCCGGCTGCCCGGGTAGTGCTTGGTGAGGTTCTCCAGCTCGATGGTGGCGCCGGTCGTCGGCGCGTCGGGCGTCCCGGCCCGGGCGGGCCCGGTGCCGAGGTCGGTGGTCTCAGGCACGGATCCCCCTCGGGATGGTCAGCCGTCCGATGAGGACGTACGCGGCGTCGAAGAGGAGCGCCAGGACGATGATGCCGAGCGTGCCCGCGAGGACCTGGTTGAGCGCGTTCTTGCTGCCCAGGGAGGCGATGCCGCGGAAGATCTCGTTGCCGAGGCCGGGTCCGGAGGCGTAGGCCGCGATCGCCGCGATGCCCATCAGCATCTGGGTGGAGACCCGGATGCCGGTCAGGATGGGCGGCCAGGCCAGCGGCAGCTCCACCCGGAACAGGCGGGTGACGCGGGACATCCCGATGCCCTTCGCCGCGTCCACCAGCGACGGGTCCACCCCGCGCAGGCCCACGATCGCGTTCCGCACGATCGGCAGCAGCCCGTAGAGGGTCAGCGCGATGACGGTGGGCGGGACGCCGAGCCCCACGATGGGGATCAGCAGACCGATCATGGCGAGCGAGGGGATGGTCAGGATGGTGGACGTGGTGGTCGTCGCGAGACTGCCCGCCCAGTCGCTGCGGTAGGTGACGACGCCGATGAGCACGCCGATGAGCGTGGCGACGACCATGCACTGGAAGACCGCGCTCGCATGCTGGTACGCGTCGGTGAGCAGCTGCTGGTGCTGACTGCTCAGGTACTCCCAGAAGGTCACGGGCCTCACCCCTCACGGCGGTGTCGCGCCGGGCTCGGCCCCCGCGTCAGGAGTCTTCCGACGCCTGCTCCACCAGCGGGATGATCCGCAGCGGAACGGGGTTCTCCATGACGATCGCAGTGGAGGCCCGGACGATGCCATCAAAACCGACGACCCGGTCGATCACCCGTTGGAGATCGGCGTTCGAGCGGGCCACCAGGCGGCACAGCATGTCGCCGCCGCCCGTCGTGGTGTGCAGTTCCAGCACCTCCGGGACGGTGGCCAAGTGCGCCCGTACGTCGGCGCCTTGCCCCTGCCGGATCTGCAGGGTGGCGAACGCGGTGACCGGATATCCGAGCGCCGCGGGGTCCACCTGCGGACCGAATCCGCGGATGACTCCATTCGACTGAAGCCGGTCGAGGCGGGCCTGCACCGTGCCGCGCGCGACGCCCAGCCGGCGGGACATCTCCAGGACGCCGATCCGGGGCTCCCGCGCCAGCAGCACGATGAGCCGGCCGTCCAGTCGATCGATCGCCATGCAGCCCTCCGCGATGGTCATCCTGTACAGAACGCCCGACCCTACCGGCCTTCTTCTGAACAGATTGCTCAGTCGATACGCCAACTATTGCGCACCTTGCGGAACAGGGCGACGCTGCCGCCATGACTCAGACAACCCACCACACCCCCAGCACCGCGCGCGAGGCAGACCCCTTCCCGGTGAAGGGAATGGACGCGGTCGTCTTCGCCGTGGGCAACGCCAAGCAGGCCGCGCACTACTACTCCAGCGCCTTCGGCATGCAGCTGGTCGCCTACTCCGGACCGGAGACGGGCAGCCGCGAGACAGCGTCGTACGTCCTCACCAACGGCTCGGCGCGCTTCGTCCTCACCTCGGTCATCAAGCCCGCCACCGACTGGGGCCGGTTCCTCGACGAGCACGTGGCCGAACACGGCGACGGCGTGGTCGACCTCGCCATCGAGGTCCCGGACGCGCGCGCCGCCTTCGCGTACGCCGTCGAGCACGGGGCCCGCCCGGTCGCGGAGCCGTACGAGCTCAAGGACGAGCACGGCACGGTCGTCCTGGCGGCGATCGCCACGTACGGCAAGACCCGCCACACCCTGGTCGACCGGTCCGGCTACGACGGCCCCTACCTGCCCGGCTACGTGGCCGCCGACCCGATCGTCGCCCCGCCCGCCCGCCGCACCTTCCAGGCCATCGACCACTGCGTCGGCAACGTCGAGCTCGGCCGGATGAACGAGTGGGTCGGGTTCTACAACAAGGTCATGGGCTTCACGAACATGAAGGAGTTCGTGGGCGACGACATCGCGACCGAGTACTCGGCGCTGATGTCCAAGGTCGTCGCCGACGGGACGCTGAAGGTCAAGTTCCCGATCAACGAACCCGCCGTGGCCAAGAAGAAGTCCCAGATCGACGAGTACCTGGAGTTCTACGGCGGCGCGGGCGTCCAGCACATCGCGCTGAACACGAACGACATCGTCGAGACGGTCCGCACCATGCGTGCCGGCGGGGTCCAGTTCCTGGACACCCCCGACTCGTACTACGACACCCTCGGCGAGTGGGTCGGCGACACCCGGGTGCCCGTCGACACGCTGCGCGAGCTGAAGATCCTCGCGGACCGCGACGAGGACGGCTACCTGCTGCAGATCTTCACCAAGCCGGTGCAGGACCGGCCGACCGTCTTCTTCGAGATCATCGAGCGCCACGGCTCGATGGGCTTCGGCAAGGGCAACTTCAAGGCCCTGTTCGAGGCGATCGAGCGGGAGCAGGAGAAGCGCGGCAACCTGTAGGCGCCGGCCCGGCGCTCAGCGGCCCGAGCGACTCGGGGCGGGTGACACCCCGCCCCGGGGCGCGGGCCGCGCGGCCGGCGGCTTCCGCCCGGGCCCGGCCGTCCCCGCCGCCCCGTCCCGCCCCGCCCCCTCTTCCGCCGGCCCCTCCTCGGGCAGCCCCTCGGCGGGAGGCTCGCCCAGAGCCGCCAGCGACTCCTTGGCCGACGGCACGAGGAGCGGGGAGAACCACGGGTTGATGCGGAGCGCCTCCTGCAGATGGCGGCGAGCGGGCCCGTACCGCTCCAGACTCCGCTCGATCTGCCCCCGGTGGAAGGCGTACAGCGCGCTGCGCACCCCGCCGCCGTGCTCCTTGTCCATGGCCCGTGTCGCGAACTCCAGGGCCTCCTTGTCCTGCCCCGCCCGGTGCAGTGCCCAGCCCAGCGCGTCCGCGACGGCGATCCCGGGCTGCCGCTTCCACTCCTCGCGCAGTCGGCGCACCGCGGACAGCGGGTCCCCGTGGTCCGCCTCGAAGAGCCCGAGCACCAGCTCGACGTCGACGCCCCCGGCGGCCTCCTCCCGAACCCGCGCCCGCAGCAGGTCGTACTGGACCCGGGCCGCCCCGCCCAGCCCCAGCGACTCGTACAACTCGCCCAGCTCCAGGGCGTACCGCGGTGACGGCTGCTTCGTGAGCACGGTCCGGTACGCGTTCAGCGCCTCCGACGCACGCCCCAGCGCCATCAGCGCCCGCCCCTGCCCGGCGAGCGCCGTGTGCTCGTCGGGATCCGTGCGCAGCGCCGCCTCGTACCGGCGCAGCGCCTGGTCCGGCTCGCCCCGCTCCCAGGCGAGATCGCCCGCCCGGGACAGATAGGCGGCCTGTTCGGCGGGGGCCGCCGCACCCGCCGCCGCGTCCGCGAGGGCGGCGGCGGCGTCCTCGCGCCAGCCGCGGTCCCGGTACACCTGGGCGGCCCGCGCCATGACCGCGGGCGACGAGCGCAGTTCGAGCAGCCGGTCGAGTGTCCTGCGGGTGGCCTTGTGGTCACCGAGGCCCTCGTACGCTTCCAGCAGCTGCGGGTAGGCCGTCCACCGCTTCGGCGTCTGCGCGACCGCCGTCTCGCCCCACTTCTTCGCCGTGCGGAAGTCTCCGCGCGCGTTGGCCAGCGCAGCCAGCCCGTCCAGCGCCGTCCCGTTCCCCGCCGTGCCGGCCCCCAGCGCTGTGCGCAGCGCCTTCTCGGCCTTGGGGTAGAGGGCGGGGGCGGCCGTCCGGCGTCCCTGCTCGACGTACGCGGCACCCAGCAGCGCCCACGACCGGCCGTCGCGCGGCCGGGCGCGCACCCGTGCCTCACGCTCGTCGATGAGCGCCGCAAGGTCGGGCAGCGCCACCGGCACTCCGGCCCCGACCGCGGTCACCGCCCGGCCCATCGGTCCCGGAGCCGGCGCCGGCGGCCGCTGCCGCTCCGGCGGCAGCAGCGCCAGCACCCCGCCGAGTACGGCACCCGCCACGACGGCCCCCGTCGCCACGCGCCGCACGACGCGGGAGCGGCCGGGCCGCGGGGGAGCCGGCGGGAACTGTGCGATCACCATGCCGCTCACTGTGCGTCAATACGAAGACCGCACCCCGGGACACGAAGGGTGCCGCAGACGGGGTTCACACCGATGGCCCCGGGTGCGACGCTGTGATCATGAGCCGTATCGAAGCCCCGCGCGACGAAGCGACGGGCAACCTCGTGGACCGTCTTCTCGCGGGGCTGCCGGCCGAGGCGGTCCTGGCCGATCCGGATGTGACGGCCTCGTACGCCAACGACATGGCGAGCTTCTGCGCGGCGGGCGTTCCCGCCGTCGTGGTGCTGCCCCGCACGGTCGAGCAGGTCCAGCACGTCATGCGCGTCGCCACCGAGCTGCGCGTCCCCGTCGTCCCGCAGGGCGCCCGTACCGGCCTGTCGGGCGGCGCGAACGCCACGGACGGGTGCATCGTGCTCTCCCTCGTTCGGATGGACCGGATCCTGGAGATCAGTCCGGTGGACCGGATCGCCGTCGTCGAACCGGGCGTCGTCAACGCGACGCTCTCCCGTGCCGTCAACGAGCACGGCCTCTGCTACCCGCCGGACCCCTCCAGCTGGGAGACGTGCACCATCGGCGGCAACATCGGCACGGCCTCCGGCGGCCTGTGCTGCGTGAAGTACGGGGTGACGGCCGAGTACGTCCTCGGCCTGGACGTCGTCCTCGCCGACGGCCGCCTGCTGAGCACGGGCCGGCGCACCGCGAAGGGGGTCGCCGGATACGACCTCACCCGTCTGTTCGTCGGCTCGGAGGGCTCGCTCGGCATCGTCGTCCGCGCGGTGCTGGCCCTGAAGCCGCAGCCGCCCCGGCAGCTGGTGCTGGCCGCCGAGTTCTCCTCCGGGGCCGCGGCGTGCGACGCCGTCTGCCGGATCATGGCGGGCGGTCATGTGCCGTCCCTGCTCGAACTGATGGACCGCACCACGGTGAAGGCCGTCAACGCGCTGGCGCACATGGGCCTACCGGAGACCACCGAGGCGCTTCTCCTGGCCGCCTTCGACACCCCGGACCCCGCCGCCGACCTGGCGGCGGTCGGCGCGCTGTGCGAGGCGGCGGGCGCCACCCAGGTGGTGCCGGCCGACGACGCGGCCGAGTCCGAACTGCTGCTCCAGGCCCGCCGGTTGTCACTGACCGCGCTGGAGGCGGTCAAGGGCACCACGATGATCGACGACGTCTGCGTGCCGCGCTCCCGGCTCGGCGAGATGCTGGACGGGGTCGAGCGGATCGCCGAGAAGTACGCCCTCACCATCGGGGTCTGCGCCCACGCGGGCGACGGGAACACCCACCCCACCGTCTGCTTCGACGCGGCCGACCCCGACGAGTCCCGGCGCGCCCGCGAGTCCTTCGACGAGATCATGGCCCTCGGCCTGGAACTCGGCGGCACCATCACCGGCGAGCACGGCGTGGGCGTCCTCAAGAAGGAGTGGCTGGCGCGCGAGATCGGCCCGGTGGGCGTGGAGATGCAGCGCGGCATCAAGGCCGCCTTCGACCCCCTCGGCATCCTGAACCCGGGCAAGGTGCTCTAGGGGGCGTCCTTGCCCGCACCGCCTCCCCGCCCGCACCGCCTCCGCTCCGGCGGGCGGGGCACCTCCGCGTCCGGCGGGCGGTCGCGGTCCGGCGCTCACTCGCCGTCCGGCGACTCGTCGGACGGCCACGGGTCGCGCAGCCACAGGTCGTCGGCCGGGGTCGGGGCGAGCAGCTCGGCGAGGCCGTCGTCGATGCCGAGCTGCCCGGCCTCGGTGCCCGGGGGGACCGCCCGCAGGGTCCGCTCCAGCCAGGCCGACACCTGCGGGGCGGGCGCCTCCAGGAGGGCGTCGCCGTCGGGCGAGCTCAGCGCCATCAGCACCACGCCCCGGCCCCCGACCTTCGTCGGCCACACCCGCACGTCACCGTGCCCGCAGGGCCGGAACACGCCCTCCACGAGCAGCTCGCGCGCGAAGGTCCAGCCGACCGGATGGTCCGAACCGACGTGGAACGTGACGTGGACGGCGTACGGGTCGTCGGTGCGGTAGGTCAGCCGGGCCGGGACCGGGATGCTGCGCTCCGGCGACAGGACGAGGTTCAGTTCGAGCTCGCGTTCCACCACGGTGTGCATGTCGATGCGCTTCCTTTCCGGATACGGGGCCCGCCGAGCGGGCCCGGTACGAGTGGAGAGCGCGGGGCGCCCGGATCATTACGCGGGTTCGGGGAAGTTTTCCGACCTCTTCGCGCACTGTCCCGGACAGCTTCGGCGCCGGGAGCGCAAGAGGTGGCGGAACGTTGCCCTAATGGGGTGGGTAGAGCGGGAGCGCCGGTGGTACGCGCGCGGGTCTGATAGATGTGGACCCCCCAAAAGACCCCCGAGCAGATACGGGACGACGGACATGAGCGCCCCAACCCCGGCCCCCGGTGACGACAGGCCCCGCGAAGGGTATTACCCGGACCCCTCCATTCCTGGATATGTCCGGTACTGGAACGGTGCCTCCTGGGTGCCGGGCACGAGCCGTCCGGCGCCGACCGACGGGGTGCCCCTCGCGCCGCCCTCCGGAGGGCGGCCCGCCCCCGTACCGGCTCCGGCGCCGTCGCCCGGCCGTCCGGTCCCGCCGGCCCGAAGCGGCACTCCCGCGGCCGAGGAGACGGGCCCGCACTTCTTCGACGAGGATCCGCAGCCCGTGGCGGAGCCGCGCCGGGCGACCCCGGCGGAGGCCCAGCACGGCAGCCGTCCCGAACCCGCCTCCGCCTGGGGGGCCGACCGGTCGCGGCAGTCCGGCTTCGGCGGCGACCAGGACCGCCGGGTCTCCTGGGGCGCGGGCGGCGGCGCCGACCCGCGGGTGCCGCACGCGGCCGAGCCCGGTGACGCGGCCGTCCAGCCCGACGGCAGGGCCGCACGCACGGACGGCACCGCGACGATTCCCCCCGCGGCCACCGGCGAGGACACCCCGAGACCGCCCGCGTCGGGCGGCACGGTCGTCTTCCGCCGCCCGGCGAGCGGCTCCGCCGCCCAGGGGCCCGGCACCGCCGCGCCCTCGGGTACGCCGGGCGCGCCCCGCCAGGGAGGCTTCGGCCCGGCCGGCTCCGGTTCGCTGGGTGCGGGCAACGCAGTTCCCCCGGGGGCGACTTCGGGCCCGGCGGCGCGCTCCGGAGGCTTCGGTCCGGCCGGGGCCGGGGCCGCCGGCACGGGTGACGCGGCCCCCGCCGCGCGGAACGCGGGTACCGCCGACGCCGCTTCGGCGGGTGCTGGGGTCTTCGGACCCGCGGCTGCCGCTCCGGGAGGGCCGCGGGTGCCCGGGCCCGCGGGAGCGCCCGGCGGCTCCCGGGGCGACGGCGCGACCGGCCCGCGCGGCCCCGTCGCTCCCGAGGGCGGCACGGCGTTCCGTGCGCCGTCCCCGCGCACGGAGCAGCGGAGCGGGGCGCAGACCGGCGGTGCCGCGGCGGCCGCCCCGGCGCAGGCCTCCGCGCACACTCCGGCCCCGCCCGTGCAGCAGACCCCGTCCGCGACCGTCCCCGCGCAGTCCGCGGGCGCGGCGGCCACGCCGATGAGCCCCGGAGCCGGCGGGGGCCAGCCGTCCTGGGCGCAGCAGGTGCACCGGCTGGCGGGAGCCGGTGACGAGGAACAGCCGGTCGTGCCCTGGAAGCCGCCGGTGGACGACGTCTTCCAGGCGGCGGCCCGGGCCCAGGCCGCCGCCCGCCCCGCGGGACTCGGCAGACGGCTGGCCGCCCGGCTTTTGGACACCGTCGTCCTGGCCGCCGTCACGGCCGTGGCCGCCGTGCCGCTGGGGACCAAGGCGATCGACCACGTCAACGAGAAGATCGACGCGGCGAAGCAGTCCGGAGAGACGGTCACCGTGTGGCTGCTGGACGGCACCACGACCTCCTGCCTCGGCATCGTCCTCGGCGTCCTGCTCCTCTTCGGTGTCCTGTACGAAGTGCTCCCGACCGCCAAGTGGGGCCGCACGCTCGGCAAGAAGCTCTGCGGGCTCCAGGTGCGCGACATCGAGGGCGGCGAGCCGCCGGCCTTCGGCCCGGCACTGCGCCGCTGGCTCGTCTACAGCATCCCGGGCGTCCTCGTGATCGGCGTCGTGGGCGTCCTGTGGTGTCTGTGGGACCGGCCCTGGCGCCAGTGCTGGCACGACAAGGCGGCCCACACCTTCGTGGCCGCCTGAGCGGTCCCCGTAGCCCGGACGGACCCGCGCCGGATGCGGAGCCCGGGGGTTCGCGGTCGACTCGGGCCATGAGCACCGAACCGCCGCCCCCCGGCTCCGGTCAGTTCCCGGACGACGACCCGTTCAAGAAGCAGCAGCCGCCGCCCGCCGAGGGCGGCGGCTCCCCGTACGACACCCCGCCGCCCTCCGGCGACCCGTACGGCGGCGGTGGGGGCGACCCCTACGGCGGCGGCGGTGGCGGCGGCCAGTACGGCGGCGGTGGCGGCGGCCCCTACGGCGGGGCGGGCGGGGGCGGCCCGTACGGCGGTGGCGGGGCCCCCTACGGAGGCGGCTCCTACGGCGGCAACGACCCGCTCGCCGGCATGCCCCCGCTGGCCGACAGCGGCAAGCGGGTGCTCGCGCGCATCCTGGACATGATCCTCGTCGGCATCGTCATCTGGCTGCTGTCCTGGGGCTTCGGATTCGCCCAGTGGACCGTGGACACCGACGACATCGAGTACGGCAAGTCGTTCGGGCAGGAGCTCCTCGCCGCGGTCCTCTACATCGCGTACGACACCGTCCTGACCGCCAGGACCGGCCAGACGCTCGGCAAGAAGCTGTTCCATCTGCGGGTGGCCAACCTGGACAACGGCGCGACGCCCTCCGTGCAGACCTCGCTGGTGCGCGCGGCCGTGCTGTGGATCCCGTTCGCCTTCTGCTGCGCCTGCATCTGGACCGCGATCGCGGGCGGCTGGAGCTTCTTCGACAAGCCCTACAAGCAGGGCCTGGACGACAAGGCGGCGAAGACGGTGGTCGTCAGTACCCGTTGAGCCGGCCGTCCCGCACGCACGGGACGGCGTGACGACGAGCGGCGGGCCCGTGCCTCACGGGCCCGCCGACCCGCGTACGGACTCGGCCGAACCCACGGACGCCGTCTCGCGCCGCTGGGGCACCGGCTTGGCCACCCGTGGCTGGGCCGCCGCCGGCGCGGGTTTCGGCAGGGGGACGGTCATGGCGACGAGCAGCCCGAGGACGAGCGCTGAGAGCGCGATCACCGCGACGCCCACGCCGGAACTCGTCTGTGACAGCAGCAGCATGGCGAGCGTGGAGAAGATCACGGTGCAGGAGCCGTAGGCGAGCTGTGCGGCGGTCGGACGAGGCATGGCAATCGTGTCCTCGGGTGGGTGCCTCCCCCCGAGCCTCTCGCGTTGGGGGAGGGTGCGGATGAAGATCTGGGGGTGAGACAACGGTGTCGACTTGGCTTCCGTCGGCGTTCCGGCGCTCCGCCAATCGACTCTATTCCGCTGCATGCCCGACCGGAACGACCAGTAAGCGTGACCTAACCCACGGTGCCGGAGCACGGGGGGCGCACGGAGTCATCCGATCCGCCAACTCGGCTGCGGAACGCGCCTGTTGAGGCACTGCGGACCGTCCGGATAACGAACCGACGCTTCGCATAGTGCACTTGGCCTGTCCAAGTCAAGATCTGTCTTTTCTTCGGCAACTCCGGTCGAATGTCGTCACTTGAATCGCGTGTACGGCGCGCGGGACCCTCCATGACCAGGACCCCCATCCTCTCCGCGCGCACGGGGCGCGGGGGAGGAAATCAAGTGAGCAGCAGATCCTGGACGTTCAGAGCGGCCGCAGTGGGCGTCGCCCTCGCGGCGGCAACCGCCACGTTCTCGACGTTCGCCGTGGCCCAGGCCGATGACGCATCGTCGTCGGCCTCCGTGGACCGCCACGACCCGCAGCCGGCCAAGACGAAGGTCGAACACGACCTGGACGGCCCGCTGAGCAAGACCCAGGAAGCCCAGCGCCAGGAGGCCCTGAACCGGGTCATATCCGGCGACGCCGCGGTCAAGGACCGCGACGGCTCCCAGGTCGTCAAGCTCAACAAGAGCAAGTACGTCGAGCTCGGCCGCGAGAAGACCGACCAGATCTTCACGATCCTGGTCGAGTTCGGCGACCAGATCGACAGCAAGTACGGCGGCACCGCCGGACCGCTGCACAACCAGATAGCCGCGCCGGACCGTGCCAAGGACAACAGCACGGCCTGGCAGAAGGACTACGACCAGAAGCACTTCCAGGACCTCTACTTCGGCACCGGCAAGAAGACCGAGTCGCTGAAGAAGTACTACGAGAAGCAGTCCTCGGGCCGCTACTCGGTCGACGGCGAGGTCACCGACTGGGTCAAGGTCCCCTACAACGAGGCCCGTTACGGCTCCAACTACTGCGGCCAGACGAACTGCTCCAGCGTCTGGAACGTGGTGAGCGACGGCGTCACCGCCTGGGTCGCCCAGCAGAAGGCCGCCGGCAAGTCCGACGCCGCCATCAAGGCGGACCTGGCGCAGTACGACCAGTGGGACCGCTACGACTTCGACGGCGACGGCGACTTCAACGAGCCGGACGGCTACATCGACCACTTCCAGATCGTGCACGCCGGTGAGGACGAGTCCGCCGGCGGCGGCGTCCAGGGCAAGGACGCGATCTGGGCCCACCGCTGGTACGCGTTCGGCTCCGACGCGGGCGCCACGGGCCCCGCGAACAACCGCCTCGGCGGCGCGCAGATCGGCGACACGGGCATCTGGGTCGGCGACTACACCATCCAGCCGGAGAACGGCGGACTCGGCGTCTTCGCCCACGAGTACGGCCACGACCTCGGTCTGCCGGACGAGTACGACACCTCCGGCGGCGGCGAGAACGGCACCGGCTTCTGGACGCTGATGTCGGCGGGCTCCTGGCTCGGCACCGGCAAGGAGGCCATCGGCGACCTCCCCGGCGACATGAATGCCTGGGACAAGCTGCAGCTCGGCTGGCTGAACTACGACACCGCCAAGGCCGGCAAGAAGTCCAAGCACAAGCTCGGCGTCGCGGAGTACAACACCAAGAACAAGCAGGCCCTCGTGGTCACGCTGCCCAAGAAGAAGGTCACCACCGAGGTCGTCACGCCGGCCCAGGGTGCCACCCAGTGGTGGAGCGGCAGCGGTGACAACCTCAAGAACACGCTGACCCGTTCGGTCGACCTGACCGGCAGGTCGAAGGCCGCGCTGACCCTCGACGGCTGGTGGGACATCGAGGAGGAGTACGACTTCCTCTACACCGAGGTGTCCACCGACGGCGGTGCCAACTGGACCGCCCTGGACGGCACCGCCGACGGCGCGGCCATCCCGCGCGACGGCAGTGACAAGCCCGCCCTCACCGGTTCCTCGGCCGCGTACAAGAAGCTGTCCTTCCCGCTCGACGCCTACGCGGGCAAGAAGGTCGACATCCGCTTCCGCTACGCCTCCGACGGCGGTGTGGCGCTGAAGGGCTTCGCGGCCGACGAGATCACCGTGACCGCCGACGGCACCGCGCTCTTCTCGGACAACGCCGAGACGGCCGACGCCGCCTGGACGGCCAACGGCTTCTCCCGGATCGGCGCGTCCTTCACCAAGGACTACGAGCAGTACTACCTCGCCGAGAACCGCCAGTACGTCTCGTACGACAAGACCCTCAAGGTCGGCCCGTACAACTTCGGCTTCTCGACGACGCGTCCGGACTGGGTCGAGCACTACCCGTACCAGAACGGTCTGCTGATCTGGAAGTGGGACACCTCCCAGGCGGACGACAACACCAGCGCCCACCCGGGCGAGGGTCTGATCCTGCCGGTGGACGCGCACGCCAAGGCGCTCAAGTGGGCCGACGGCACGCTGCTCCGCAACAAGATCCAGGCCTTCGACGCGACCTTCAGCACCTACCCGACGGACGCGTTCACGCTCCACAACGCCGACGTCGCGCTGAAGATCAAGTCGCAGAAGGGCGTCTCCGCCTTCGACGACCGCAAGGGCTCGTACTACGACCCGGCGAACCCGTTCAACAGCGTCAAGGTCACTGACACCAACACCAAGATCAAGATCGTCAAGGAGCCCAAGGACGGCTCCACGATCACGCTCCAGGTGGGTCCCTCGGCGAAGTAGTTGACGTTTCCCCAGGTCAGACCATGATCGGCCGCAACCCTCTGGCGGGTTGCGGCCGATCGTGTTTAGGTGCGTCCTGTGACCGGCTTATTGACATCGAATCTCACGGGGGTGTGACCGCATGGCCGCAGGGGGTTTCAGCAAGCTGCCGAACGGCAGCGTGGTGGTGGCGCTCAACCTGCCCAGTCCGGCGGGGCACAGCGGCGGCTGTGTGCGCTTCCTCGTCCTCGCCCAGAACCGTGCCCGGGCGCTGACCCGGCTGCGCAACCTGGGCATGCGCGCCGTCTACCTCCGCGGCAACGCGGCGCCGCCCACCCCGGACGAGATCACCGCGGTCCTGCACCACCCCGACGGCCTGGTCTGGCGCACGGCACCCGACGGCGGAGTCCGCGGTCCGGAGCTCGCCCAGGAACTCTGGCACCCGATACGGGCCCTGGTCGGACGCCCGGCGCCCCAGGCCTGACCGGCGACGGCGGCCCCACCCGGCAGGCAGGTCCCGCACCCCGGCGGAAACCGCCCGGGAGGTGCCACCCTCCCGGGCCGGGAGCCGCCCGGGCCGGTCCCCTAGACCACCGGCTTGCCGGACAGGTCCACGCCCGCCTCGCGCAGCTCCTCCAGCGCCCGCTGCGTGGTCTGCTCCGCCACCCCGGCGGTCAGGTCGAGCAGCACCTGGGTGCGGAACCCCTGCCGGACCGCGTCCAGCGCGGTCGCCCGGACGCAGTGGTCGGTCGCGATGCCGACGACGTCGACCTCGTCGATCTCGCGGGCCTTGAGCCAGTCGCCGAGCGGGACGCCGTTCTCGTCGGCGCCCTCGAAGCCGCTGTAGGCGGCCGCGTAGGCCCCCTTGTCGAAGACGGCGTCGATCGCGCCGGAGGCGACGGCCGGGGCGAAGTTCGGATGGAAGCCCACGCCCTCGGTCCCGGCCACGCAGTGCGCGGGCCAGGAGTGGACGTAGTCGGGGTTGTCCGCGAAGTGGCCGCCGGGAGCGATGTGCAGGTCGCGGGTCGCGACCACATGCCGGTAGCCGGCGGGCGCCTGGCCGATCAGTTCGGTGATGGCGGCGGCCACGTCCGAGCCCCCGGCCACCGCGAGGCTGCCCCCCTCGCAGAAGTCGTTCTGCACGTCTACGACGATCAAGGCGCGGCGCATGGGCGGTGTCCTTCGGCTTGGCAGGAGGTCGTGGTGGGGTGCGGGCCCGGCCGGATCGCGCCACCCGCGGGGGCCGTCCCGCTCCCGGGGCCCGAAGGCGGCGCGGCGGTGGAGACGGTCGTGCGGGCGCACGGTGGTGGAACCGAGCGTAGAGACTTCCGGGACGGTGCGGGAGGGGGCATTCGGCTGCTGCGGCGAGCGGGGGGACGCTGCGTTGCATTCCCGCTCACCCGTCGTTCATGCGTGACCACGCGGCCCGGGGGGGGGGGGGGGGGGGCCCCCCCCCCCCCCCCGGGGAAGGGGTGCCCCCACCGCCTCCCCCCGCACTACCCGGCCCTCCCCTAAGAAAGCGGGTCCTCAACACCACAAAGTTCTTCCCCGCCC
>NZ_JBVHPY010000011.1:127906-196575 GCF_055567695.1 Streptomyces sp. NPDC026417
CCTTGGGGGGGGGGGGGGGGGGGGGCGTTTTGTTGTTGCGGGGAGGGGGGGGGCTTTGTTTTGCGTCCCCGCCAACCTTTTGTTCATGTGCGACCACGCGGCCGGGGGGGGGGCCCCCCCCCCCCCCCCCCGCGCCCCTCGGAGGTATTCCTCAGACGTATTCCGTCGGGATGACCGGCTCGCCGCGCGAGAGCTGGGTCGCCGACAGCGGCAGGTTCGCCCGGGCCGCCGCGTGCCGGCTGCGGACGACGTCCAGGGACTCGCGGGCCAGCACCCGGCCGCCCCTGACCAGCTCGACCAGCAGCAGGCGGTCGGCGAGTTCCTCGGGCACGGGCCCGGTGCCGATCACCTCGGCCTCCGCGACGCCGTACCTGTCCTGCCGGCGTGCGGCCCACTTGCGGCCGCCGACGGAGGTCTTGCCGCCCGTCGACTTCTTCGCCACCGGCTCCAGCGGGGCCTTCGGATCCGCCGACCCCGCGCGGGCCACCAGCTTGTAGACCATCGAGGACGTCGGGTGGCCGGATCCCGTCACCAGCTGGGTGCCGACGCCGTACGCGTCCACCGGCGCCGCCGCCAGCGAGGCGATCGCGTACTCGTCCAGGTCGGAGGTGACGACGATCTTCGTCTTGGCCGCGCCGAGCTCGTCCAGCTGCTGGCGCACCCGGTGCGCGACCATCAGCAGGTCCCCGGAGTCGATGCGCACGGCGCCCAGCTCCGGCCCCGCCACCTCGACCGCGGTACGGACGGCCTCGTCCACGTCGTAGGTGTCCACGAGCAGCGTGGTCCCCCGGCCGAGGGAGGTGACCTGGGCCTGGAAGGCGTCCCGCTCGCGGTCGTGCAGCAGCGTGAACGCGTGGGCGCTCGTCCCCACCGTGGGAATGCCGTAGCGGAAGCCCGCGGCCAGGTCGGAGGTGGTCGCGAAGCCGCCGACGTACGCGGCGCGCGCGGCGGCCACCGCGGCCAGCTCGTGGGTGCGGCGGGCGCCCATCTCGATGAGCGGCCGGCCGCCGGCGGCCGAGGACATCCGGGACGCGGCCGCCGCGATCGCGGAGTCGTGGTTCAGGATGGACAGGATCACGGTCTCCAGGAGCACGCACTCCGCGAAGGAGCCCTCGACCCGCAGGATCGGCGAGCCGGGGAAGTACACCTCGCCCTCGGGATAACCCCAGATGTCCCCGCCGAAGCGGTACGCCGCGAGCCACTCCAGGGTGGGCCGGTCGACGATCCCGTTCTCCTCCAGGAAGCCCAGCACGTCCGCGTCGAAGCGGAAGTTCTCGACCGCGTCCAGGACGCGCCCGGTGCCCGCCACCACGCCGTACCGACGGCCGTCCGGCAGCCGCCGGGTGAAGACCTCGAAGACCGAGCGCCGCTCGGCGGTCCCCCCTGCCAACGCGGCCTGCAGCATGGTCAGCTCGTACTGGTCCGTGAAGAGCGCCGTCGAGGGGACGTCCACCGGCAGCCCAAGGTCCGCTGTGTTCATGACGACGGATCGTACTCCCATCTCGTCACACTGACGATTTGTGGGTCTCGTTTGGCCGGGTGCCCCCCTCAGGTGGCAGCATGGGCGGTGTGACGGCTCCCGCACCCCTAGAGACCGAAAAGACAGAGTCGGCGGAGGAGGTCTTCGCCGTACCCGAGCCCGACGTCCCCTGGGTGACGATCGTCCACAACGACCCGGTCAACCTGATGAGCTACGTGGCCTACGTCTTCCAGACGTACTTCGGCTACTCCAAGGACAAGGCCACCAAGCTCATGCTCGACGTCCACCACAAGGGCCGGGCGGTCGTCTCCAGCGGCACGCGCGAGGAGATGGAGCGCGACGTGCAGGCCATGCACGGCTACGGTCTGTGGGCGACCCTTCAGCACGACCGGAAATGACCGCACCGGCCGCGGCGCGGCACCGCAGGGCCGAACCGGCCGACCGCAGCGCGCAGTACTGGAAGTAGCGACGCAACCTGATGCCAGGACACTTCGAACCGCTCCCCGGCGGCGGCGCGGCCGTCGCGCTCGACGAGGTCGAGATCTCCATCATCCGCTCGCTCGCCGTGCAGCTCCTGGAGCTCATCGGCCCCGGCCCCGCCGAGAACGCGCCCGACGACCCGCTCGCCGAGCTGTTCGCCGAGGGCCCCAGTGAACCGCCCGCCGACCCCGTGCTGCAACGCCTCTTCCCGGACGCCTACGGCGGCCCCGACGTCGACGCCCACTCGCCCGAGCAGGCCGAGGAGCAGCGCGCCCACTCCTCGGAGTTCCGCCGCTTCACGGAGAACGACCTGCGCGCGGGCAAGCGGGACAACGCGCTGACGGTGATCCGCTCCCTGGACGCGCTGACCCCGGCCGGGGACGGCGGCGCGATCCTCGAACTGTCGGCGCAGGAGTCCGAGCAGTGGCTGCGGGCCCTCAACGACCTGAGGCTGGCGATCGGCGCCCGGCTGGACCTCGTCGACGAGGAGGACACCGACCTCCTCTACCGGCTCCCGGACGAGGACCCGCGCAAGCCGATGGTGCTGGCCTATCTGTGGCTGGGCGGCCTCCAGGAGACCCTCGTGGAAACCCTTATGCCCTGACCTGTCACGACAAGCCACCCTCTGTTGTTCGCTCAGCGGACGCTCAAATCCGGATAACGATCGCGTCACCGCAGCCGCGTCCTATGGGGCGCGGCTCGACTTTTGTCCGGTTCTTCCTGTGGTGTGCGCCACGAACGCCTCCGCCGATCACTGTTGCGGCCGTGATAAATCTTCACGACCGCCCGACGGGACGACACCCATGTCCCGCCGGGTGCGCCACCGAGCCGGCGGATCGCCGGCCAGGCACAGGCTCCATCACATCCGGGGGGATCGGGACCCGATCCGAGGCCACGCAGACGGCTCGGGTCGGCATGGAGAAAGGCGCACCAACCATGACCTCATCGCAGGTCGACAAGCAGTACGACGGCAGTGAGGCCGTACAGAGCGCGGCGACCGACGAGGGCGAGGGCTACCAGCGCGGTCTCGGCGCCCGCCAGATCCAGATGATCGCCATCGGCGGCGCCATCGGCACCGGGCTGTTCCTCGGCGCCGGCAAGGGCATCTCGAAGGCGGGGCCCAGCCTGATCCTCGCCTACGCCATCGCGGGCGTGGTCATCTTCTTCATCATGCGGGCCCTCGGCGAACTGCTCATGTACCGGCCCGTGTCGGGCTCCTTCTCGGAGTACGCACGCGAGTTCATCGGCCCCTTCGCAGGCTTCGTGACCGGCTGGACGTACTGGCTGTTCTGGGTCATCACCGGCATGACCGAGGTCACGGCAGCCGCCCAGTACATGAAGTACTGGACCCACGACGGCGTCCCGCAATGGGTCACCGCACTGGTCTTCACGATCATCCTGTACGCCGCGAACCTCATCTCCGTGAAGCTCTTCGGCGAGCTGGAGTTCTGGTTCTCCATGGTCAAGGTCACCGCCATCGTCGGCATGATCCTGATCTGCGCCGGCATCCTCACCCTGGGCTTCTCCGACGCGGGCGACACGGCCTCGGTCAGCCACCTGTGGAGCGACGGCGGCTTCTTCCCGCACGGCGTCGGCAACACCCTGATGACCCTCCAGATGGTCATGTTCGCGTTCCTCGCGGTCGAGCTCGTCGGCGTCACCGCGGGCGAGTCCAAGGACCCGAAGACCGTTCTGCCCAAGGCCATCAACACCGTGCCGTGGCGCATCGCCGTCTTCTACGTCGGCGCCCTGATCATGATCCTCTCGGTCGTGCCGTGGACGCACTTCCAGCCGGGCGTCTCCCCGTTCGTCGCCGCCTTCGAGAAGATGGGCCTCGGCGTCGGTGCGGCCATCGTCAACTTCGTCGTCCTGACCGCCGCCCTGTCCTCCTGCAACTCCGGCATGTACTCCACCGGCCGCATGCTGCGCGACCTCGCGCTCAACGGCCAGGGCCCCCGCTTCTTCACCCGGCTCACCAAGAACGGCCTGCCCCTGATCGGCACCTCGTTCTCCGCCGCGATGATGCTGGTGGGCGTCTGGATCAACTACCAGTGGCCCGGCGAGGCGTTCAACTACGTCGTCTCCTTCGCCACCATCTCCGGCATGTGGGCCTGGATCATCATCCTGGTCTGCCAGATCCGCTACCGCCTGAAGTCCGACCGCGGCGAACTCCCGGTCTCCGAGTTCCGGGCCCCGGGCGGCATCTGGGCCAGCGTCTTCTCGCTCGCCTTCATCGGCATGGTGATCGTGATGATGGGCATCGACAAGGACGCCCGCATCTCGCTCTACTGCGCCCCGCTGTGGGCCCTGATCCTGGGCGTCTCCTACCTGGTGCTCAAGAGCCGCGACCCGCAGGCCGCCGCCTTCGCCAAGCGCTGACGACAGCGGAAGCCGGCCCACGCGTCCGGCATCCGGGCCGCCCCGTACCACCCTTCGGTACGGGGCGGCCCTTCTGCTTATCCTGACCGGCATGCTGACCATCACCCAGGAGCTCTTCGACCAGATCGTCGCGCACGCGCGGCAGGACCACCCCGACGAGGCCTGCGGCGTCGTCGCGGGCCCGGCCGGCTCGGACCGCCCGGAGCGGTTCATCCCGATGCTGAACGCGGCCCGCTCGCCCACCTTCTACGAGTTCGACTCGGGCGACCTGCTCAAGCTGTACCGCGAGATGGACGACCGCGACGAGGAACCGGTCGTCATCTACCACTCCCACACGGCGACCGAGGCCTACCCCTCCCGCACCGACATCTCCTACGCCAACGAGCCCGGCGCGCACTACGTCCTGGTCTCCACGGCCGACGCCGACGAGGCGGGACCCTTCCAGTTCCGCTCCTACCGGATCGTCGAGGGCGAGGTCACGGAGGAGGAGGTCACCGTGGTGGAAAGCTACTGATCCCGCATTCCGGTCAGAATTCATCCACCATTCGAGATCACACTCCGGGACCCCGGCCGGGAATCGATACGATGAGCCCATGGTTTCCCACGACGTGAGCGAGAAGACGCCGGGCACGCTGCTCGTGGCGCGGCTGCACGTCGACCTGTGCAGGCTCAACAGCGCCCTCTGTCCGCGCTGACTCCTGCCGCCGTACGGCCGTGGAGCCGCGGCGTCCCCCTCGCGTCCCGCTACGCACGCAGCGCCGCCGCGCGCCCACCGACCCGACTTTCCTCCCGACAGGAGCCCGCAATCATGGCCATCGAGGTCCGCATCCCCACCATCCTCCGCACCTACACCGACGGCCGGAAGGCCGTCGAGGGCGGCGGGGAGACCCTCGCCGAGCTCTTCGCCGACCTCGAGACCCGGCACACGGGCATCCAGGCCCGGATCGTCGACGGCGGCGAGCTGCGCCGCTTCGTCAACGTCTACCTGAACGACGAGGACGTCCGCTTCCTCGACGGCATCAACACCAAGCTGACCGACGGCGACAACGTCACGATCCTGCCGGCCGTGGCCGGCGGCATGGCCTGATCGGTATGCGCTACGACTCCCCGCTGGCCGCGGTGGGCAACACCCCTCTGGTGCGCCTGCCGCGGCTGTCGCCGTCCGAGGACGTGCGCATCTGGGCCAAGCTGGAGGACCGCAACCCCACCGGCTCGGTCAAGGACCGCCCGGCCCTCCACATGATCGAACAGGCGGAGAAGGACGGCCGGCTCACGCCCGGCTGCACCATCCTGGAGCCGACCTCCGGCAACACCGGCATCTCGCTCGCCATGGCCGCCAAGCTCAAGGGCTACCGCATCGTCTGCGTCATGCCCGAGAACACCTCGCAGGAGCGCCGCGACCTGCTGGCCATGTGGGGCGCCGAGATCATCTCGTCCCCGGCGGCGGGCGGCTCCAACACGGCGGTACGCGTCGCCAAGGAGCTCTCGGCCGAGCACCCGGACTGGGTGATGCTCTACCAGTACGGCAACCCCGACAACGCGGGCGCCCACTACGCCACGACCGGCCCGGAGATCCTCGCCGACCTCCCCTCGATCACGCACTTCGTCGCCGGCCTCGGCACCACCGGCACCCTCATGGGCGTCGGCCGGTTCCTGCGCGAGCACCGGCCCGGCGTCAGGATCGTCGCCGCAGAGCCGCGCTACGACGACCTGGTCTACGGCCTGCGCAACCTCGACGAGGGCTTCGTCCCCGAGCTGTACGACGCCTCCGTCCTCACCACCCGCTTCTCCGTCGGCTCGGCGGACGCCGTCACCCGGACCCGGGAGCTGCTCCAGCAGGAGGGCATCTTCGCCGGTGTCTCCACCGGCGCCGCCCTCCACGCGGCGATCGGGGTCGGCAGGAAGGCGGTGGCGGCCGGAGAGTCCGCCGACATCGTCTTCGTCGTGGCCGACGGCGGCTGGAAGTACCTGTCGACGGGCGTCTACACGGCCGCGACCACGGAAGAGGCCATCGAGACGCTGCACGGACAGCTCTGGGCCTAGGCAGAGGGCTCCGAAAGCGCGCGCCGGAGGGGCCGGGGAACACCCGGTCCGTCCGGTGTCCGGCGTCCGGCCTTCGCGACCCGGGACCCCGGCCCCGCACGGACGGCCGCGGCGGGACCCGCCGGGACGGTCACGACAGGTGGCGCACCCGGTCCCACAGCACGGGGTCCACGATCCCCACCCGCCGCCGGAAGTCCCCCACCGGAACGTGCCGCAACTCGTCCGTCTCCAGGAAACTGGGCCTGCCGTGGGCATCGCCCACCGATCCCGGGGGCAGCGGGATCACTCCGGCCCGCTCGTCGTGGTACTTGCTGGTGATCTTCGCGACCGTGGCCCGGCCCCCGCGCACGGACAGCACCAGGCAGGGCCGGTCCTTCGCGCCGGGCGCGTCCTCGTAGGGCACGTTCGCCCACCAGATCTCCGCGGGCCGCGGCTTCGGCACCCGCCCCCGCGGCCTGGGCGTCCGGCCGGTCGGCCGGCCCGGCGGACGCGTACGCCCCGGCGGCCGGCGCCCGCGGCGCCCCCAGCCGTCGACCAGCGTCGCAACCAGCGCGAGCAGCACCACGGCCACCAGGGCGAGCCACCAGGACGTGTCCATACCGTAGAAGGTACCGGCGCGCACCTCCGCCCGCCGCCCCTGCCGCCGCCCCCGCCCGGTGGCCCGCCCGCCCCACGTCCATCCGAACCGGTGACAGCACAGGTGAGTTCGCCCACAACGGCCCCTGGCGGAGGAGCGACGGGACCTTTTGCGCCTTACGCTCGACGGACCGCACGACCCCCGTTCCCGTTTCGTTTCTGCCTTTGCATTTCCCGCCAGCGCGGAGGTTCCAGCTCTCATGAAGCTCACCGTCGTCGGCTGCTCGGGGTCGTTCCCGTCCGCGGAATCGGCCTGCTCGAGCTACCTCGTCGAGGCCGACGGCTTCCGGCTGCTCCTCGACATGGGCAACGGTGCCCTGGGCGAGCTGCAGCGCCACTGCGGTCTCTACGACCTCGACGCGATCTTCCTCAGCCATCTGCACGCCGACCACTGCATCGACATGTGCGCGTACTTCGTCGCGCGCTACTACCGCCACGACGGCGGACGCTGCGGCCCGATCCCCGTCTTCGGACCCGAGGGCACCGAGCAGCGGCTGACCACCGCCTACGCGGACACGCCCTCCGCCTCCTCGATGAGCGAGGTCTTCGACTTCCACACGGTCAAGCCGGGCACCTTCGAGATCGGCCCGTTCACCGTGCACACGGAGAAGGTGCGCCATCCCGTGGAGGCGTACGGCATCCGGGTCGAGCACGGCGGCCGGTCGCTGACGTATTCCGGGGACACCGGAGTGAGCGACACCCTGGACCAACTGGCCCGTGACAGCGACCTGTTCCTCTGCGAGGCGGCGTTCACGCACGGCAAGGAGAACATCCCCGACCTCCACCTCAACGGCCGCGAGGCGGGTGAGACGGCCGCCCGCGCGGGCGCCCGCCGGCTGGTCCTCACCCACATCCCCCCGTGGACGGACCCCCAGGCCAACCTGGCGGACGCCCGGGCCGCGTACGACGGCCCGGTGGAACTGGCGGTGCCCCGCAGGTCCTACGAGGTGTAGCCCCCCGCACACACGAGAAGGCCCCCGGAGCGGACTCCGGGGGCCTTCTGCGGTGGCTCGTCTACTTGGCCTCCGCCTTCTGGAGCTCCGCCAGTTCCTCGTCGGACTCGCGGCCCGGCGTCGGCAGGTTCCACTTCGTGATCGCGAAGCGGAAGACGGCGTAGTAGACCGCGGCGAAGCACAGGCCGACCAGGACCAGCCCCCACGGGTTGGTCGCGATGCCGAGGTTCAGGCCGAAGTCGACCGCGCCGGCCGAGAAGCCGAAGCCGTCCTTCATGCCGAGCGCCCAGGTCAGCGCCATCGAGACACCGGTGAGGACCGCGTGGATCGCGTACAGGGCCGGCGCGATGAACATGAAGGTGAACTCGATCGGCTCCGTGACGCCCGTGACGAACGAGGTCAGTGCGAGCGAGAACATCATGCCGCCGACGACCTTGCGGCGCTCGGGGCGGGCGCAGTGCACGATGGCGAGGCAGGCTGCGGGCAGCGCGAACATCATGATCGGGAAGAAGCCGGTCATGAACTGTCCGGCGGTCGGGTCACCGGCGAGGAAGCGCGAGATGTCGCCGCTCTTGCCCTCGTACGAACCGGCCTGGAACCAGGGGAAGGAGTTCAGCAGGTGGTGCATGCCGATCGGGATGAGCGCACGGTTGGCGACACCGAAGATGCCCGCGCCGACGGCGCCGGAACCGACCAGCCACTCACCGAAGTTGTGCAGGCCCGTACCGAGCGCCGGCCAGATGTAGCCGAAGACGACACCGATGACGAGGCCCGCGAAGGCGGAGAGGATCGGGACGAGGCGGCGGCCGCCGAAGAAGCCCGCCCAGTCGGGCAGCTTGGTCCGGTAGAACTTCTGGTACAGCAGGGCCACGACTATGCCCATGACCACACCGCCGAGGACCTTGGCGTCCACGGCCGCGTCGACCATGACGACCTTGCCGTCGACGACCGTTGCGACCTTCGGCAGGTTCTTGTCGGTGAACGTGGCGAGCACGTTCTTGAAGACGAGGTAGCCGACCACGGCCGCGAGGGCGGTGGAGCCGTCCGACTTCTTCGCGAAACCGATCGCGATACCCACGGCGAACAGCAGCGCCATGTTGTCGAGGATGGCGTTGCCACCGGCCGACATGAAGCCGGCGATCTTGGTGAGGAACCCGGGGAACGACTCGCGTCCCAGCATGTCGGTGTTGCCGAGGCGCACCAGGAGCGCGGCGGCGGGCAGGACGGCGACCGGAAGCATCAGGCTGCGGCCGATGCGCTGCAGAACAGCCATCGCGCCGGCACCCTTCTTCTTCTCGGCCGCGGGAGCGGCGCTGGCCGTGGACACAACTTCCTCCAGTGGGCAAGGCGCCGCCCGGGGACAGGGGGTTTGGGGAGCGGCGTGGTCTACACCACTCAGTGGTGTAGACCTGTTGTAGCACGGTGAAGGCTGGATAAGGAACCCGCGGATTTTGTGGCCTCGGCCATAGCGGAGGAAGTGGTTCCATACATGCCGAAGGGCCCCCGGACCAGGCAGGTCCGGGGGCCCTTCGGGCGGCCACGGGGCTCCGGGCCCCGTGGCGGCGCTACGCCTTGGTCGTGTCCTCGACCTCCTCCTCGGGCTCGCGCCCCGGAGTCTTCAGGTCGAACTTGGTGATCGCGAACCGGAAGATCGCGTAGTACACCGCGGCGAAGCACAGCCCGATCGGAACGATCGCCCACGGCCTGGTCGCCAGGTTCCAGTTGATGACGTAGTCGATCAGGCCCGCCGAGAAGCTGAATCCGTCGTGCACCCCCAGCCCCCAGGTCACCGCCATCGAGACACCCGTGAGCACCGCGTGGATCGCGTACAGCACCGGCGCGATGAAGAGGAACGAGTACTCGATGGGCTCCGTGATACCGGTCACGAACGACGTCAGCGCGACCGAGAGCATCAGACCGCCGATCTCCTTGCGGCGATGCGGCTTCGCGCAGTGCGTCATCGCCAGACAGGCGGCCGGCAGCGCGAACATCATGATCGGGAAGAAGCCCGAGGTGAACTGCCCCGCGTTCGGGTCGCCCGCCAGGAACATGTTGATGTCACCGTGCACCACCGTCCCGTCCGGCTTGGTGAAACTGCCGAACTGGAACCAGATGGGCACGTTCAGGAACTGGTGCAGACCGATCACCAGCAGCGCCCGGTTCGCCACACCGAAGACACCGGCACCCCACGCCCCGAGGCCCACCAGCCAGTCGCTGAAGTTCTCCAGCCCGTCACCGATCGGCGGCCACACCCACAGGCACAGCGCCGAGAACGCGATGGACACGAACGCCATGATGATCGGCACCAGCCGGCGGCCGTTGAAGAACCCGAGCCAGTCCACCAGCTTCGTACGGTGGAAACGCTGCCAGAAGTACGCCGACAGCAACCCGATCACGATGCCGCCGAAGACCCCGGGATTCTGGTACGTGAACTCCACCACGGAGTTGTCCTCCGCCTGGCAGCCCAGCTTGATCGCGATGCTGCCCGACGGACAGTCCTCCGGAAACGCGCGCAGCACGTTGTAGTAGACGAGGAAGCCCACCACCGCCGCCAGCGCCGTGGAACCGTCCGCCTTCTTCGCCATTCCGATGGCCACGCCCACGCAGAACAGCATCGGCAGCCCGAGCTGACCGTCGAGCAGCGCGCCACCCGCCGCCCCCATCACCTTGGAGACGTTGTCCCAGCCGAGCCCCTCCGCGCCGAACACGTCCGGCTGGCCGAGCCGGTTGAGAATGCCCGCCGCCGGCAGCACCGCGATGGGCAGCTGAAGACTCCGGCCCATCTTCTGGAGCCCCTGGAAGGCGGTGTTCCAGCGGGCGCGCGCTGGTGAGACGGCGCTGTCGGCACTCATGGGCGTCCTCCGGGAACAGGACCGGGTTTGGCGGCCGTTGAAAAGTGGTGTAGACCAGTTGCGAACGGTGAGCTGTCGTGATCGTCATCTTTCGGCACGGACACCATGACCGCTCGCGAAGATGGGCCAACTGTGGGTTACTGCGACAAAAGCGGTTCGGATCAGGGAGAAGGACATGGCCACCAAGGCTGAGAAGATCGTTGCCGGGCTCGGCGGCATCGAGAACATCGAAGAGGTCGAGGGCTGCATCACCCGCCTCCGCACCGAGGTCGTCGACCCCGGCAAGGTCGACGAGGCCGCCCTGAAGGCCGCCGGCGCCCACGGCGTCGTCAAGATGGGCACCGCCATCCAGGTCGTCATCGGCACCGACGCGGACCCCATCGCAGCCGACATCGAAGACATGATGTGAGCAGCTGAACCCCCGAGGGGCCGCTTCCCGTACCCGGAGCGGCCCCTCGCCCGTATACGGCTAGGCTCGTCGCCATGTCTCGAATCGACGGCCGCACCCCCGACCAGCTCCGCCCCATCACCATCGAGCGCGGCTGGAGCAAGCACGCCGAGGGCTCCGTCCTCGTCTCCTTCGGCGACACCAAGGTCTTCTGCACCGCCTCCGTCACCGAAGGCGTCCCCCGCTGGCGCAAGGGCAGCGGCGAGGGCTGGGTCACCGCCGAGTACTCCATGCTGCCCCGCTCCACCAACACCCGCGGCGACCGCGAATCCGTCCGCGGCAGGATCGGCGGCCGCACCCACGAGATCAGCCGCCTCATCGGCCGCTCCCTGCGCGCCGTCATCGACTACAAGGCCCTCGGCGAGAACACCATCGTCCTCGACTGCGACGTCCTCCAGGCCGACGGCGGCACCCGCACCGCCGCCATCACCGGCGCCTACGTCGCCCTCGCCGACGCCGTCGCCTGGGCCCAGGGCAGGAAGCTCGTCAAGGCCGGCCGCCAGCCCCTCACCGGCACCGTCTCCGCCGTCTCCGTCGGCATCGTCGCCGGCGTCCCCCTCCTCGACCTCTGCTACGAGGAGGACGTCAAGGCCGACACCGACATGAACGTCGTCTGCACCGGCGACGGACGCTTCGTCGAGGTCCAGGGCACCGCGGAGGCCGAGCCCTTCGACCGCAAGGAACTCAACGCCCTGCTCGACCTGGCCGTCTCGGGCTGCGACGAACTGGCCGCCGCACAACGCGCCGCCCTCGAGGCAACCACGCGCTAGCCGTTCGCGTTCTTAGGGGTACGGACGCACGGCCCCGCCGTGCGTCCGCCGACCACATCATGCCCACGGGGAGGGACCGTTCCATGGCTTCGCGCCACCGCCGCCGCACCGCGGTATTCGCCGTCGTCGCCGCACTCGTCGCCGTTCCGGCGGCCGTCGGCTGCGACGCCGTCAACAAGGCCCTGGACTGCGTCCAGACCGCAGACGCCATAGCCGACAGCGTCACCGACCTCCAACAAGCCGTCGAGAACGCGGCCGACGACCCGACGCAGACGGACGAGTCCCTCACCTCCATCGAGCAGAACCTCGACAAGATCGGCGACACCACCGACAACGCCGACGTCGACAAGGCCGTCGACGACCTCGGCCGAGCCGTCGACAACGTCCGCACCGCCATCAAGAACGGCGACGACACCCCCGACATCAGCCCGGTCACCGACGCCGCCGGCGAACTGACGAAGGTCTGCACGCCGTAGCACCGGCACACCGACGACGACCTCCCCGCCGTACCACCGGCGAACCGTCAACGGCCCGCCCGCCACCGCAACACCGGCGAACCGACGACGGCCCGCCCGCCCTTGACGCCGGCCACGTCCCCGGGCGGACCGCCCGGGCCCCGCGCACCCCTGGATACTGGTGCGCATGACCCGCCTGATCCTCGCCACCCGCAACGCCGGAAAGATCACCGAGCTGCACGCGATCCTCGCCGACGCAGGACTGCCCCACGACCTCGTCGGCGCGGACGCCTACCCCGACATCCCCGACGTCAAGGAAACCGGCGTCACCTTCGCCGAGAACGCCCTGCTCAAGGCGCACGCCCTCGCCCGGGCCACCGGACTGCCCGCCGTCGCCGACGACTCCGGCCTCTGCGTCGACGTCCTCGGCGGCGCCCCCGGCATCTTCTCCGCCCGCTGGGCCGGCCGCCACGGCGACGACGCGGCCAACCTCGACCTGCTCCTCGCCCAGCTCGGCGACATCGCCGACCCCCACCGCGGCGCCCACTTCGCCTGCGCGGCGGCGCTCGCCCTCCCGGACGGCACCGAACGCGTCGTCGAGGGCCAACTGCGCGGCACCCTGCGCACCGCCCCCTCCGGCACGAACGGCTTCGGCTACGACCCGATCCTCCAGCCGGACGGCGAGACCCGCACCTGCGCGGAACTCTCCCCCGAGGAGAAGAACGCGATCAGCCACCGCGGCAAGGCGTTCCGCGCCCTGGTACCGGTGGTACGGGAACTGCTGGGCTGAGACACGAAGAAGCCGTGGCGCCGACCCTTCGAGGCTGGCGCCACGGCTTCCCGCGGTGCGGCCGGTGGGACTCGAACCCACACGGGTGTGAACCCACTGGGACCTAAACCCAGCATGACTGCCAGTTCCATCACGGCCGCGCGCAGCCGGTGAGATGACTCGACCGGCGGCGATTCAGTGTACCGAGGACGGGCTGATCGGCGGAGGCCCGTGGGCAGACGCCCTCTACGTGCGGCGCCGTCGGCCCCCACGGCACCACGTGGCGGTGACCGCATGGCAGTTGGGGCAGAGCAGCCGCAGGTTCTCGCGCCGGTCGTCGCTCCAGTCCCCGTTGATGTGGTCGATCTCCAGCGTCATCGGCGCACCGAGCCACCGAGGGCCGGTACCGCACTCGGCGCATTCGTCGGGTACGCCGATCTCGTGGAGTGCGCGGCGCAGGAGTGCTGTTCTCGTCCTGCGCTGACCGCTGTGCCGGACGAGCACGTCCTCCGGCCGTTTCAGGGCCGTCGGACCGGGTTTGCCCCGCTGGTGAGCTTGTCCCAGAAAGTGCGAGGTGTCGATGCCGTACGCGCTGGTCAGCCGGGGAAGCAGCGCGCGCATCCTCGAGTCGACAGGGCGTTGCAGTGACCGGAGGGCTCCGGCGACGGAGGTCGATTGGCCGACTGCTCGCCGCAGCTCCTCCTCCGTCGGCAGATCCCGGTCCCCGCGGCGGCGGCTGCGGGGAAAGTGCGAGATGTCGATCCCGAAATGCTCGAATCGGCTGTAGAGATAACGGCGGAGATGCCCATAGGGCCGTGTGCCGAAGAAGGCGATGACCTCGTCGATGTCGGAGCACTGCTCGGCGGCCTCGATCAGCGCTGCGCGGGTGTACCGCTCTCCGCTGCTCATGCGCTGCCGCCCGCGGCGCGTCCCTTGTTGCGTCCTCGGTAACTGCCCGTGACCGCATGGCAGTTGGGGCACAGGAAACGGAGGTTCTCGATGCGGTTGTCCCGCCGGTTGCCGTCGACGTGATCGACCTCCAGGGGGAGCGGGCGTCCGCGCCAGACTGGTGCGATCCCGCAGCGTGCGCACCGTTCCGGCACCCCCAGAGCCGTCATCGCCGACTTGAGGCGGGTGCCGGGAACGCGTCGGGCACCACCGGCCGGCTCCTCGACGAGCAAGGTGTCCGGCGTGCGAGAGCGCCTGCTCTCCCCTCGCCGGGAAGGGGGCTGGAAGTGCGATGTGTCGATCCCGTACGCCTTGATGCGGCGGCTGATGTGCGTGTGATGGCCGCCGACGACTTCGAGTCCGAGCCGGCGCAGCACCTCGCACATGTTCGTCGAGGCCGCGACTGCCGCGGCGAGGACGTCCCGGGTCCACCGAACGCCCTCGCGCTCGAAATGGGAGGTGCTCACCCCGAGCTTCTTCATGCGCGCCTGGAGGTAGCGGCGCGTCGCACTCCCCGGATCCACCCCCAGCTTCTCAAGTGCTTCCGACAGGGTGCGTGACGTGCTTGCCGCTTGGTGCAGGCGGGTTCTCGTGTAGGGGCTGGTTCCCATGATTCCCTCCGTCCGGCCGCGTGTTCGCGGCTCGTACGGAGTAACGAACCGGCTGTCGGGCCGTCACGGAGGTGGTCAGAACCTCGGGGACGGGGCCTGCGCCTCGACCAGGGCGGCTGCTTCCTGGGGGGTGCCCACCGCCGGAGGGGAGCCGGCCAGGGGCTGCCGGGCCGTCTCCTTCATGCAGGCGACCGCGACGACGCCGACGAGGGCCGCGGCCATCGCGTAGTACGCGGGCATCATGTCGCTCCCGGTCACGCTGATGAGGGCGGTGATGACCAGCGGGGTCGTGCCGCCGAAGAGGGAGGCGGAGAGGTTGTAGCCGACCGAGAGGGAGCCGTACCGGACCTGGGTCGGGAAGAGCGCGGGCAGGGCCGCGGACATCGTGCCGAGCATGCAGACCAGGGAGAGGCCGAGCATCAGCATGCCCGCCGACACCGCCACCAGGCCGCCCTGCTTGACGAGCAGGAAGGCCGGTACGGACAGGACGAGGAAGCCGAGCATGCCGGCCATGAGCAGCGGCTTGCGGCCGTAGCGGTCGGAGAGGGTGCCCACCCGGTTGATGAGCAGCATCAGGACGAGCATGGTGGCGATCAGGATCAGCAGGCCGTGGGTCTCGCTGTAGCCCATCTCGTCGGACAGGTACGTCGGCATGTAGGACAGCAGCATGTAGTCGGTGATGTTGTACGCGCCGACCAGGCAGATGCAGAGGATCAGCGTCGGCCAGTGGTCCCGGAAGATCTTCGCGAGGTCGCCCTTGGCGGTCGTCTCGACGGTGGACGCCGCGTCGGTCGCCTTGTGGGCGGCCTCGTCCTCCAGCTTCCGGAAGGCGGGCGTCTCGTCGAGCTTCAGCCGCAGGTACAGGCCGACGAGGCCGATGGGTCCGGCGACCAGGAAGGGCACGCGCCAGCCCCAGGACTCCATGCCGCCGCTGCCGAGCAGCGAGGTCAGCAGGGTCACGAGGCCGGCCGCGCCGACGTACCCGGCGAGCGTGCCGAACTCCAGGAAGCTGCCGAAGAAGCCGCGGCGCTTGTCGGGCGCGTACTCGGCGATGAATGTCGACGCGCCGCCGTACTCGCCGCCCGTGGAGAAGCCCTGGACGAGCCGGAAGAGGATCAGCAGGACCGGGGACCAGAAGCCGATGGTGGCGTACGAGGGGATCAGGCCGATGGCGAAGGTGCCGACGGCCATCAGGATCATGGTGAGGGCGAGGACCTTCTTGCGGCCGATCCGGTCGCCCATCGGGCCGAAGACCATGCCGCCGACGGGCCGGACGAGGAAGGAGACGGCGAAGGTCGCGAACGACGAGAGAAGCTGGACGGTGCCGTTCCCGGACGGGAAGAAGACATGGCCGATGGTGACGGCGAGATAGCTGTAGATGCCGAAGTCGAACCACTCCATGGCATTGCCGAGCGAGGCCGCTTTCACGGCCCGCTTGACCGCCCGGTCGTCGGTGACCGTGATGTCGGTGCGCCGCAGTGGCGGGTTCCTGCGCCGCCTGACCGCACGGAAGAGGGTGCGGTGGCGCTTCACCGCGTCGGGGTCGGCGGTGACCCCGTGGGGCTCGGGCCCGGTGGCCGCCATGGAGGGATCCTCTCGTTGCTGGATCACTTGGTCCAGGGGATCACCTGCTCCATGGTGGCGACCGCAAACGAAGGTCCCCGGCGGGAGGGACCTTCGTCACAGGATCCGTCAGATTCCGAGGTCCTTGATGATCTTCGCCACGTGGCCGGTCGCCTTCACGTTGTACAGCGCCCGCTCGACCTTGCCCTCCTCGTCCACGATCACCGTGGAGCGGATGACCCCGACGACGGTCTTGCCGTACAGCTTCTTCTCGCCGAAGGCGCCGTACGCCTCCAGGACCGTCTTGTCGGGGTCGCCGACCAGGGTCACCTCGAGGGACTCCTTCTCGCGGAACTTGGCGAGCTTCTCGGGCTTGTCCGGGGAGACGCCGATGACGTCGTAGCCGGCGCCCGCCAGTACCTGGAGGTTGTCCGTGAAGTCGCAGGCCTGCTTGGTGCAGCCGGGGGTCAGGGCGGCGGGGTAGAAGTAGACGATGACCTTGCGGCCCTTGTGGTCGGCAAGGGACACGTCGTTGCCGTCGGCGTCCGGCAGGGTGAAGGCGGGGGCGGTGTCGCCGGGCTGGAGTCGCTCGCTCATCGGTACCTCACGTGGCAGGGGCGGGTTTCGGGGAACGAGCCTAATGCGCCCGCGCACGTCCAACAGGGGGTGCCGTGGGGTGCGATCGCCCATGAGCTGACAGACTGTCGACCAGAGACAGTCCGGAGTAACAGAGTTACGTCGCAACGACCACGGAGGCAGCGCGGTGTCGGATACGTCGGAAACGTCGGATACCAGGACTCCGGCGCAGATCGAGGCGGACATCAAACGCCGCCGGGAGGTCCTCGCCGAGACGCTGGACGAGATCGGTGTGCGGGTCCATCCCAAGACCATCGCCGGGGACGCCAAGGCCAAGATGGTCTCCCACATCGACCACACGCTCGGCCGCGCCTACGTGGGCGTGAACCGGGTGGTCGGCGATGTCCGGGGACAGTTCGTCACCGAGGAGGGCGCGCCGCGGCTGGAGCGCATCGTGCCGGTGGCGCTGCTGGCGGTGGGGCTGGTGGGTCTGCTCACGCTGACCCCGCGGCGCCGCAGGCGCTGACCCGATTGCGTACGGAAGTGGCCGGGACAGGTAGGTTCGTGGCGTGAGCGAGAAGAGCCATCACGACGACAAGCTGCCCATCCGGATGCTGCACGACCGTGTGCTCGTGCGGCAGGACGCGGCCGAGGGCGAGCGCCGTTCCGGCGGCGGCATCCTGATCCCCGCGACGGCGGCCGTGGGCCGGCGCCTGGCCTGGGCGGAGGTCGTGGCGGTCGGACAGAACGTGCGGACCGTCGAGCCGGGCGACCGGGTTCTCTACGATCCCGAGGACCGTGCCGAGGTCGAGGTGCGGGGTACCGCCTACGTCCTGATGCGTGAGCGCGACCTGCACGCGGTGGCCGCGGACCGCTTCGAGGGCTCCGAGGACTCCACGGGGCTGTACCTGTAGGCAGGCGCGTCGGGAGGGGCCGGTGACGGGTGTCACCGGCCCCTTTCGCGTTCCTTTGCTACGTTGGAGGGACCCGACGAGACGCGCCGTACCGGGACCTCGCAAAGACGACGCACCCCTGTTGATCCACTGACGGAGGTGCCTGTCATGGCCTGGATTCTGCTGTTCGCCGCCGGTCTGCTCGAAGTCGGCTGGTCGGTCGGGATGAAGTACACCGACGGTTTCACCCGGCCGGTGCCGAGCGTCCTGACGGGCGCGGGCATCGTGGCGAGCATGCTGCTGCTGTCGTACGCGGCCAGGTCCCTGCCGATCGGGACCGCCTACGGCGTCTGGGTCGGGATCGGTGCGGCCGGTGCGGCGGTGCTGGGCATGGTGGTGCTGGGGGAGCCGGTGACCGCCGCCCGGATCTTCTTCGTGTGCCTGCTGCTGGTGGCCGTGGTGGGGCTGAAGGCGACCTCGGGTCACTGAGGCCGCGCCCTCTAGGCGCGTCTGCCGGTGGGCCGGCCGAACAGGCCGGCCGCCGTGCCCGCCGTGTCGCCGCCGTCCGTCGTGCCGCCCGTGTCCGTCGTGCCGCCGTCCGCGGTGCCTCCGGTGTCCGTGCCGCCGCCGTCGGTGCCCCCGGTGTCGGTCGTGCCGCCGTCGGTGGCACCGCCGTCCGTGGTGGTGCCGCCCGTGGTGGGGGTGCTCCCGGTGGTGCCGCCGGTGGTGGGCGTGCCGCCGGTGTCCTGGCCGCCGGTGGTGGGGGAGGCGCCGGTGGTGCCGCCGGTGTCCTGGCCGCCGGTTCCGGGGGTCTGGCCGGTGGGCCCGGTCGACGGCGGTTGCGGCTGCTCCGCGCCCGCCTCCAGTTCCAGGTCGAAGTCCTCCACGGCGCTGCCGCGCAGGGCGGTCCGGGTGTACTGGGCCCAGATCTGCGCCGGGTAGCCGCCGCCGTTGATGCGTGCCTGGCCGAGGGCGCCGTACAGCGGCTCGTGCGCGCCCGTCTCGGGGTCCTGGCCCATCACGGAGACGACGGTGGCGAGGTCGGGCGTGTAGCCGGCGAACCAGGCCGCCTGGTCCTCCTCGGCGGTGCCGGTCTTGCCCGCGGCGGGCCGTCCCGCGGCCTGGGCCGCGGTACCGGTGCCGCCCTCGACGACGCTCTGCAGGACCGACGTGGTGGTGTCGGCGGCCTCCCGGTCGACGGCCTGCCGGGTGTTCCGGCCGGGCAGGTGCACGTCCTCGGCGCCGTCCTTGGTGATGTCCTCCACGAGCGTGTACGTGCCGTGCCTGCCGTGGTTGGCGAGCGTCGCGTAGGCCTGCGCCATGTCGAGGACGCTGGCGGTGGCCGGGCCGAGCGCGATGGACGGGGTGGCGGTCAGGTCGGGGGTGTTGGCGGGGACGCCGAGCGCGACGGCGGTGTTCTTGACCTTCTCGGGGCCTACGTCGACCGCCATCTGCGCGTACACCGCGTTGACGGACTTGTCGGTGGCGGTGCGCACGGTGATCGGCCCGTAGGAGACGTTGTCCTCGTTCTCGGGCGCGTAGGTGCCGCCGCTCCAGCCCTGGACGGGGCGCTTGTCGGTGCCGTCGTAGACGGTGTTCGGGGTGATCGTGCGGCCGTCCTGGGTCGTGGAGCCGTTCTGCACGGCCGAGGTGAAGACGAACGGCTTGAAGGTGGAGCCGACCTGGTAGTCGCGGCGGGTGGCGTTGTTGACGTACTGCTTGGTGTAGTCGATGCCGCCGTACATGGCGACGACCTTGCCGTTGGCGGGGTCGATGGAGACGCCGCCCGCGCGGACGTAGGTGTCGACCTTGCGGTTCTTCTTGTCGAGCCGGTCCATCACCTGGTCGTCGACGGCCTCGACGAAGGCGTTCTGCTTCTTCTTCTGGATGGTCGTCGTGATGCGGTAGCCGCCGGTGGCGAGGGTGTCCTCGTCGATGACCTTGTTCGAGGTCAGCCAGTCGCGCACGGCCTGGACGAGGTAGCCGCGCTGTCCGGACATGCCGGCGGAGCCCTTGGCCTCCCTGGGTGCGGGGAAGGCGACGCCGGCGCGGGCCGACGGGCTGAGCCACTCCTTCTTGACCATGCCGTCCAGGACGTAGTTCCAGCGGGCCACGGCCGCGGACTTGTTCTCGGGGTGCGCGATCACGTCGTACTCGCTGGGCGCGTTCAGCAGCGCGGCCAGGTAGGCGCCCTGGCCCACGCTCAGGTCCTGGGCGTCGACGCCGTAGTACGCCTGGGCGGCGGCCTGGATGCCGTAGGCGTTGCGGCCGAAGTAGCTGGTGTTGAGGTAGCCCTCCAGGATGTCGTCCTTGCTCTTCTCGCGGTCCAGCTTGATGGAGATGAAGAACTCCTTCACCTTCCGCGAGACGGTCTGCTCCTGGCCGAGGTAGTAGTTCTTCACGTACTGCTGGGTGATCGTCGAGCCGGACTGCCTGCCCTTGCCGGTGACGGTGTTCCAGCCGGCGCGGATCATCGCCTTGGGGTCGACGGCCGACTCGGTGTAGAAGTCCCGGTCCTCGGCGGCTAGCACCGCGTGCTGGGTGCCCTTGGCGATCTGGGCGAGCGTCACGTTCTCCCGGTTGACCTCGCCGTCGCGGGCGAGCTGGCTGCCGTCCGCGTACAGGTACACGTTGCTCTGCTTGACCGCGGCGGCGTTCGCCGGCGGGATCTTGACCAGGTAGTAGCCGAGCGCGAAGAGGCCGACGAAGAGGAGGATGACGCCGACGAACGTGCCGAGCACCATCCGCCAGGTGGGGATCAGCCGACGCCAGCCGGTGCGCCGGGGCTTCTTTCCGGACGCCGGCGGAGCCTGTCCGGGCTCGTCGGGCGGCCCGCCCTGGCTGCTGTCCTGCGGCTGCGGCTCGTCGCTCATCTCGGTGCCGGACTCCTGTTTCGCGTGGTACTGACCCGTACGACCTCGTACGTCTTCTGCGCCCCCACTTGAAGACTCTCGCACCAAGCGTTCCGTTCCCCGATCCCGGAACGTGTCGCGGCGGAAAAATGCGTGGCAGGCCGCGTCGTGCGGGGACTAGGCTCCTGCGCTTCGGCCTGAACGGGTAAGGGGGCTGTGCCGGTGGGGACAGCGCGGTTGTACGCGGCGGTCGCGGTGAGCGGGTTCCGGCGGTACGCCACCTATCGGACGGCCACGGCGGCGGGTGTGTTCACCAACACCGTCTTCGGGCTGATCCTGGCCTACACGTACCTGGCGTTGTGGCACGAGAGACCGCATCTCGGGGGGTACGACCAGTCGCAGGCCCTGACCTACGTGTGGCTCGGGCAGGCGATGCTCATGGTGGTCGCCGTGATGGGAGGCGGCTTCGAGGACGAGCTCATCGAGCGCATCCGTACCGGCGACATCGCGATCGACCTGTACCGGCCCGTCGACCTCCAGGCCTGGTGGCTGGCCGCGGACGCGGGCCGGGCCCTCTTCCATCTGCTCGGGCGGGGGGCGGTGCCGATGGTGTTCGGGGCGCTCGTCTTCGAACTCGCCCTGCCCGCGGACCCGCTGGCGTGGCTGGCGTTCCTGGTGGCGGTGGCGCTCGGGGTGGTGGTCAGCTTCGGGATCCGCTTCCTGGTGGCGCTGTCGGCGTTCTGGCTGATGGACGGCGCGGGAGTGGCGCAACTGGCCTTCCTGGCAGGGATCTTCTGCTCGGGCATGCTGCTGCCGCTGAACGTCTTCCCGGGCGCGCTCGGGGAAGTGGTGCGTGCCCTGCCGTGGGCGTCGTTGATCCAGGCGCCGGCGGACGTGCTGCTCGGCCGGGCCGACCCACTGCCCACGTACGCGTTCCAGGCGGCGTGGGCGGTGGGGCTGCTCGCGGCCGGACGGCTGCTGCAGAGCGTGGCGACGCGGCGGGTGGTGGTGCAGGGTGGCTGACACCGGACCGCTCGTGCACGGCGCCCCGGCCCGCCTGCGGGACGCCCTGCGCGCCTACCGCATGATCGCCGCGATGTGGATCCGCTCCACGATGGCCTACCGCGCCTCCTTCGCCATGACGGCGTGCGGCAACTTCGTGGCGACCGCCCTCGACTTCGCGGCGATCCTGCTGATGTTCTCGCAGGTCGACCGGCTCGGCGGGTACACGCTGCCCGAAGTCGCCTTCCTGTACGGCCTGTCCGGGACCGCGTTCGGGATCGCGGACCTCGCGATGGGCTCGATGGACCGGTTGGGCCGGCGGGTGCGCGACGGCACCCTCGACACCCTGCTCGTGCGTCCGGTGCCCGTACTGGCCCAGGTCGCGGCGGACCGCTTCGCGCTGCGCCGCCTGGGGCGGATCACCCAGGGCCTGCTGGTCCTCGGCTGGGCGACCGCGTCCCTGGACATCGCCTGGACGCCGCTCAAGGCGCTGATGGTCCCGGTGACGCTGCTCAGCGGCGGCGCGATCTTCGGGGCCCTGTTCGTGGCGGGCGCGGCCTTCCAGTTCGTGGCGCAGGACGCCTCCGAGGTGCAGAACTCCTTCACCTACGGCGGCAACACGCTCCTGCAGTATCCGCCGACCGTGTTCGCCGGGGACCTGGTGCGCGGGGTGACCTTCGTGCTGCCGCTGGCCTTCGTCAACTGGCTGCCCGCGCTGTACGTGCTGGGCCGCCCCTATCCGCTGGACCTGCCGGCCTGGCTCGCCTTCGCGCCTCCGCTCGTGGCGCTGGGCTGCTGCGCGCTCGCGGGACTGGCCTGGCGCGCGGGACTTCGTTCCTACCGGAGCACGGGGAGTTAGCAGACATGGACCGTCACGACACCGCCGAGGTGACCGGACCGGACCCCGTGGTCCGCCGACCGGTGCCCGCACAGGGCGGCTTCATCGAGCTGGACGGCGTCGAGAAGGTCTTCGACGTGCGCAAGCGGACCGGGTTCCTGCGCGGCGAGCGGCGGCAGGTGCGGGCGGTCGACTCGCTCTCGTTCACCGTGGCGCGCGGCGAGATGGTCGGCTACATCGGCCCGAACGGCGCCGGCAAGTCGACGACCATCAAGATGCTGACCGGGATCCTCACGCCCAGCGGCGGCCGGCTGCGGGTCGCGGGCATCGACCCGTCCCGGGAGCGGACCCGGCTGGCGCAGCGCATCGGCGTCGTGTTCGGCCAGCGTACGACGCTGTGGTGGGACCTGCCGCTGATCGACTCCTACCGGCTCATGCGCCGCATGTACCGCATTCCCGAAGGCCGTTACCGGGAGAACCTGGACCGCTGCGTCGAACTCCTGGAACTGGCGCCGCTGCTGGACGTGCCGGTGCGTCAGCTCTCGCTGGGGCAGCGGATGCGCGGTGACATCGCCGCGGCACTGCTGCACGACCCGGAGGTGCTCTACCTCGACGAGCCGACGATCGGGCTCGACGTGGTCTCCAAGGCCAGGGTCCGCGGCTTCCTGGCGGACCTGAACGCCGAGCGCGGCACCACGGTGCTGCTCACCACGCACGACCTCACCGACATCGAGCAGTTGTGCCGGCGGGTGATGGTCATCGACCACGGGCGGCTCATGTACGACGGTCCGCTGACCGGGCTGCACGAGGTGGGGGAGAGCGAGCGGACGCTGGTCGTGGACCTGGAGCGGGAGATGCCGCCCATCGAGGTGGAGTCGGCGAGGGTGGTGCGGGTGGAGGGGCCGCGGCAGTGGCTGGCCTTCCCGGCCTCGCAGTCGGCGGCTCCGCTGGTGGCGCGGATCGCCGCGGAGCATCCGCTGGTGGACCTGTCGGTCCGCGAGCCCGACATCGAGGCGGTCATCGCGAAGATGTACGCGGAGAAGGCGAGCTCGTAGGCGGCTCATGTACGCGGAGGGAGTGAACTCGTAGGCTGCTGTGCATGACGGACGAACTCCCCGGGCTCCGGGCCTCCGACGCCGATCGTGAACGAGTCGCCGAGCAGCTGCGGGACGCCCTCGCCGAAGGCCGCCTCGACATGGGGGAGTTCGAGGAGCGCCTGGAGGCGACGTACGGGGCCCGTACGTACGGGGAGCTGGCGCCGATCACCCGCGATCTGCCCGGGGCGGCGGTCGCGGCCCCGCTCTCCGCGGCCGAACCGGCCCGGGCGCAGGGGGATTGGGGCGGGCGGATCGTCGGAGGCGAGGGCTCGTCGTCCTGGGGAGTCGCCGTCCTGTCGGGGTTCGAGCGCAAGGGCCGCTGGACCGTGCCGCGCCGCTTCACCTCGTTCGCGTTCATGGGCGGCGGCGACATCGACCTGCGGGAGGCGAACTTCGCCGGGCGCGAGGTGGTCCTCAACTGCGTGGCGGTCATGGGCGGCGTGAACGTCCTGGTGCCGCCGGGCGTCGAGGTGGTCGTCCGCGGTGTCGGCATCATGGGCGGCTTCGACCATCGTGAGGACGGCGTCCCGGGCGACCCCGGCGCCCCGCGCGTCGTGGTCACCGGCTTCGCCTTCTGGGGCGGGGTCGGCGTCCAGCGCAAGCTGACCAAGGCGGAGCGGCTGCGCCTGAAGGAGGAGCGCCGCCGGCAGAAGCTGGAGCGCAGGGCGGCCCGCAAGGAGCTGCGGGGCCCCGGCCGCGACCACCCGGACGGCCTCGACGGCCTCGACGGCCTCGACGACCTCGATGACGCGGACGACGGCGAGGACGTCGACGGACGGGACGGCCGGTACGACGCGCACCGGGCGGCCCTCACGGACCGCCACGACCTGAGGCGCGAGCGGCACGCGGAACGCCGGGAGGAGCACCGCGAGCGCCGGGAGGCGCGCCGCGAGGACCGCGACAGGCACCGGCACGGGGGCCACTGACCGGCGGCGCCGGTGCTGCCGGCCATCGCGGGCCCCGGACGGGCGCCGGCACCGACGGCACCGCACGGCCGCGGCTGCGTCAGAGTTCCGCGGGCACCGGCCCCTTGAGGTCGCCCAGGTCGAAGGAGTCCGCCATCTTCTGGAACCCCTTGTCGCTCGGGTGGAGATGATCGCCCGAGTCGTAGTCGGAGCGCAGCCGGCGCGGGTTGTACGGGTCGCGCAGCGCCTTGTCGAAGTCGACGACCGCGTCGTACACCCGGCCCGACCTGATCTGCGCGTTGACGGCCTGGCGGACGGCCTCGCGGTTGTCCGTGTAGCCGCGGTGGCCCTGGAACGGCATCAGCGTGGCGCCGACGACCCGCAGCCCGCGGGCGTGGGCCTGCCGGACCAGCTTGCGCAGCCCGCCCGCGATCAGCTCGGGGTCGGCCTGGTTCGGGTTGCGCAGGATGTCGTTGACGCCCAGATCGACGACGACGGACTTGACGCCCGTGCGCCCGAGGACGTCCCGCTGGAAGCGGGCGAGCCCGCTCGGGTTGTCGGCGGGGCGGCCCAGGCCCGCGGCCAGCACCTGGTTGCCGCTGATGCCCTGGTTGACGACGCTGTAGCGGGGCACGTCACCGGAGCCCGCCGCCTCGCGCAGCCGGACCGAAAGAGCGTCCGTCCAGCGCCTGTTGGCGCCCAGGGTGGAAGTGACGCCGTCGGTCAGCGAGTCGCCGATCACGACGACCGTGCCGTCCGACTCGTTGCTCAGCACGTCCAGGGCGGTCAGGTAGCGCCAGTACGGGGTCTGCGCCGTGTACGGGGTGCCGGTGACGTCCTCGGCGCGGTCGCCCTCGGCGGTGTAGGAGATCTGCCGCGCCTGCGGGTGGTAGGTGACCGGCCCCGACGGGGTCGGCGAGTAGGTGGTCACGAGGACGTCGCTGCCGCGCGGGACGGTGATCCGCACGACGTCGCTCAGCACCTGCTGTCCGGCCGGGATGACCACCGAGGCGTTGCCCGCGAAGGTCAGCCGGCGCATGGTGTCGGCCGCGGCGGCCGCGTTGTCCGGGGCGGCCGCGACGGCCAGCGAGGCGTGCGTGATGTTGAGCGGCTGCTGCCCGTAGAGATTGGACAGCGTGATGCGGGCACTCGTACCACCGACACTCGCGTGCACGACGTTACGGACGGAGCGGCCCGCCATGCCGTTCGCCTCGGTGCCCGGTTCCGCGCCGGCCGGGGAGGCCGACCAGGCGCCGACCCAGGTGCCGGTGGACGCCGGGGCGGCCGAGTTGTGCGGGGTGCGGCCGCCGGCCATGTCGGTCCGGTCGCCGCCGTCGTCGGTCGAGGCACCGACGTATATGGCGGCGGAAAAGATCACGATCACGGCGATGATCGCGGCGAGCAGGGCGCCGTGCCTTGCGGGGGACACCCCCGCACCCCCGGCGTGACGCTTGGTCATGCGGCGTGTGTCTCCTCGGGCGATGGGAGCCCGAGGCTCCGATGTGATGACCCCATGATGCGGCATGGGGAAGGAGAACACCGAAAGGACCCCTTGGTCCCCGGTGGAACTCCCGTCCGGACAGACGCCGGGAACGCCTGTTCCGTTCCATGAGTCGGTCAGGAAGGGACAATGTGTACGAGGTCACCGAACGGGTGGAGCGGATGCAACATACGAAAGCGGAAGAAACAGGTGTCGAGGGCCAGCATGCCCGACCGGGCGCCCCCGTGAACCGGACATCCCCCGGCCCGATGTCCTCGTTCAGCCCCGCCGACGAGGAGAAGCGCCGCGGGGTGCGCCGGATGAAGATCACTGCTACCGGCCTGCTGCTCTTCGTCGCCCTCGTGTACGTCCTCGCCGAGTGGGCGACGAACGAGGGCGCCGGGGCCTGGGCCGGGTACGTCGCCGCCGCGGCCGAGGCCGGCATGGTCGGCGCGCTCGCCGACTGGTTCGCGGTCACCGCCCTGTTCCGTCACCCGCTCGGCCTCCCGATCCCGCACACGGCGATCATCCCGAACAAGAAGGACCAGCTCGGCGTCTCCCTGGGCGAGTTCGTCGGGGAGAACTTCCTCTCCGAGGAGGTCGTACGGCAGCGGCTGCGGGCCGTCGGCATCGGCAGCCGGCTCGGCGCGTGGCTCGCCGAGCCCGAGCACGCCGACCGGGTCACCGCCGAACTGGCCACGGCGCTGCGCGGCGCCCTGACGGTGCTGCGCGACTCCGACGTCCAGGCGGTGGTCGGGGAGGCCATCACCAGGCGGGCCGAGGCCCAGGAGATCGCGCCCGGCATCGGCAAGATGCTGGAGCGGATCGTCGCCGACGGCGGCCACCGGCGGGTCGTGGACCTGGTCTGCGTGCGCGCCCACGACTGGCTGGTGCTGCACGGCGACTCGGTGATGGACGCCGTGCAGGGCGGCGCCCCCGGCTGGACCCCGCGGTTCGTCGACCGCAAGGTCGGCGAGCGGGTCTACAAGGAGCTGCTCCGTTTCGTCACCGAGATGCGCGACGCGCCCTCGCACCCCGCCCGCGGCGCGCTGGACCGCTTCCTCACCGACTTCGCCTCCGACCTCCAGTCCGACACCGACACCCGGGCCCGCGTGGAGCGCCTCAAGGGCGAGGTGCTCGGACGCGGCGAGGTCCAGGATCTGATCGCCTCCGCCTGGACGGCCGTACGCGCCATGATCGTTTCCGCCGCCGAGGACGAGCGCAGTGAACTGCGGCTGCGGGTCCGCGCCTCCCTGCTCTCCCTGGGCGCGCGCATGGCCACCGAACCCCGGGTACAGGACAAGGTCGACCGCTGGGTGGAGGGCGCTGCGGTGTACGTCGTGACGACCTACCGCAAGGAGATCACCTCCCTGATCACCGACACCGTGGCCGGCTGGGACGCCGAGCACACCACCCGGAAGATCGAGGCCCACATCGGCCGCGACCTGCAGTTCATCCGGATCAACGGCACGGTGGTCGGATCGCTGGCCGGCCTGCTCATCTACGTGCTGTCCCGGGCCCTGGGGGCCTGAGGAGACGGGACGCCGGGCGCCGGCCGCCGGGGCCGCGGGCATGCCGCCGGCCGGTCGCCCACGGGTTGGCGGAATGCCGGGCCGCCAGGGTCCTCCGGCGCGCTGCTCGCCGGGCGTGAGAAACGCAGATCAGGGCACCCTGGAGTGGGTCACCCGCGGGTCACTCAATGGAGAGGGAGCCATGACAGCATCAGCGACGCCGGACTCCGTGCCCGGCTCCACGGGAACCGTCACCACAGCAGTACCGGCCCGCCTGGACCGGCTGCCGTGGTCCCGCTGGCACTGGATGATCGTGATCGGCCTGGGAACCGTCTGGATCCTGGACGGCCTGGAGGTCACCACCGTCGGCAACATCGCGGGCCGCCTCTCCGAGGAAGGCAGCGGACTGGCCATCACCTCGGCGCAGGTCACCGGCGTCGCGGCGGCCCTGTACGTGGCCGGTGCCTGTGCGGGCGCGCTGTTCTTCGGCTGGCTGACCGACCGTTACGGCCGCAAGAAGCTCTTCATGATCACCCTTGCGGTGTATCTCGCCGCGACCGCGCTGACCGCGCTGTCCTTCTCCCCGTGGTGGTTCTTCACGTTCCGCTTCCTCACCGGCTTCGGCATCGGCGGTGAGTACGCGGCCATCAACTCCGCGATCGACGAGCTGATCCCGTCCAAGTACCGCGGCCGGGTCGACCTCATCATCAACGGCAGCTACTGGCTCGGCGCCATCGGCGGGGCCCTGCTGTCCATCGTCATGCTGAACACGGACATCTTCCCCAAGAACATCGGCTGGCGGCTGACCTTCGCCCTCGGCGTCGTTCTGGGCCTGGTGATCCTGCTGGTCAGGCGCCATGTGCCGGAGAGCCCGCGCTGGCAGTTCATCCACGGCCGGGGCGCGGACGCCGACGCGCTGGTCTCCTCAGTGGAGCACGAGATCGAGCAGGAGAAGGGCAAGCCGCTCCCGGAGCCCGACCGGGAGATCACCATCGAGCAGCGCAAGAGCATCGGCTTCGGCCTCATCGCCAAGACCGTCTTCGGCCGCTACCCGAAGCGGGCCACGCTCGGACTCGCCCTCTTCATCGGCCAGGCGTTCCTCTACAACGCGATCACCTTCGGCTTCGGCGCCATCCTCACCAAGTTCTTCGACGTGCCCACCGGCGGCACCGGCTACTACTTCGCCGTCATCGCGGCCGGCAACTTCCTCGGCCCGCTGTTCCTCGGCAAGCTCTTCGACACCGTCGGCCGCCGCATCATGATCTCGTCGACGTATCTGCTCTCCGGCATCCTGCTGTTCGGCACGGCCTGGCTCTTCGACCAGGGCTCCCTCAACGCCGTGACCATGACGGCCTGCTGGTGCGCGGTGCTGTTCTTCGCCTCGGCGGGCGCCTCCAGCGCCTATCTCACGGTCTCGGAGGTCTTCCCGATGGAGACCCGGGCCATGGCCATCGCCTTCTTCTACGCCCTCGGCACCGCCGCCGGCGGCATCAGCGGCCCGCTGGTCTTCGCCGACCTCACGGAGTCCGGCGTGGTCGGCGACACCGTGCTCGCCTTCCAGATCGGCGCGAGCCTGATGTGCGCGGCGGGACTGGTCGCCGCGTTCCTCGCCGTGAACGCCGAGCGCCGTTCCCTGGAGGACATCGCCACCCCGCTGTCGGCCACGGAGAAGGAGTCGTCCGGTCCGACCTCGGCCCCGGCGACCTGAGAGGGCGTCCGGGCGGCAGGAGCGGAGCGCCGTCCGAAGGGGGCCCGGACCGCGGGAGCGGCGCGCTACCCGAGGGGCACCCGACCGGGGTGCGGAGCGTGCCACCCGAGGGGCGCCCGGGCCGGGAGAGTCGAGTGCGCGTACTCACGGCGAGGACCTGAGTACGCGTACTCTGTCGGACCGCCCCCCTCCGGGCGAACCTCGTACGCATGACCGAGAAGCTGTTGAGCCCCTTGCGAACGCGCCCCTGGCCGGAACGCTGGCTGACGCGCGTGCTCGGCGCCGTCCTCTCCGGGACGGCGTATCTCCTGTGCCTGCCCTGGGACCTGCGCAACCGCGTGCAGGTCCCGGGATCCTCCGACGAGACCACGCCGGTGACGGGCGCCGGCGTCCTGCTCCTCGCCGCCGTCCTGATCGTCCTTGCCGCCTACTTCGGCCACCGGGACGCCCTCGCCTGGCCGTTGCTGCTGGTCGCGGTGGTTCCGGCGGCACTCATGCACGTCTCCCTGCGGACCCACCCCGGACCGCCCGACGGGTTCGCGAACGCGTGGCCGCTGGCCTGGGCGTTCTGGACGCTCCTGATCGCCACCGGAGTGCTCGTGGCGGCAGCGGTGGCACGGCAGTTCAGGGCAGACTCGCAGGACGAGGACCTCGTCCTCGCCCACACCTGTGACGCGTGAGGAGCCGCTCGCCATGACTGTCCGCAGGATTGTTCCGAACGTCCGGGTCGAGTCCCCGGAGGCGATGAGCGCCGGCCGGGAGTTCTACGGACTGCTCGGCTTCGAAGAGGTCATGAACCTGGGCTGGATCACCACCCTGGCCTCCCCGTCCCACCCCTCCGCCCAGATCAGCCTCTTCACCGAGGACCGCACCGGGCCGGTCGCCCCCGACGTGAGCATCGAGGTCGACGACGTCGACGCGGTGTACGCCCGGGTACGCGCATCGGGCGCGGAGATCGTACGGGAGCTCCGCGACGAGGAGTGGGGCGTACGGCGGTTCTTCGTACGGGATCCGAGCGGGCTGGTGGTGAACGTGCTGGGGCACCGGGCCTGACCCGACCCGGTCCGGCGGATGGCGCCGGGGGTTCCGGGCGCGCGTGGGCTGTCCGGGCCTGGGGCTACCTGGCCGTGGGGGCCGGGTGGCCCGTGCCGGTCACCGGCCGTAGAAGTACGCGGAACCCTTCTCGACGAAGTGCGAGGCGTAGACCCGGCCGAGCGCGGGCTTGCCGCGGTAGGTGCCCACGTACTGGCGGGCGCTGTCGACCACGACGGGCCGGGTCATCACGGCGAACCTGAGGCGCTGCTGGGCCTCGGCCCAGTGCACGGCCGCCGGGTCCACCCGGTCGCTGACCAGGACGGGGAACGCGCCGATCCCGTTCTGGAAGCCGACCGGCAGGCCGCCCTTGTTGTCCTTGGCGTACTTCATCACCTGGTCGGTGAACCCGGAGACGGCCTCCACGGTTATCTCCGGAACGGCCGCCGCCACCGTGAACAGGTGCAGCCGCGTGGCCATCCAGCGCATGCGGAAGTCCGCCCGGCGCCCCACGAGTACCGGCACCCCGGCCCAGTCCTCCCAGCGCGTACTGCATCCGTCGGCCGTCAGCCGCTGTTCCAACGAGGCGAGATAGGCCTGCGACGCCGGGCTCCCCGGCTGTCCCTGCTGTGCGTACATGAGCGGGATCCTATGCGCCCGTGGTGGACCCCGGTCGCACGATCATCAGAACGGTGACCGTGGCCCAGAGCAGGTTGAACACCCCCGTGAACAGGGCGAGCCGGACCGTCGCCGCCCGGTCTCCCGCCCCCTCCAGAAGCGCGCTCTGCCGGGGCAGGACCAGCGCGGCGAGGACCACGGCCGCGAGTGCCGTCAGCACGATCGAGACGATCAGCCAGACGTCCCCGAGCACGCCCATGTTGCTCGCGGTGGCGAACCCGAAGACGGGCACGACGACGCCGACGGTGGCGTACACCCGGCAGATGCGGTGCAGCAGCCGCGTGGTCGCGAGGGCCCGGGCGTCAGCGGGCGTATCGAGCACCTTGCGCGCGGCGGGCGGGAACAGGCTCGCGGCGACGGTGACGGGACCGACGGCGACGATGGCGGCCAGGACGTGGACGGCGAGGAGGAACTTGGTCACGGGGTGACGCTAGGCGGAGGGTGGATCTTGGAGAAGTGGCGATACTGCCAGGGTCCAACGGATTCTCGCCAAGGCCGTGTGGCCCTTGAACGACGGTCGGAGAGCGAGGGCGAGAGCCGGCCGCAATCCGTCGTACGCCTACGCTCTCGCCATGCACACCGTGGCCGTACTGGCGCTCGACCAGGTCATCCCGTTCGACCTCTCCGCCCCGATCGACACCTTCGGCCGGGCCCGCCTCCCGGACGGCCGCGAGGCCTACCGGGTCCGGGTGTGCGCGGTGGCGGAGGAGGTGAGCGCGGGCCCGTTCGCGGTGCGCGCCCCCTACGGCCTTGACGCCCTGGCGGAGGCCGACACGATCATCCTGCCCGGTGTGGCCGACCCGGCGGCTCCGCTGCCACCGGGCGTGACGGAGGCGCTGCGGGCGGCGGCTGCCGACGGTACGCGCATCGCCTCGATCTGCGTGGGCGCGTTCGTCCTCGCCGCCACCGGTCTGCTGGACGGCCTGCGCGCGACGACGCACTGGGCCGCGGCCGCGGACCTCGCGGCCGGGCACCCGGCCGTCACCGTCGACCCCAACGTCCTGTACGTCGACAACGGGCAGTTCCTCACCTCGGCGGGGGCGGCGGCGGCGATCGACATGTGCCTGCACATGATCCGCCGGGACCACGGCTCGGCGGTGGCGGCGCACGCGGCGCGGATGTCGGTCGTACCGCTCGAACGGGAGGGCGGGCAGGCCCAGTTCATCGTCCACAGCCGGCCGCCGGCTCCGGCCGGCGGCACAATGGAGCCGCTGCTGCACTGGCTGGAGGAGAACGCCGGCAGGGACCTGAGCCTGGAGGACATCGCCGCGCACGCCGGTCTGAGCACCCGCACCCTCAACCGCCGCTTCCGCGAGCAGACGGGCACGACGCCGCTGCAGTGGCTGCACCGGGCGAGGGTCCACCAGGCCCAGTACCTGCTGGAGACGACGACGTACTCCGTCGAACGCATCGCGGCCCAGGCGGGGTTCGGCTCCCCGACGGCGTTCAGGGAACGCTTCCGGCGCGTGGCGGGCACGAGCCCGCATGCCTATCGACGGGCGTTCCGGGGGGTACCGGGGGAGGGGACGCCGGTTCGAGCCCGCGGTGACGGGCCCGCCGCGGGCGTCGGAGGCGCCGCGCGCCGGCGTCAGAGGTGAGCGACCCGGCGTCGGGCGGCAGAGGGGTTTCGGGCGTGGGCGTAGACCGTGACGGACCCGGCGTCGGGTGTCAGGCGTGCCGGTCCGACACGGCCCAGGAGGCCAGGGCCACGGCGCCGGCGACACCGAACACGGCAGGCCAGGCGCCCACCTTCTTGGCCAGCGGGTGGGACCCGGCGAAGGCGGCGACGTACGCGGCGCCGAGCGCCCCGGCGGCCTTCCCTCCGGCCTGCTGCTTCCACTGCCGGGCGGCAGCGGCCCCGGCGACGGCGAGGACGACCCCGCCGAGCTGCCGCTTCCTGGTCCACCGGGCGACCCCGTATCCCCCGACAAGCCCCCCGGCGGCCACCACCGCGGCCGGTACCTTCGCCATTGCTGCCTCCTGATCGATGAACCGAGGCCAACTCCTCGGCCGAGCGTACGGGGATGCGCTGGGCATTGTCGGAAGCCGACTTTCACGGACCGTTGTCCCAGGCATCGACTACCGTTTTGCCTGCGTTGCATCATGATGCTCGATCTCGGTCGCATCGAGTGGACTCGGCACAAAGGCAGGACATGGTCAGTCAGTGGCAGTTCGAGATCCCCACGGCGGGCAGCAAGCACCTGCCACCGGACGGACGCTACATGGAAGCGCTCAGCAGCCAGGGATACGGCTTCGAGGTCGCCATCGCCGACCTGGTCGACAACTCCATCGACGCCGGCGCCGAGAACGTCCTGGTCCATTTCCTGCGTGACGGGGACAATCTCGTCAGCCTGGTGATCGTCGACGACGGCAAGGGCATGACCGAGACCGAGCTGGACGTGGCGATGACGGTCGGTGGTCGACGGGACTACGACGCCAAGGCCCTCGGGATGTTCGGCACCGGGCTGAAGTCCGCCTCGCTCAGTCACGCCGAGTCGGTCACCGTGGTGAGTCGTACCAAGCGGAGCCGACCCGTCGGACGCCGGTGGCTCATGGAGCGCGCCAAGCGCGGTTTCGAATGCGACATCATCGACCCGACGTATGCCCAGGACTTCATCGACTTCTATCAAGGGCGTCCGATCGCCTTCCAGGGCACCATCGTCCGCTGGGACGGCGTCAAGGATTTCCCGCAGCGAGGTGGCGGTGGTCAGACGGACCGATACCTGCACCGCACCGTCAACAAACTCGGCCTGCATCTGGGACTGCACCTTCATCGCTTCCTGGCTCGGGACGACTTCCACATCACCATTTCGGTCCAGGACGTACGGACCGGAATCGAGTACGCCAACTACGGCGTGGAGTCGCTCGATCCCTTCGCCTATCCCGTTTCGGGTGACTCGGACTATCCGTGCACCTTCACCACGGACCTGCCGGGGCTGGGGCCCGTACGACTGGAATCGCACATCTGGCCGCCGCGCTCGTCACTCGACGAGTACAAGGCGTTCGGCGCGGTTCTGGAGCGAGCCGGCTTCTACTTCTACCGAAATGACAGGCTTGTGCAGGCGGGGGGTTGGAACAATTACCGGCAGCCGGAACAGCATCTTTCCCTGGCTCGGGTCGCGGTGGACCTGCCCGACGACCCCGCAGGGAAGTTCTTTCGGCTGACGGTCAAGAAGGACGGCGTCCAGGCTTCGCCCGAGTTCGCCGACTCGCTCGACACGGCGCCCGGAAGTGCGGGCCGCGTGTTCGCGTCCTACCTGGCGGACGCGGAACGGGTGTACCGGGAAGCCCGCAGGCATGCCGGTATCGTGCGCAAGGCCGCCGTACCCCCGGGGCGCGGCCTGGATTCGCAGGTCCGCCAAGTGGTGGAGGAGGAACTGCCAATGCTCGATCACGAGACCCCGCTGCAGTTCCGCTGGCAGAGGCTTCCCACCGACACGTTCTTCGAGATCGAGCAGGAGGGCAAGGTGCTCTTGCTCAACCAGCACTATCGGGCGGCGCTGCTGGGAGGACGCGCAGGGTCCGTCGATGACGCGCCGATGGTGAAGGCTCTCATGTATCTCCTCATGCAGGACGCCTTCCAGCGAGAACGGATAGGCAGCCGCCTCAAGGACAACCTCGACCTTTGGCAGTCGGTCCTCGTGGCCGCTGGCCGTGCCGAACTGGATCGGATGGCCGACTCGTGACCGGTGTCGGCGTCAACGCGTCCGGAGCTCCCGGTGGCACGTCCGCCGAGACACCCGCCCCTTCGGCGGCGCTGCCCTGGACCACGGTCGAGCACTACCTCGGCCACGGCTTGAGCGCGAGTTATCGCCTGTCGGGAAAGGGGAAGCCGCTCGTCTCCTACGAGATCGCGGACGCCGGTCGAGGCATCGCGCTCCACGTGGAGCTGGCGGGCACGTGCCGCCCCTCCACCTCGCCGATGCCCGCCGTGCGGATCGAACCGATCGTCCACCAGGGCCGCCGCATGGCGCGGTTGACCACGACGGAGACGGAGCTCGTACGGGACTTCCACGATCTCGTGTTGGCGGTCGCGGACCGCGTGGTCGCGGACGGGCTGACCTTCGACCGCGCGTTCGACGAGACGGTGCACGCCTGGAGCGCCCTGCTGGGGCGTCCGCGCGGACTGTCACTCGAGAGACGTCTCGGACTGCACGGCGAGTTGGCCGTCCTGGGTCGTTTGGCGGAGACCCACGGCTGGAGTACCGCACTTGACGCGTGGGTGGGCCCACAAGGCGAGGAGCACGACTTCGCGCTGTCCGAGGCCGATTTGGAGATAAAAACCACCGCGTCCGAGACGCGCCGGCACACCGTCCACGGTCTGGGGCAGCTTGCCGAGACCGTGGGGCGACCGTTGTGGTTCGCGTCCCTTCGCCTCACTCGCGGAGGGGCCGCGGGCCGTACGTTGCGGGAGTCGGCCACAGCCGCCCGAGACGCGGCGGCCGCCGAGACCATCGCATTGGGGCGGCGACTGGACTCCCACCTCGCCGCCTGCGGCTACGACCCCGAACAGCCCGACGACGAACGCTGGACCCCTCGGGACAGCCCCCTGGTGATGCGGGCGACCACCATGCCGCGTCTCACGGAGGACGACCTCCTCGTCCACGACGGACGCATCACCCGGGTCACCTATGTTGTCGACGTCACCGGACTGCCCGCGTCCGACGCCCCGCCGGTCGACCTGAGCGACCTCGGCCTCCTTTGACGATTCCCGGGCCCGGAGTCACCGCCCATCCGTTCGGACCTCAAGGAAGACCATGACCAGCAGTGCTTCTCTCGACCTTTTGCTGCAATTGCACAACGCGGCTCTGTCCGACATGCACACCAGCCGCCCGAAGAAGCTGGTCCGAGCTCTGGTCTACCAGGCGGAGGACCTGACGCCCGAAGCCGAAGACCTTGCGAACGAACACTGTTTCAGGGAGGCCTTGCAGACCGCTCGCTCCACAGACCAGCTGGTCGAGGTATGGCGCAAGCAGCTGACCGACTGGGATTTCACGTCCGCTCCGGAATGGTCCGACACCGAGGGGCGTACGGAAGCCCGACGTCGCGCCATCTACGAGTTGTTGGGCCTGGCCGAGGAAACCCGGAAGTTGCTGGACGATCTGGTTCCGGTCTCCAAGGCGGAAGGGCCGGTCGTCATCACGGACGAGTTCACTCCCTGGTATACCCCGCAGTCGCAACAGGGGCGGCCCTGGTATTGGCCGTCCTACCGTTCGTACCTGGAGAGCAAGGGCTGGAATCCGGAGGCGGTCGCCGGTCTCGATGTGGCAACGGACGCCGTGGTGGAGCGGCTGGCCGACCCCACGCAGACCCTTCCATACCAGTCCAAGGGTCTGGTCGTGGGGTATGTCCAGTCCGGCAAGACCGCCAACTTCGCCGGCGTGATCGCCAAGGCGGTGGACGCCGGCTACCGCTTGGTCATCGTTCTCGGCGGCACCCTGAACATGCTGCGGGCCCAGACTCAGCGGCGCATCGACATGGAACTCGTCGGCCGAGAGAACATCCTGCGCGGGGCAAGCGAGTTCGAGTCCGACTACGCGACCGACCCGGCCTGGAGCCAGGGAAGGTTCGCGACGTTCGGAGCCCTCCCGTCGACGCTCGGCGCGTTCGACATCGTGCGTCTGACCACCAGGGACGACGACTACAAGAGCCTGCTCCAGGGCATCACCGCATTGGAGTTCGAGAAGCACGAGCCGGCTCGTCCTCTGTTCGATCCACGCAACCTGCATCGATCCTCGGCGCGGCTGATGGTGGTCAAGAAGAACAAGTCGGTTTTGAGCAAGTTGGTCAAGGATCTCGGGAAGATCAAGACCCCGCTGTCGGAGATTCCGGTGCTGATCATCGACGACGAGTCGGACGAGGCGTCCGTGAACACCTCCAACCCGGCCAAGGCGGACGCGGAGCGGACCGCCATCAACAAGGCCATTTCCGATTTGCTGGGTATGTTGCCTCGGGCGCAGTACGTCGGCTACACGGCCACCCCCTTCGCCAATGTCTTCATCGACCCCAGCGACACTCAGGACATCTTCCCCAAGGACTTCATCGTCTCGCTGCCCCGTCCCGACGGATACATGGGTGCCCGGGACTTCCACGACCTGGATTCCTTCGTACCGGAAGACGAACGCGTCTACTCCAACTCCAACGAACTCGCCCATGTCCGGGACATCAACGTGAAGGAGGAGAACGACGACGACGCGTGCCTGCAGCGGGCCATCGATATGTTCGTCCTCACCGCGGCCATGAAGCTGTATCGGGAGCAGGAGGGCGGCCTCGGGGACCGGTATTTCCACCATCACACCATGCTCATCCACGAGTCGGTGCGCACCGCCGAGCAACGGGAACTGCTGATCCGGGCGACACGCCTGTGGTGGAACGGCGGATACATGGGCCCTGCCGGGCACGCACGCCTCAGGGACCTGTTCGACAACGACGTGGCACCCGTCTCGGCTGTTCGCGCGGACGGTCACGCGGTCCCGACGTCCTACGACGCGCTCGCCCCTTACGTAGGTCCCGCCGTCACCCGCATCGGAGGCGACGACAAGCCGATCGTGGTCGTGAACAGCGACACCGATCTGGAGACGGGCGAAGCCGACTTCGACAAGCGATCGATCTGGAAGATGCTCATCGGCGGGCAAAAGCTCGCCCGAGGATTCACGGTCGAGGGCCTTACGGTCTCGTACTTCCGCCGGCGTGCGGGAAACGCTTCCACGCTGATGCAGATGGGCCGTTGGTTCGGGTTCCGTGAGGGCTACCGCGATCTCGTCAGGCTGTTCCTCGGCCGGGCGGAGACCATGGGAGCCAAGGAGATCGACCTGTACGCGGCCTTCGAGGCGATCTGTCTCGACGAGGAGAACTTCCGCTCCGAGTTGAAGCAGTACGCGACGATGGTCGACGGGAAGCCGCAGATCACTCCCGCGCAGGTGCCGCCGTTGGTGTCCCAGCACCTGCCCTGGCTGAAGCCCACCAGCCCGGACAAGATGTACAACGCCCGTCTGGTCGAGGTCCGTTCGCCGGGGCAGTGGCAGGAGCCCACCGCCTACCCGGCGAAGGTGGCGGACCTTCGCCACAACACCGCGTTGTGGCTGCCCGTACTCGGGCGACTCTCGAACGAACCCACGACGTTCTCGTATCACTTCCCGGCCGAGGGATCGCGTGCCGCCGTCACGCATCGCTTCGATGCCCTTGTGGGCCGTCTGACGCCCGGTGAATTCCTCGGTCTCGTGCGTGGCGCCCGGTGGGTTACCTCCACGCAGTTCGCGCCGCATCTGGTCTACCTGTCGGAAATCACGGAAGGGTCCGCACCGGCCGTGGACGAGTGGGTGGTCCTCGCGCCGCAGCACGCGAAGACCGGGCAGCGCCTCAGCCTCGGCGGAAGGACCGGAGCCTTCTCCTGGTTCGGTCGTGACCGCAGGCGTGGACCGCTTTTCGGCGCCATCAGCGAACCGAAGCACCGAGCGGTCCCGCTGCGGATCGCGGGATCCCTGGCCGACCCGGGCAATGCCGCCACCGAGGCCCTTGCCGGTCCGAGGACGGGTGTCGTGATCGTCTATCCCGTGGTGGAGGGCGTCCACCGCGGCGACATCGACGCGGACGGCCACCTCGCTCCCGAGAAGGTCGTCATGACGTTCTCCTTCGTGGCCCCCGCGACCGCACGCCGCTCCGACGGCCGGGTGGTGCGCTTCACCACGATCGATTCGGCCAAGGAAGGTCAGGCAATCATCGACGCAGACTGATTCGACCCACGCGCGCCCGACCGATCGATAGTCTCCTTCCCGGTGATCTTCGGCCGGCCGGGCGCCGCCTGTCCGACGGGCCCCCGCCGGGGGCGGCTTGGGAGCCTCACCGCCATGGACAGGGGGAGCGAGGTGGCAGTGGAGAGCGCGTACGCGAAAGTGCCGTCGAGCCGATTCAAGTCACTCGAAATCTGCGCCGGTGCCGGGGGACTCGCCCTGGGCCTGGAACAAGCCGGGTTCGATCCCGTTCTGCTGATCGACAACCGGGATGTGGCGTGCGAGACCCTCCGTCTCAACCGACCAGGCTGGGACGTCAGGGAGGTCGACCTGCTGACGTTCAATCCCGATACGGCGCGTCACGCCTACGACGTCGATCTCCTGTCCGGCGGTTTGCCGAGGGTGCAGTCGTCGGCGACCGCGGGGCGCGCTCGCGGCGACGACAGGGAGTTGGCCGTCCTGCGTGCCGCGGTTGACCTGGTGCACGCTGTACAGCCCCGAGCGGTCCTGCTGGAGAATGTGCCGGAGCTGGTCCGCAAGGACGCCTACGAAGAGATCCGTGCCTTCATGGCGGACGAATTGGACCACCTCGGTTACCGGCTCCGTTGGAGTGTGGTGAACGCCGCGCACCATGGTGTTCCGCAGAACCGGGAGGTCGGCGTCCTCGTCGCCTTCAAGGGCAACCTGATCGACCGGTTCGTCTGGCCCAGGCCTCTACCGGGTCCGCCGCCGACCCTGGGAGAGTCGCTGCGCGAGAGCATGGGCGCCGGCGGATGGGCCGGCGTCGACGCGTGGGCGGTGCTCGCCGACGAGACCGCCCCGACGATCATCGGCGGCTCCTGGGAACGGGGTGGTGGCGACCTCGGGCCCACGGGTGCCAAGCGGAAGTGGGCGAGGCTGGGCGTGGACGGTGGCACCATCGCCAATGCTGTCCCGACAGCCGACTTCGTGCTCGATCCGAATCTGGGGCGCAAAGGTCTCGTCGCTCTCACCGTGGAACAGGTCGCCTTGTTGCAGGGGTTCCCGTCGGACTGGACGATCGCCGGCCACAAGACGAAGCGCTATCGCCAGGTCGGCAATGCCACACCGCCGCCCCTGGCCCACGCGCTCGGGGCGGCTGTCTTCGACGCTCTGGCCATGGCCGACGACCAGGGTGTGGGTACCGGCTCCATCACTCCGTTCCACCCCCTTGATCGGCGATAGACTTCCGCACCATGACTGGAACGCCGCCTCATCAGCAACGAAACGCACCCTTTGTCGTTGTTGACCTATTTGCCGGACCGGGTGGTCTGGATGTGGCGGCCGAAGTTCTGGGTGTCCCGTCGATCGGCATCGAGTGGGACGCGGACGCGGTCGAGACCCGCAAGGCCGCGAGGCTCCCGACCGTGCACGGCGATGTGCGCGACTACGGGCCTTGCGACGAGCAATTCAGCGAGGCCAACGTGCTCGCCGGCGGGCCCCCCTGCCAGACCTTCTCGATCGCCGGCAGTGGCTCGGGCCGCAAGGCACTCGACGAAGTGCTCCGCTTCATCGGTCGGACCCACGCGTGGTACGAGCGGGAGTCCGCCGGTGAGGAAGGAGAGAGCTGGGACGACATCCAGAAAGAGCTGGACGATCTCAAGGATGTCCGTACCGGCCTCGTGCTGCAGCCGCTTCGTTGGATCTTCCAGGCGCTGTTGCGTCCCCGTGACGGCGGCGACGAGCCCATGCCGTTCGAGGTGGTGATCCTGGAGCAGGTCCCGGCGGTGCTCGAGGTGTGGCACGCCTACGAACGCGTCCTGCGCAGGGTCGGTTACCAGACCGCCGCCAAGGTCTTCCACACGGAGCAGTACGGCGTACCTCAAACCCGCCGTCGGGCTGTTCTCGTCGCCCGCCGAGGTGACCGGCCGGTACAGATGCCCGCGCCGACGCATCCGTTGTACCGCAAGGGAATTGCACCGGCCGGCGGCCTGTTCGACCAGTGGGTGTCGATGGAGCGCGCCTTGACTGCCGCCTATGAGCACGAGGGTGTCCCCGACAGCCGTCGCCTGCCGATGCCCTTTCGCGTCGTGTCGAACTACGGCAGCGGCGGCGACCCGAAGGCACGCGGCCGACGTGACTCCAACCTGCCTTCCGCGACCATCACCGGCAAGTGGGCGCGCAACCGCATCGTCAGCGCCGACGCGCATGAGACGGAGAGGCGGCGTCTGAGCATGCCGGAGGCCGGAGTCCTGCAGAGCTTCCCGTACCGGTATCCGTGGAGCGGCAACGATCAGGCCCAGCAGATCGGCAACGCGGTGCCTCCACGCTTCGGTGTCCACATCCTGTGCGCGGCCTTGGGCCTCGGTGTCCCCGACGACGCCGTCTGGAAGAGGCTCCTGGCCTGGCCTCCCCGCCCGGCCGTCGCCCGGAACGCCGAGAGCGAATCGACTCCCGCACACGAGCAGCGGGTGCCGGCGACACGGACGCGGGGGACCGCTGCTCGGGTCGGTGTTGCGGCGGTCCCCGCCGGCACCTGATCCCGCCCTCTGGTCACCCCATCCCCGGCGGCAGGATCTTGTCCAGGCTCACACCTGTTCGCTGGACCGGAAGCCCGGAGACCCTCTGCGGTGCGGACGTGGCGTCCGCCGCACGACTCCGCCGGCGTACCGGCGCCTCGGAGCGCAGCCTCTCGAAGAGGGGAAACAGAGCTTCCACGGAGGCCGGGGGCACACGGCCGTCGTCGGGACCGTCGGGAAGGCGGTCCCAGGGGGCGGGCTTCGCAGTCGCGGCGTCCGCGATCCAGTCGTGCAGTTCGTCCGCGAGACGTGGCGAGTCCGGAGCGAGGACGTCGTACACCAACGTGCTGCCGGCGCTGTTGATCGCTGACGACAGCGCGTTGACATGGTCGCCCAGACGCGGCGTGCCTGCCGCCGTCAGAGCCGCGAGTACGCGCAGAAAGGCCTGCGCCGTGGGTCGGTGGTCTACGACGTCCAGACGCAGCGTGGTGTTGAGGACGTCCTGAACACCGCATGCCAGCGTGACCGGCGTGTAGTCCCGACCGTCGCGAAACAGCTCGGCCGCCCACCACAGACGTGAGAAGCACTGGGTGTAATGCGGCCCCGAGAAGCGCGAACTTTCCGCGATCTCCGTGCCTTTGTGGCGCCACACCACGTAGTCCGGGGCCACCAGCATCGCAAGGTGGTTCCACAGACGACCGTCCCCCGCTTCGGCACGGGTCAGGCGGAGGGTGGCATGCAGCCGGGGGGCCAACCAGGCATCCGCGTCGGTACGGCGGTCCTCGAAGCGCTCCATCGCCTCTTCAAGTAGTTCCCTGATCGGCTGGGAGTGCCACCGTGCATCGCCTTCGTCCGGAAGGATGCTTGCTTTGCGGAGCGTGACCTGTGGCGGATACTCCTGTCCGGACTGCATGCCGCGACTGAGGTGCTTCGCCACGGCCGCGTCCGGGAGAAGACCCAGAAACTCGGGGGCGTCGAACGACGCGCGGCGCGGCATCAGTCGGTACTCCTCTCGGCGCGGTCGGCCGTACGGACCGCGAAGGTCAGCTTCTTGCCGATCTGTGCCCGCCGCCCTGCGGCGAACTGGATGCCTGTCTGCAGTTCGGACCAGCCGAATCCCTGCGTACGCCGTTCGTTGATGTCGTAGAGGGCGTCGGTGAGTTGTCTGCCCGGAAGGACGTCGGGAAGCATGGCGCGCAGGACCGACTCGCGCCAGCCGTTCGGCATGACGGGAGTGCCGTCCTCGTCCACGTCGAGGTCGCTCACGGCGCTGTGGAACATGGCCGTCCACGCGTCCTGGGCAATCTGCGACGCGGTCATCTCCCTCACGATCCGTTCGGCCGGGCTGCCGCCCGACGCGGACAGCAGGGTGACGAGGCCTTCGACGGCCGTGGTGTTGAGATACACGGTCGGCATCTCCCCGGAGGTCTCGACGACCCAGGACGACTCCTTGTAGGGACGCAGCCAGTCGTGGGTACCGTCCGCGAAGTCGACCTGAACGATCTCGATGTCACGCTGCCGAACGGGCGTCACCTCCGCGAGGTCGACGTACCAGTCCTCCTCGCAGGTGCCGATCAGTCGTCCGGGGACGCCGTCCACCGTGGCGACGACCAGGACGGAGAGAGTGGCTCGCCGCAGGTGGGACGGACGCGACAGGAGGATCGGTCCGGTTCGAGCGCCGTCCGGTCCGAGGCGAAGGGGAGCCGTGGCCCTCGCGTTGGTGGCCTTCTCGGTGAGTACGGCCCAGCAGGTCACGTTCTGCCACCGGCCCTCGCTCAACTCGTCCTCGGGGAGCCGCACGGACACATCGAGGACCGCCTCCTCCCAACCGGCCCGCCCGGACTGGTGCAGAGCCACGACGCGTTCGTCCTTCGAGACGTTCGTGTACGGCAGCGGTTTGCCGTCGACCCGGACGGCGACGATCTCGCAGCGCACGTCACCGAGCAGCGTCGGATAGGGAAAGACCGCCTTCACTCCGCGCCTCCCCTGGCCTTGGGCACGTCGATCGCCAGTCGCGCGTACGTGCCTCGCACGGGATGGCTGGCGGGATCCGTCACCCCGCTGAACTCTGCCAGCCTCACTCCGGGTTCCACGACGATCGTTCCGTTCTCCGCACGACACGATTCCGAGCCGACGAGCAACTCCCACTTCACGGAGGGGCGGCCACCGGACCGCACGTCGAACTTGGCCACCGGCGCGAGCACCCAGGGATCGTCGGCCTCCGGGAGACGGAGACGGACGGTCACGTGCCAGGCACCGCGTTCGTCCACGGAGGCCTGGATGTCGCGTACGGTCGGGAACGACTGGGTCCGCCGGGCGCCGGCGCCTCGGCCCGGAGCATCCAGCTTCAGCAACTCCCGCAACACCGCGGGACCGGCGGATGGGGGTGTGCGCCGCTTCCCCAACAGCGATCGGACCGTTTTGTCGATGTCCGCTCGGAACTCCTTCAGACGGCTCAGCGCGCCCCGTTCATAGGACGTCGTCAACTCCTCGGTTCGGTCCCAGCGATCGTGTTCCGGCGGCTCGGAGGCGCGAAGGAACGCCTCGGCCGGCCGTACCTCCTCGTCAACCCGACCGGTCGCGTAGCCCGCCAACAGCACCGCCTGGAAGGCAGTGGTCCCCAGGGGCAGTTCGCGAGGACGATGGGCCACGATCGTCATACGGTTGCCCCGCATGCAGATCACGCGGTTGACCTGACCGTCGTTCTCGTCAGCCGGAGTGAGGAGCAGAACGGCCAAGTGCTCGCGTCCCTTGTCGCGGGGGCGGCCCTGCCCCTTGAGCGGCGTCACGATCAACGGAACCTCGGCTCGGACCACTTGGTCCGCCGCAGTCAGTTCATCGACGGTGGTTCCGTCGAGGTAGGCCTGGAGGGCCCGGCTGGTCGCCGGGTGATAGGCGTGCGGGTCGACCTGCTGCTCGGCGATGTGCACCCGTCCGTTGCGAAGCGTGGTGACGCTCGCTTCCAGCAACGGGCCTGCCGAACGTCCGCCGACCATCGCGGCCCAGAAACCGTCCGCGAGCGACCGCAGGAGTTTGTCGTGCATCTCCTCCAGCGACTCGGCGTCGCCGGAGGCATCGTGCGCTCCGACCACGAGGAACGAGGTGCCGGGTCCTTCGTCGACGCGATCGAGATGCAGGGCCTGCAGCGTGTCGTCGTCGGCCCACCAAGAGCGCGACACTCCCTCGTGTTCGGGATCCGTGTCCGGGAGTCCGAGCCACGCCGGTCCCGCGTACGGCTTGCCGTCCACCTGGTGCCAGGGCAGGTCCAGACGACCGATCACGCGACCGGCACGCCGGCCTTCGTGCGGCTCGGACAGCGTCGAGTTGATGAGGACCAGGCCGAATCGACTGGTCGCCCAGAGGGTGGCCTTCCCCAGCCCGTAGGAGCCGCCCGCACGACCGCCGGTGACCTTGTGGCTGTCGAGTTGGCGTCGGACGACGGCGGCGAACCGCCCGTCCCCGTACTCGGGACCGGTCAGGCCCGACGCGTTGTAGTCGTCGACACGCAGCAGCCTGAGTCGGCGCTCCCGGGAAAGGTCCTCGATCGCGGATTTCAGGCTCCGTGAAACCTTCTGGTCTCCGCGGCAGGCCTCCGCGTAGTGGGGGAGTACCTCGTCCCACCGAAGTGCCGTGAGGAAGGCGTCGAGATGCGCCCCGTCCAACTCGTGCAGCGTGTAGCGGACACGGACGGGCGCCTGATCGTCCCGGCGCTCGTCCAACGAGTTCTGGGTGGCCTCGCGGGCGAGCACCGAAAGATCGGCGTCGAAGGCGAACGCGGCGGCGTTGCCGTACTCCCGTCCACCGTCGTGGTGGGCCGGGCGATGATGCCATCGCACGGGCGAATCCGGGTTCGGTTTACGCCCGGAGGTGACCTGCGCGGGCTGGGATGTCCGCGGCATCGGGACATCGTTGGGCGGCGGATCGGTGTGATCCGGGTCGAGTAGAGCCGTGATGATCTCCTTGAGCTCGCTGCGCGGCTCGGAACGCGCATTCACCCAGGCGGAGACGGCCGCCGGCGTCCTCTCGACCCTCACGGCAAGGTCCGTCTGGGACATACCGAGATGCTCTAGGCGCCGACTCAGCCACGAGCCGTAGGTTTCGCTGCCGGGGGCGGGCATCGTGGAGCGTGCCTCCTGTGACAGGACCGGTTGAGACGGCAAAGTCGGGCGCCAAGATTAACAGTCGCTTTGCGGACTGTAGGTGCGGAAGAATTTTGGTACGGCCGTCTCCGGCGCCCCTGCGACCCGCACAACCTGAGGATCAGGGATGACCGGGGCGAGGACGTCGCAACGCCACGATGTCCCGCACCCGGGCCGCCGCCAAGAGTGGCTCCTCGTGCTCCCAGACCCGCACCGCCAGCCAGCCTGCGGCAGCCAGGCGCAAGTCGGTGTCGAGGTCCCGACGCCGATTGCCTTCGATCTTCGTACGCCAGAAGTCCGAATTGCGTTTCGGCCAAGTGGCGTGCTCCGGACACCCGTGCCAGAAGCAACCGTCCACGAAGACCGCCACTTTGGCGGGCCCGAAGACGATGTCGGCCTCGCGTCGCACCCCCTTCAGGGGCCGGCGATGCACTCGATACCGCAGGCCGGCGCTGTGCAGCGCCCGCCGCAACGTCATCTCCACCTCGGTGTTCCGGCTCCGCTGTCGGCTCATCCGCCGGCGGGTCTCGGGTGTCGTCTCCACCGTTCGCCACTAGTCCTAGGTCCGGCGTCCGTAGTGCCTGGTGTCGTGTCTTCCGGTCGGACCCGGGCCCTAGCCCGCCCGGTGGCACTCCTCATAAGCATTCCCCGACCCGCACCAGCACTCCGCCCCCCGCTGCGGGGGCCACGCCACCGCGAGGCCTCGGGCTGCGAGGGTCGTCGCGTACTGGGGCAGGAGCGTCGCGTCCGTCGGGGACGAGGCCTCCGACGCCGCGAAGGCCTCGTAGGAGGGGACCGTGCCGGTGACGATGCCCAGGTTCGGGGTGCCGGAGGCCGACAGTTCCCGCAGGGACGCCTCTATCGTCGCGAGGTGCTCCTCGTGGGACGGGTACTCCTCCGTCAGCGACGGGTACGCCGCCAGCAGCTCCGCCAGCTCGTCCGCCGGCCAGTGCAGCACCGCCACCGGGAACGGCCGGGACAGCGCCTCCCGGTACGTGCCGAGCTCCGCGCGCAGGCGGGAGATCTCCGCCGCCAGCTCCGCCGGGTTGTCCGAGCCCAGCGACCACACCCGCTTGGGGTCGTGCAGTTCGTCCAGGGAGACGGGGGACGAGTGCAGCGTGTCCGCGAGCATGTCCCAGTCGTCGTGGGCCACGCCCAGCATGCGGCGCACCCGGTGGCGGCCGAAGAGCAGGGGGTGCGTCGCGTACGGCGGTTCCGAGACGTCCGCCAGGAGGAGCCGCGCACCCTCCGTGAACGTCTCGTGCGCCGCCTCCAGCTCGTCGTGCGACTCCAGGGCCTCGGCCACGATCACCCAGGCCGCGGGGTCGCGCGGGGACGACGCCCGGACGCCGTCGATGATCGCCCGGGCCTCGGCCTCGTGGTCGTACTCCCAGAGGTTCGCCGCCTTCAGCGCGCGGACCAGGTGGGGGTTCTCCAGGGGCTCGGAGGACGACAGCAGGCGGTCGTACAGCGCGGTGGCGCTGGGGCGGTCGCCGGACAGTTCGAGGTGGGCCGCGGCCTGCACGAGCAGGTGTTCGGCGTCCTCGGGGTACAGGCCTGCGGTCCGCTCCAGGCGTGCCGCTTCGGCGTTGTGGTCGACGTTCTCGGCTGGCGTGTCGGGGCGCATGGTGGACACCGTACTGCCGTGGACCGACAAAAGAGAGAGATCCGCAGGCCAGAGCGTCGCCGGCCACGATGGGGAAGGGGCCCCGCCTCCCGGTCGCGAACGGCGGCCCCCTGACGTCCCCGGCGGAGACCTTCACGTTCCGAACCGGCAACGCCCCGACCCGCCCCCGTCGCTGGTGACTTGCACCGGCACCCCCTATCGTGCGGCCCCGGCGAAGGAGGCGTACGCATGCGGGCTCCCGGGATCGTGCACCACGGCTCGCGGCGGCGGCGGGCCGCGTACCGGCGGGCGCTGTGGAGCGGGGGTGAAATCCTCGTCACCGTCGGGGTGGTGCTCCTGCTCCTCGTCGTGCACCAGCTGTGGTGGACCAACCGGCAGGCCCGCGAGGGCGCGGAACGCAGGGTCGAGGGGCTGGAGAGGGAGTGGGACCGTGCGGCGCCGGGCGGGACGACGGACCCGGAACGGGGTGCGGACCCCCCGTCGGGCGGCGGGAGCGGCGGCGGAACGGACGCTGCGGCCGGCCGGGGCGGCCGGGCGGACGCCGCCGGCACCGCGGCCACCCGCGAGCGGCCCCGCCGGTCCCAGGCCTACGCCGTCCTCACCGTGCCCCGCCTCTCCCTCCGCGTGCCCGTCGCCGAGGGCATCAGCAAGCCGGACGTGCTCGACCGGGGCTACGTCGGCCACTACCCACGGACCGCACAGCCCGGCCGGGCGGGGAACTTCGCGCTCGCCGGGCACCGCAACACCCACGGCGAGCCCTTCCGGCACCTGGACCGGTTGCGGCGCGGCGACACGATCGAGGTGGAGACCCGCACGGCCACCTACGTGTACGTCGTCGACCGGACGCTGCCGCGGACGTCGCCGCGCGACGGCGGTGTCGTACGTCCCGTCCCGCGCAGCACCGTGCGGCCGGACTACGGCTACGGCGAGCCCGGGTACTACCTCACCCTCACCACCTGCACCCCGGAGTACACCTCGAAGTACCGCCTGGTGGTGTGGGGCCGGCTGCGCTCCATGCGGCCCCGCTAGACCCCGCGCGCCGGAAGCCGTTCACCGGACCCGCTCGCGTTCGCCGGTGCGCCCCGGCACCGGCGTCCCGGGGCCCCCGTGCCCCGTCGGTAGGGTCGTCTTCCGTGAACGCACGCCCCGTGAACGCGAGCCCGGAGCCGTCCCACCCCGTGAGAGCGCGGCTCCACAGACTGTGGCTCCTCACCCCGTTCGTCCTGTACCTGGGCGTCCTGCCGCTGGTGAACCGGGTCGAGCCCGTGCTCCTCGGGCTCCCCTTCCTCTTCGTCTGGCTGCTGGGGGCGACCGTCCTCACGCCGCTCGCGGTGTGGCTGACCTGGCGGGGCGACCGGCGCATGAACGAGCGCCGCGGGAGCGTGCGGTCATGAGCAACGCGGCCGTCGCCACCGCCGTCTTCGGCGTCTTCATGGTGGCCACCGTGGTCCTGGGGCTGCTCGCGGTGCGCCACCGCGGCGGGGGCCAGGGCGGGCTCGCCGAGTGGTCGGTGGGCGGGCGCAGCCTCGGAGCGGTGTTCATCTGGGTGCTCATGGCGGGGGAGTCGTACACCAGTTTCAGCTATCTGGGCGCCGCGGGATGGGGGTACAACTACGGCGCCCCGGTCCTCTACGTCGTCGCGTACATGTCCTGCGGATACGCCGTCGGATACCTGGTCGGCCCCATGTTCCACGCGTACGCCCGGCGCCACGGTCTCGTCGGCATCACCGACATGGTCGCCCACCGCTACGGCCGGCCCTGGGCCGGCGCACTGATCGCGGTCCTCGCGACGCTCTGCCTGCTCCCCTACATCCAGCTCCAGATCACCGGGATGGGCGTCGTCGTCTCGACGATCTCGTACGGTGCCGTCAGCCTCGACTGGGGCTACTTCGTCGCCTTCGCCGTCACCACGGCCTTCGTCGTGGTCAGCGGGCTGCGCGGCAGCGCCTGGGTGTCCGTGCTGAAGGACGCGCTCGTCATCGTCACTTTGGCCTTCCTCGCCGTCTACGTCCCGCTGCACTACTTCGACGGGTACGGCGACTTCCTCGGCCGGCTGGTGGAGGAGAAGCGCGACTGGCTGACCCTGCCCGGGCACGTGGGCGCCGACAGCGGGCTGGGCACCCCGTGGTTCGTCACGACCTCGCTCCTCAACGCCCTGACCGTCGTCATCTTCCCGACCACCGTCGCCGGGTACCTCGGCGCCCGCGACGGCGACGCCCTGCGCCGCAACGCGATCTGGCTGCCCGCGTACAACGTGCTGCTGTTCGTGCCGATGCTGCTCGGCATGGCCGCGCTGTTCGTGGTCCCCGGGCTGGCCGGCGCCGGCTCCAACCTCGCGCTGTTCCGGATGGTCGTGGACTCGCTGCCGGCCTGGGCGGTCGGTGTCATCGGGGTCGCGGCGGCCCTGTCCTCCATCGTGCCGATGGCCGTGTTCATGCTGGTCATCGGCACGATGTGGGGGCGCAGCGTGCTGTCCCTCGTCCCCCGTTGGCGCGCCCAGCGGGCCCAGAAGCGGGCCTCGCAGACCGTCGTGGTGATCGCGGGCACGATCGCGCTGGTCATGACGTACGCGGCACCGAACACCCTGGTGCGGCTGTCGCTGATCTCGTACGAGGGGATGGCGCAGCTGGTGCCGATGCTGCTGCTCGGCCTGGTGTGGCGGAGGTTCACGCTCACGGCGGCGCTCGGCGGGCTCGCGGTCGGCGGCGCGCTGGTGTGCTGGCTGGTCTTCAGCGGGCGGGACCCGGTGTTCGGGGTGAACGCCGGGATCGTCGCACTGGCCGCCAACCTCCTGGTGGCGCTCGGGGTGGCGTACGCCGGTGGCGGCGCCCGGGACGACGGGCGCCCCGACGGTGAGGTGCTCGCGGTCGCCCCCGGCCTCGATCCCTTCGCTCCCGAAGCACCCGCACGTTGACGCTTCGAGTGCAGGCCCGCCGCCTTGACGCTTGCAGTGCAAGCCCGCCGCCCGCTCCCGACCGGCCGGGCACGGGAGCCGGCCTCACGCGTGGCGGCGAGCCGGTCTGACGCGTCGCCCCACGAGCCGGCCTCACGCGTGGCCGCGGGGCGCCCCGACCGTGTGCGTCGCCGCAGGGCGAGCCGGTCCCACCGGCCCGTGCGGGGGCCGATCCTGTATAACGACAGGACGACCATGTGTGCGAAAGGAGAGCGGCCGATGATGCGGACCTGGGTGACCGTGCGTCCCGTCGCCGCGCTGCTCCTGCTCGTCCTCCAGGTCGCCCTCCTGGACGCCGGAAGCCTCTCCGCCGTGGTCGCCTTCGCCGCGACCGCCGCCGCGGGCTCCGCGCTCGCCGCCTGCGCCGTCATCGCCGGGCGCTGCGCCCCCGCCGTCCCGCCGACGCGCGTACGGACGGCCATCCGCGACCGTGAGCACCGCACGGCCTTCCTGCCCCAGCGGGATCCCGACGCGTCGGGCCGCACGCGTCCCCGGGCGCCGGGGCGTGCCCTCCCGACGGTCACCGCGTAGGGACACGCACCACCTCTCAGCACCGCTGCGTACCCGCGCGGGCCGTCCTGCCGATCTCCTCACGTCCGGCACGACGAGACCCCCGGAGGGCTCACCCATGTCCGCTTTCATGTCCGTTTTCGCGACCCTGGTGGAGCGGTTGGCCGACCTGCTCCAGCCGCTGTTCCACGCCTCCGCGGCGGCCGCCGCGATCGTCCTGTTCACCGCCCTCGTACGCCTCCTGGTGCATCCGCTGTCCCGGGCGTCGGCGCGCGGGCAGCGGGCCCGTGCCAGGCTTCAGCCGCAGATCGCCGCGCTGCGCGAGAAGCACGGCAGGAACCAAGAGAAGTTCCAGAAGGCCCTCCTGGAACTGCACGCCCAGGAGAAGGTGTCACCGCTCTCCGGCTGCCTGCCGAGCCTCTTCCAGATGCCGGCCTTCTTCCTGCTCTACCACCTGTTCTCCAGCACGACGATCGGCGGCGAGGCCAACGCGCTGCTCGGGCACACGCTGTTCGGCGCCCCGCTCGGCGGCCGGTGGGCGGACGCCCTGGGGGACGGCGGGCTCCTCGGCGCGCAGGGGCTCGTCTACCTCGGGCTCTTCGCGATCGTCGCCGTGGTCGCCACCTTCAACTACCGCCGCACGCGGCGGATGATGGCCGCCGCGCCCGCCCCGGCCACCGGCGGCGAGCAGGTACCCGGCCTCGGCGCGATCAACAAGGTGGTGCCGTTCATGTCCTTCTTCACGCTCTTCACGGTGGCGGTCGTGCCGCTGGCCGCCGCGCTGTACGTCGTCACCAGTACGACGTGGAGCGCGGTGGAGCGGGCGGTGCTGTACCGCGACATGCCGGGAGCGGCTCCGGCGGCCGCCGCCCTGGTCTGACGGCGGGGCGCGAGGGGCGGTCCCGCCGGTTACGGTCCAGTCCGTGAACGGGGTATTGCGGACTGGACGCCCAGCTTGGAGGATCGACCAAGTCCTCCGATGGCTGCACCCATCGGTCGGGCTGCCGCGATCGAAGGAGATTGTGATCATGAAGCTGCTGCGAGTCGGTACGGCGGGGGCGGAGCGGCCGGCGCTGCTCGACGCCCAGGGCACCCTGCGGGACCTGTCGGGAGTCGTGCCGGACATCGACGGAGCGCTGCTCGCCGACGACGAGGCACTCGGCCGGATCCGTGCCGCGGCCGAGGCCGGCGAGCTCGCGGAGCTGGACGCGGCCGGGCTGCGCGTCGGGCCGCCGGTGGCCCGGATCGGCAAGGTCGTGTGCATCGGGCTGAACTACCACGACCACGCGCGGGAGACCGGCGCGGAGCCGCCCGCCGAGCCGGTGATCTTCTTCAAGGCGGCGGACACGGTGGTCGGACCGCACGACACGGTGCTCGTGCCGCGGGGCTCGGTGAAGACCGACTGGGAGGTGGAGCTGGCCGTCGTGATCGGCCGTACGGCCCGCTACCTGGAGACCCACGAGGAGGCACTCGCGCACGTCGCCGGGTACGCGGTGGCGCACGATGTCTCCGAGCGCGAGTTCCAGATCGAGCGCGGCGGCACCTGGGACAAGGGCAAGAACTGCGAGACGTTCAACCCGCTCGGCCCGTGGCTGGTGACGGCGGACGAGGTGCCCGACCCGCAGGCGCTCTCGCTGAAACTGTGGGTCAACGGGGAGCTCAAGCAGGACGGCACGACCGCCGAGCAGATCTTCCCGGTCGCCGAGGTGGTCCGCTACGTCAGCCGGTTCATGACCCTCTACCCGGGCGACGTCATCAACACGGGCACGCCCGCCGGCGTCGCGCTCGGGCAGCCCGAGCCGAAGCCCTTCCTGCGGGCCGGTGACGTGGTGGAGCTGGAGATCGAGGGCCTGGGGCGGCAGCGCCAGGAGCTCAAGGACGCCTGAGCGGGAGGAAGGCCGGGGGCGCCCTCGGGGGAGAGGGGGCGCCCCCGGCCGGTCGGGGGGAGGGGGCGGGGCCGGTGCCCTGCTCAGCCCTTGAAGTGCTCCAGCGCCTCGACGACCATCAGGTGGTCCTCCACCTGCGGCAGCCCCGAGACGACCACCGTGCCGACGACTCCCGCGCCCTCCACGGCGATCGGGAACGCCCCGCCGTGGGCCGCGTACCGGTCGGGGTCCAGGCGCGAGGACTCCTCGAACGTGGTGCCCTTGGCCCGGAAACGGGCTCCGACCAGGTACGAGGAGCAGCCGTAGCGCTCGACGACGCGGCGCTTGCGGTCGATCCACGCGTCGTTGTCGGGGGTCGAGCCGGGCAGCGCGGCGTGGAACAGCTGCTGCCCGCCGCGGCGGATGTCCACGGCGACCGGCGCGCCGCGCTCCCGGGCCAGCTCGACGAGCAGCGAGCCGAGGGCCCAGGCATCGTCGTACGTGAAGCGCGGGAGCGTCAGCCGGCGCTCCTGCTCCTCCAGTTCGGGGATCGTCGGAGCGGTCGTCGAGGTGCTCACAGCGTCACCGCCGACCCGTCGCGGGCGGAGCGCCGAGCCGCCTCCAGGACGTCGAGGGCGTCGGCCGCCTCGTACGCCGTGACCGGGTTCGGGCCGCCCTCGCGCAGGGCCGCGGCCACCGCCTCGTAGTACGCCGGGTACGCGCCCCGCAGCGTGGGCTCCGGGCGGCCGCCGCCGGTGAGCGGGGACTCGCCGGATCCGACGTGTCCCCACAGGGTCTCGGGCTCGACGCCCCACTCGGCCGTGCTGCCGGGACGCCGGCCCTCGCGCAGCGCCGCCTCCTGCGGGTCGAGGCCGTACTTCACATAACCGGCCCGTGAGCCCAGGACGCGGAAGCGCGGGCCCAGTTGGGCGGTGGTCGCGGAGACGTAGAGGTGGGACCGGACGCCGTTCACGTGCGTGATCGCGAAGAACGTGTCGTCGTCGGCCTCGGCGCCCGCGCGGCGCACGTCCGACTCGGCGTACACCTGCGCCGCCGGACCGAACAGGGTCAGCGCCTGGTCGACGACGTGGCTGCCGAGGTCGTAGAGCAGACCTCCGATCTCCGCCGGGTCGCCGGACTCGCGCCAGCCGCCCTTGAGCTCGGGGCGCCAGCGTTCGAAGCGGGACTCGAAGCGGAAGACGTCGCCCAGCTCGCCCTCTTCGACGAGCTTGCGCAGGGTCAGGAAGTCGTTGTCCCAGCGGCGGTTCTGGAAGACCGACAGGAGCAGACCGCGTTCGTCGGCCAGCGCTGCCAGCTCGCGCGCCTCGGCCGCCGTGCCGGCGACGGGCTTGTCGACGACGACCGACAGGCCCGCCTTCAGGGCGGCGGTGGCGAGCGGGACGTGCGTCTTGTTCGGGGAGGCGATGACGACCAGATCCAGCTCGTCGGCACGCGCCCACAGCTCGTCGGGCGCGGCGGCGAACCGGAGGCCGTCGCCGAACTCGGCCCGGGCCTGCTGCTGCCGCTCCGGGTTCGAGGTGACGACCGTGTCCAGGGCGAGGCCCTCGGTCGCGGCGATCAGCGGGGCGTGGAAGACGGAGCCCGCGAGGCCGTAGCCGATGAGGCCCACGCGGAGGGGGGTGCCGGGGCCGGGTCCTGTGCCGGTGCTGCTGCTGCCTGTCATGCCTCCACTTTCGCAACGCTGTTGCCAAAGTGCAAGCGCGGGGGACAATGGCGTACGTGAACAGGACCAGCGCGGAGTCGGAAGTGAACGGGTCGGGGGTGCGCGGGCGCGGAGCGGAGGCGGGGGTGAACCTGCCGGCGGTGCGCAGCCACAACGCGGCGCTGGTGCTCGACCTGCTGCGCACGGCGGGCCCCGCCGGCATCAGCCGTCTCGAACTCGCCGAGCGGACCGGGCTGACCCCGCAGGCCGTCAGCAAGATCACCGCACGGCTGCGGGCGGACGGCCTGGCGGCGGAGGCGGGCCGGCGTGCCTCGACGGGCGGCAAACCGCGCACGGTGCTGCGGCTGGTTCCCGAGGCGGGCCATGCGGTCGGCCTCCACCTGGACCGGGACGAGTTGACGGCGGTCCTGTGCGACCTCACGGGAGCGGTGGCCGCGGAGCGGCGCTCCCCGCTGGACCTCGGCTCGGGGGCGGACGCGGTCGTCGCGGGGGCGGCGCGGGAGGTGGCGGCCCTGCTCGCGGGGATGCCGGGAGCCGCCTCCGTGCTGGGCGCCGGGGTCGCGCTGCCCGGCCCGCTCGACCATGCCCGCGGGGTGCTGCACCGGGTCACCGGGTTCCCGGAGTGGGACGGCTTCCCGCTGCGGGAGGCGCTCGCGGGACGGCTCGGCATGCCGGTGGTCGTGGACAAGGACACCAACGCGGCCGCCCTCAACCTCGCGGTCGCCGGGGCCGCCGGGTCCGGCCACGGGTCCTTCGCCTATCTGCATCTCGGTACGGGCCTCGGGGCCGGCCTGGTCATCGGCGGGGCGGTGCACCGGGGCGCGCGGACCGGTGCGGGGGAGTTCGGGCACCAGGTCATCCAGCTGGGCGGACCGCTGTGCGGCTGCGGCAACCACGGCTGCATCGAGGCGCTGTGCCTCGCCGCGGTGGCGCGCGGTGCCGTGGACGAGGCGGCACAGGTCCTCGGGGCGGGCGCCGCGAACCTCGCCGGACTGCTCGACATCGACCTGGTGCTCCTCGGCGGCCGCACCGTCGCCGCCCACGAGGAGTCCTTCGTACGGGGGGTCGGCGCCGTCCTCGACGAGCGCGCCCGGCGCGGCGGCCTGGACGCGGCGGTCCCGGTGCGCCCGGCGCCCGGCGGCGCCCGGGCCGTGGCGGAGGGCGCGGCCCAGCTCTGCCTCGCGCCGCTCTTCGGGCGGGCCGACGGGTGAGCCGCGGTGCCCCGCCCCGGCCGGCCGTCCCGCAGGACCTCGGCGGGCGGACGTCGACGAGGTCCGGGACACGGCACGGACGCGCCACCGCCGTACGCCCGACGGTGGGCGTGCGCCGCCGGACGGCCTGATCCGTCCGCGGGGGCCGTTCGCCCCGGCCCCGGGCTCTCCGTGTCGGCGTGGTGGTCGGTGCGAGGTCGGGCGGCGTACGTGTGGTGTGCGGCGCGCCCGGGTTTGAGTCGGCCGGGGGCGTCCGTCCCGGCTCTGGGGTCTCCGTGTCCGCGCGGTGTCGGTGCGAGGTCGGGTCGGTGTACGTCCGATGCGGTGGGCGTGCGGGGGCGGGCGGTCCGCGCCTGCCCTGGGGCCGCCCGACCCGGCCCGGGCTCAGTCGCCGTCCCGCAGCAGTCGGCGTGAGGCCATGAGGAGCGCCCCGCCCGCCACGAGCAGCAGCCCGCCGATCAGCAGGCCGATGCCGTGCGCAGCGCCGGGGCCGGTGGACGCCAGTTCGTCGGCCGCCGACGTGTCCTCTCCCGGGTCGGTGCCGCCGGAGCCGGTGGCCGCCCCGGAGGCCGAGGCGGCAGCCGACGCCGCGGCCGAGGGCGGGGCGGACCCGGCCGGCGCGGTGGACGCCGTACCGGTCGCGGCCGGGGGAGACGTGGTTCCCGTACCGTCCTGCGGGCTGTCGGGCCGCCCGTCGATGCGGAAGCGGTAGTCGTTGGACTGCCCCACCCAGTCGCCGTCGTCGCGGTGCCGGTGCACCACGGCGGCGTTCACCACGACGTCGTTCGGTGCGACGGCGGCGGAGGTGACGGTGAGCCGCACCTTCACCTTCAGCGTCCGCCCGGGCGCCACGGTGAACCCGGGGAAGCCGTCGAAGGCGCCGACCAGTTCGTCCTCGTCCGTGCGCTCGAAGGAGACCGGGTGGGCCCGCGTCCCCTCGAAGAACTCCAGCCGCACCTGGGACGGGCGCAGCTGCCGCTTCTCGTCGACGAGGATCACGACGGGGTGGATGTCCCCGCAGGAGTGGGCGGTGGTGTTGGTGAGGTCGAGGAACCAGGTCCCGTCGGCGCCGCCGGTCTGGTAGACGTCGGGCCCGCCGCGCAGGCGGGTGGTGAGGGGAAAGGCGCGGCCGTCCGGATCGGCGCAGGAGGGGCGGCGTTCGGGGGCCGGAGCGGCGAGGACCGCGGGGGGCGCGGCCGAGGGGGCGTCGAGCCCGGTCGCGCCGGGAACGGGGCCGCCGACGAGGACGGCCGTGGCGGCAACGGTGAGGGACAGGGACGTGCGCAGTCGCATGAACATATGACCTGCCATCTGCGCCCCGCCTCCGGAGCCGCCACGCCCGCAAGGCCCCGGACGGCCTCACAGGTCCCCTCGATCGGCGGAGCACCGCGGCTGTGTCGCCGGACCGCCCGAACCGGACCGGGAGCGACCGGAACCGCCACGACCGCGTCGTGAACCGGCGGACGCCGGTCGGCGACTGATCGCTAGGCTGTGGCCCACGCAGCACCGCGTACGGCAGGGAGAACGGCATGGCAGACCGCAAGCCCATCGAATCGTGGCTCACCGACATGGACGGTGTCCTGATCCACGAGGGTGTGCCGATCCCCGGCGCCGACGCCTTCATCAAGAAGCTCCGCGAATCCGGGCGGCCCTTCCTGGTGCTGACCAACAACTCGATCTACACCGCCCGCGACCTGCACGCCAGGCTGCAGCGGATGGGCCTGGACGTGCCGGTCGAGAACATCTGGACGTCCGCGCTGGCCACCGCCAAGTTCCTGGAGGACCAGCGGCCCGGCGGCACGGCGTACGTCATCGGCGAGGCCGGCCTGACCACCGCGCTGCACGACATCGGGTACGTGCTCACGGACCACGAGCCGGACTACGTGGTCCTCGGCGAGACCCGCACGTACTCCTTCGAGGCGATGACCAAGGCGGTCCGGCTGATCAACGGCGGCGCCCGCTTCATCTGCACCAACCCCGACGAGACCGGCCCGTCCACCGAGGGCCCGCTGCCCGCCACCGGCGCGGTCGCCGCGCTGATCACCAAGGCGACCGGCAAGCAGCCCTACTTCGCGGGCAAGCCCAACCCGCTGATGATGCGGACCGGGCTGAACGCCATCGGGGCGCACTCGGAGAGCAGCGCCATGATCGGCGACCGGATGGACACCGACGTCCTCGCCGGGCTGGAGGCCGGGATGGAGACGTTCCTGGTGCTGACCGGCCTGACCACGCCCGCGGAGATCGAGCGCTATCCCTACCGCCCCTCCAAGGTCGTGGACTCCATCGCGGACCTGGTCGACCGCATCTGAGCCGCGTTCCATGCCTCGGGCGGCGGAAATCCGCTCGAACGGAGCAGCGATTGCCCTCCCCGGGATGCGGCGGCCGTCCCGGAGGAGGAGTCTCCAGGTGTCTGGAGGTTTCACGATGGGTTCACTGCGACTCACTCTCTGTGCCGGGGCGGTGCTGACCGCCGCCCTCACTCCCGCGGCCTACGCGGGCGACGCCGGCGTCTCCGTCACCCCCTCGCCCCCGGCCCCCGGCGGCGACATCACCCTGCGGGCGACCGGCTGCAAGGCGAAGACGGGCACCGCGAAATCCCGTGCGTTCGTCGCGGACGCCCGGCTCACGGGCGGGCACGGCGCGCTCGTCGGGGAGACGCGGGTGCGCTCCTCGCTGCGGCCCGGCACCTATGACATCAAGGTCGCCTGCGACGGCGTCGACGACAAGGTCAGGGGCACGCTCACCGTCGCCCGGGCGGACGGCCCGAGCCACGCCGCCTCGATCCGGCCGCCCCGCCCGTCGGAGCGTCCGGAGCGGCCCGCGTCCCTCGCCCCCGCCTCGCCGGTCGCGCCCGTGCAGGCGGGCGGCGGCGGCACCGCCCACTACGCGTCCGTGGACACCCGGTCCACCGGCCCCGGCACCCGGCAGGCCGTGATCGGCCTGGTGCTCGCGAGCGCCGCCGCGGTGGCCGTCGCGGTGCGCAGCGCCCGCCGGGGCCGCGGCGGCGAGTAGGGGACGGGCCATGTCCGACCGGGAGCGTTCTTCCGGCACCGGGCGCCTGACGACGGGCGTCGCCTGGGCGGTACTGGTGCTCGGGCTGTGGCTGTGGGGCCGCGAGGTGACCGATGTTCGGCAGGGCATGTCGCCGCCGACCACGGGTGACGTGGCCGCCGTCGGCCGGCCGTGGGGCGTCGAACTGCCGCCCGCCCACAAGCCGTTGAAGCCCGCGAAGCCGCAGCGCGTCGACGTGCCGGCTCTGCGCATCCAGGCACCGGTGGTGGCCGGTGGCCTGGACGCGCAGGGAGCGATCGAGCCGCCGCCGTACGACCGGCCGGGCCTGGTCGGCTGGTACGCGGCCGGTGTGAAGCCGGGCGCGGCCGGGACGGCCCTCTTCGTGGGGCACGTCGACACCGAGACCCGGCCCGCCGTCTTCTACAAGCTCAGCTCGGTGCGGCCCGGCGACAAGGTCCGGGTGGTCCGCGACGACGGCACCGTCGCCGAGTTCACCGTCGACGACGTCCAGGTCATCCCGCGGGACCGCTTCGACGCCCGGCAGGCCTACGGGGCCCGCAGGTCGGGACGGGCCGAACTGCGGCTCGTGACCTGCGGCGGCACCTTCGACCGGGCCAGCCGCGCGTACACGGCGAACGTGGTCGTGTCCGCGTACCTGACGGGCAGCGGTCACTGACCCTTCCCGGCCCGGCCGACGACCCGCTCCCCCTGGAGCCGTCGGCCGGACTGGTCCTCGACCGCGCGCGCTCGGGCTGCGGGAGTAACCCGGCGACCGGCGCGGGAGGTTCTGGGGCCCGTGCTGACCTCGTGGAGAGTGCAACCGGGCGGGGACCGGGGCCGTTCGGAACGACTCTAGAGCGGATGAGCGCTGCGGCCTAGGGGGAGGTTGACGCCAAGTCCGCCTCTGCTGCCTGTGCGTGACGGGCCGTCGGGAGGCCGGTCCGTGCCGTGCGGCGGCCGCACCGGCCGCCGCAGGGGCTGGGAGGAACGTCCCCGCCCGGCCCGGCTGTTGGTGTGTGCCCCGGGCTGTAACAGCTCTCCGACAAGGATTCCGACGGCCTCGTGGCGACCCGCCGCCTATGTCAGGATTGCTGCTTTCGGACGGTGCACCGAGGGGGAGTGGCATGTACGGCGGCACGGGGGCAGTTTCCTTACTCGCCTCCAGGGCGGCACGGGTGTCCGTGGCGGCGGGGGCGGCGCTGCTGCTCGCGGGGTGTTCCTCCGCCGGGGGCGACGGCGGCGAGGAGGGCGGGCCCGGCCCCGGGATCACCCAGCAGCCGAAGCACTCGGATCCGTACTGGGTCAATCCCGACGGCAACGCGGCCGGGCAGGTGGCCGCCTACGAGAAGGCGGGCCGGAAGGGCGCGGCCGAGCAGATCCGCAAGATCGCCGAGCAGCCGACCGCCGAGTGGATCGGCCCCGAGAACCCGGAGGAGGAGGCGCGGGGCTTCACCGAGGCGGCCGAGAAGGCCGACCGGTCGGCGCTTCTCGTCCTCTACAACATCCCGCACCGCGACTGCGGCCAGTTCTCCCGGGGCGGGGCCGCGGACGGCGACGCCTACCGGACCTGGGTCGAGGCCGTCGCCCGCGGCATCGGGGACCGCTCCGCCACGGTGATCCTCGAACCGGACGCGATCCTGCACGTGGTGAACCGGTGCACCCCGCAGGAGTTCCACGAGGAGCGCTTCGACCTGCTCGAGGACGCCGTCACGGAGCTCAAGGCCCTCAAGAACACCAAGGTCTATCTGGACGCGGGCAACGCGGGCTGGGGCCACCCCGACCAGATCTTCGAGCCGCTCCGGCGGGTCGGCGTCGACCGGGCCGACGGCTTCGCGGTCAACGTCTCCAACTTCTACTCGACCGAGGACTCCCTCGCCTACGGCAGGCAGCTGTCCGCGAAGGTCGGCGGCAAGCACTTCGTGATCGACACCAGCCGCAACGGCAACGGGCCGTACACCGGCGGCAAGGCGGACGAGAACTGGTGCAACCCGCCGGGGCGCGCGCTGGGCGAGGCGCCGACCACGAGGACCGACGACCCGCTCGTCGACGCCTATCTGTGGGTGAAGCGACCCGGCGAGTCGGACGGCACCTGCAAGGGCGGCCCGAAGGCGGGCGAGTGGTGGCCCTCGTACGCGATGGGACTGGCGAAGGCGACCCGGTAGCCCGCTCCACGCACGGAAGGGGCGCCCTCCGGACTCCTCGGAGGGCGCCCCTTTCCGCCGGCCGCCGGGCCGGCCTCAGGGCACCCGCACCCACCGCGCCTTGCTCGGTGTCCCCTGAGTGTCCGTCACGAACAGCATGTACCAGCCGGACGGCACCAGATTCCGGTTCTTCGGGATGGTCACCGTGATCCCGCCCCGCGTCCGGACGAACTCCAGGGCGATGGAGCGCTGGTCGGTGTCGGTGACGTGGGTGGACGCGCTCGGCCGGATCAGCCGGGCCGTCCGCACGGCCGAGGAACGCGCCGACGTGAACGCCGCCGAGGCGCCGCGCGCGATTGTCCTCGGCCCGCCGGAGAGCGAGGGCCGCGCGCCCCGGTACAGATACGGCGGGGTGTAGATCTCGATGCGCTGCTCGAACTCGCCGGGCTCGGTGTCGGCCGCGTCGCCGTACAGCGGGTCGGAACCGAAGAACATCACCCGGCCGTCGGGCAGCAGGATCGACCCCGCGTGGTAGTTGCGGCCCACCAGCGGGTCGGCCACCCGGTCGAACGTCCGCCTCTTCCGGTCGTAGATCCGTGCCTGGAGGATGTCGGAGGCGCCGCGCCCGCGGTAGTCCTCGGAGCCCCCGGACACGAGCACGGTGTCGTCGGGCAGGATCGAGTACTGCGGATACCGGGTTCCCTTCTCCAGCCGCGGCCCGTCCGTGAACCGGGGGTGGGGGGCCAGCAGATCGACGATCCGGGTCCTGCGGCTGGCCTTGTCCGACTCACCGACCCCGCCGCCCCCGATGACCATGTACGTCTCGTCCTGCGCGGGCGGCAGCAGGACCGTGCCGGAGGTCTCCAGCAGGTCGGGGTCGCTCATGCCCGGGATCCTGGTGAACCTGTTGCGGTCCAGGTCCCAGACACCCGGGTCGCGTCCGACGTCGTCCGGGCCGTAGCCGGCGTTGGACCCCGAGTAGAACAGCTTGCCGTTCTGCATCAGGGTGATCGCCGGATAGGTCGGGAACTGGCGGACGCCCTCGGTGTACGCCCACTTCCGGGTCCTCGGGTCGAAGACCTCGTTCTTGCCGGGGACGAGCTGGCCGATCTCGTCGAGGCCGGAGAGGCCGAGGATCCGGCCGTCGCTCAGCGTGGTCAGCGTCGGGTACCAGCGGGCCTCCTTCATCGGGTCGACCTTGATGTACTTCTCGGCGACCGGGTCGAACTCGAAGGCGTCCCGGATGCCCTGGAAGTCCTTCTTGTCGAGCGCCAGTTTCTGCGCGATGCCGTACGTGTTGCGGGCGTCGTCGCCGGTCAGGCCGCGGACGCGGTAGTTGTCCTGGGTTCCCGTCTCGTACCGGGCGCCGCTCTTCTGCGCCTCGACGTAGATGCGGCCGAGACCGGGGTCGTTGCGCAGGAAGCGGCCGGTCGCCCGGTCGAAGACCTTCTTGGCGCGCGGCACGAGCACCGGATCCTTGGAGACGAAGGTCCGGCCGTTCTTCCGGCCGGTGAACGCGGTGCCCGCGGGCAGCGTCACCGGCTCGTCCGGGTTCTCGTTGTGGACGATCATCAGGCCGCCGGCCTTGGTGACGTCACCCTTCAGCTTCTCGTACCGCTTGGTGCCCCCCGCGATCAGCAGGTGGCCGTTGCCGAGCTGGGTGTGCCCCGTGCAGAACAGGTCCTTGGGTGTCTCCACCTTCCTGACCGTGCCCGCGACCGGGTCCCAGATCCGGGTGTCGAACCTCTTGGCGTCGAAGTTGTCCTGGTCGTTGCCCGAGCCCGCGATCAGCAGCACCTTGCCGGTGTGCAGCAGGGCGGCGTGGATCGTGTTCTGCCGGTACTTCTCGGGGAATCGGACGATGTCCCAGTGCCCGTTGTCGGCCTTGTACTCCGGCCGGTCGATCTTGTACTCGTGGTACTGCTCCGTCCCGAAGCGGTACAGCCAGGGCCCGTTCATCCCGGCCAGCGCGAGGACCACCGTCGCGCCTATCGCGAGGCGGCGAGCGCGGCGCCGGCCTGCACGGTCTTTCATTTCTCACGTCCCCCAAGAGCGATCTGCACGGTCTGGTCGCCGCCTCCCCGGCTCTCCCGGTCCCCCTCGGCCGCCCATGTCGGCCGGGGCCGCGGCGCGTGCGGGGCGGCCGGTACGGCTCCGGGCGGCACCGCGTCCCGCGGCGGGGCCGCGGCCGGCCGCCGCCGCTCCTGCCGCAGGGTCCAGCGCCAGATGAGGATCGGTGACGCGGTGATCAGCAGGGCGAAGGACGCCCAGGTGATCATGGCCGGGTGGGCGTGCCCGTAGAGGAAGGACGCCGTCGTCGAACCGGCGAAGACGAGAAGGAAGAACAGATGGATCCGGAAGGTCCCGAAGAGGGTGTCGGGGCTGGCCGAATCCCCCTTCGGCGTCACCACGAAGCCGCTCTTGCGGCGCAGCACGGCGTCCATCAGCGAGCGGGCGTAGATCGGCGCGGACAGCGCGGACATCGCCATGCCGGCCACGCCGCCCGATCCCTCGGGCTCGTGCGGGGAGACGTTGTGCCGGCGGTTCCAGATGTAGAGCCCGATCTGCAGCGCGGAGGCGTTGCCGTACAGCATCAGCCAGATCGTCGGGTCGATGTTCACGCCCGAGGCGCCGAGCCCGAGGAAGAGCGCGCAACTCAGTGCCGCGAGGATCCAGTTGAGGGCGGACATCGGGTAGAAGATGATCATCATCGTGTAGTTGAAGAGCTTGCCCGGGGGCAGCGAGAAGAAGCCCTTCCAGTACTGCTTGAGGATCGTCTCGTAGGTGCCCCGGGACCAGCGCAGCTGCTGGGTGAAGAAGTCCGTCCAGGCGTTCGGGCCCTCGCCGACGGCGAGCACATCGGGTGTGTAGACCGAGCGCCACTTCCGGCCGGTCACCGGGTTCCTGGCGCGGTGGATCTCGAAGCCGGTCGCCATGTCCTCGGTGATCGAGTCGTAGAGCCCGCCGATCTGCTTCAGCGCCCGGATGCGCACGGCGTTGGAGGTGCCCACGAACATGGGGGAGCCGTAGAAGTTGCCGGCGCGCTGGATCAGGGCGTGGAAGAGGAACTGCTGCGACTCGGCGGCCTTGGTGACGAAGGTGTCGTAGTTGCCGTACACCTGCGGGCCGATGACGAAGCCGACGTCCGGGTCGCGGAAGAAGCCGAGCATCCGCTCCAGGTAGTTGGGCAGCGGGACGTGGTCGGTGTCCACGGAGGCGAAGAAGTCGTAGTCGTCGCCGTGCGCCTCCAGCCAGGCGTTGTAGTTGCCGTGCTTGGTCCGGGCGCGGTGCGGGCCCTTGGGCCGGTTCCACTTCTCGACCCCCTTGCGGGAGAAGTGGTGCACGCCGAGGCGCTCGCAGACCTCCTTCACCTCCGCGTCGTCGCCCTCGTCGAGGAGCCAGACGTGCAGCAGGCCGCGGTGGCGCAGCCGGACGGCGGCCTGCAGGGTCTTCGTCACCATCTCCAGCGGTTCCTTGCCGGGCACGAAGGAGGTGAGGAAGGCGACCCTGGTGCCGGTCTCGGGCACCACCGGGACCGGGTCGCGGGCGACCAGGGTGGCGTGTGCGTTCGACAGCACGTTCATGCAGCGGAAGAACTCGATCAGACCGATCGAGACCAGCATCACCGTGTCGAGGACGGGCAGGAAGTCGTGGGCGGGATAGTCGCGTTCGGTCCAGTGGTCGGGCTGGAGCAGCCAGCCCAGCAGGACCAGCGACAGCAGCGGGGCCGCCCCCAGCATCAGCGCGGCACGCAGCCGGTGCGGCTCCTGTGAGAGCAGCGAGCGGTACTGCACCCGGTAGGGCTTGTCCGGGTCCGGCCGGGTGAGGGGACCGGCGAGCCGGCTGTAGTGCTCGTAGTCGTACGTCGGAAGCGACTTCCCCGTCCTCCGGAAGCCGCCGGTCCGGTGGGCCGGCACCCGTAGCCGGGTCGTCTGTGACGGGTCGAAGTCCCGTCGGGCGCCCGTCGGCGTCGACGTCATGAGTCATCCCCCCGCACGCACCCCGGGTGCGTGGTCGTCGGTTCTCCGTCGCCCGCTCGGGTCCCCCTCGACCGTCCCGGGCGCATCAGCGGCAGGCTGCCGTTGCCAGATCGTTTACACCGTTATGGACATAAAACGGTTGGCGTCCGGTTGCATGATGCCCCCCTCGGCACCCCTCGGTGGCGCGAATCCCCGATCCCCGCACCGCGGCACAACCGGACCAGGCGCCCCAACCGCCCCGCACCGGCAGCGTCTTGGCGCCCCAGGGTTCTATGCCGTCCGACATGATCGCAAGATGCGCAACAAGGTTGCAATCGGTCATACGTCTCTGAATGGGACGTGTGTGCGAAGAAGGGACCTCTCGCCGCGCCGGCGCACACGACGAAGGGCCCCTCGCCATCGGCGAGGGGCCCTTCGGTCTGTCTGTGCGCCGCCAGGGACTCGAACCCCGGACCCGCTGATTAAGAGTCAGCTGCTCTAACCAACTGAGCTAGCGGCGCGCGCTGACCTGGAGAACTCTACCCGATACCGGGAGGTGGTCCGGCCCGTCGGCTCCCGGTGAGTCGGCGGTCGCGGAGCGTGCCGTACATCATTCGGACCGTCAACATGCGACAACGGGGCACGGTTGAGAAACTGACGATCGTGCAGAAATGCGGACATTTCCATCTGGAGTGTGAGGGGAATCGCATGGAGACTCCGGTGTTCGAGGAATTCGATCCCGCGAGCGACTGCGACTGCCCCGGCTGTTCCGACCGGCGCCGCGTCGGCGGCGCCCCCGCCCCCGCCGCGCCACCGTCCGGCCCGGCCCGGCCCGCGGCGCGGGGGGCTCTCGCGCTCGCCGCGGCGGCGGGCACCGTCCTCGGCGCCGGCCACTCGGCCCCCGCGGTCGCCGTCGCCCACGCGCCGGCCCGGCCGGGCCCTCCCGCGGGCGACGAGCCCGACACCCCGCAGGGCGCCAAGGCGCCGCTGCACGGTCCGGCCGGGAAACCGGCGCGTCCGGACAGACCGACGACCCTGGCGGCGCCCGCCACCACCCGGGCCGAGATCATCAACCGGGCCAAGAAGTGGGTGACCGCCGGAGTGCCGTACAGCATGACGGCCTACTGGTCGGACGGGTACCGGCAGGACTGCTCGGGATTCGTCTCGATGGCCTGGAACCTGGGCCGCAACGAATGGACGGGCAGCCTCGGCACGTACGGCGTGCGGACCACCAAGGAGAACCTGGAGCCCGGCGACATCCTGCTCTTCCACAACCCGAGCAACCCCGAGAACGGCTCGCACGTCGTGATCTTCGGCGGCTGGGCCGACTACACCCGCACCTACTACATCGCGTACGAGCAGACCCGCCCGCGCACCCGCAAGCAGTCGACCCCCTACGCGTACTGGAGCAACTCCGACCGCTACCTCGGCTATCGGTACAAGGGGCTGAGCGGGGGGACGCCCGGCGACCCGGGGCCCGCCGCGCCGGACGGCGGGGGGTCCGGCGGCCCGGACGGGGAGGCCTCGCGCTTCCCCGGTGCCGGGTACTTCGGCCCGGGCGCGAACAACGCCCATGTCACCCGGCTGGGCCAACTCCTGGTGGCGCGGGGCGGCGCCCGTTTCTACACCACCGGTCCGGGCCCGCGCTGGTCGGACGCGGACCGGCGCGCCACGCAGGCCTTCCAGCGCGCCCAGGGCTGGAGCGGGGCGGACGCCGACGGGCTGCCGGGGCCGACGACCTGGTCGTACCTGGTGCAGAAGCGGGGCAAGGACATCCCGGCGGCCGGGAGCCCCGGGCCCGTCGGCTCCGACCCCTCCTCGCACGGGGTGCCCGGCTATCCGGGCCGCGCGATGTTCCGTCCCGGGGCGGACAACGTGTACGTCACGCGGCTCGGGAAGCGGCTGGTCGAGAAGGGGTTCGGCACGCACTACACGCGGGGGCCCGGCCCGCGCTGGAGTGAGGCGGACCGGCGCAACGTCGAGGCCTTCCAGCGGGCCCAGGGCTGGCGGGGCGGCGCCGCCGACGGCTATCCGGGACCGGAGACCTGGCGGCGGCTCTTCTCCTGAGGCACCACGCACGACGCACCACTCGCCACGCAACCGTGCGCCGGCCCGGGCGCCGGCGCACCACCGCGCCGGTGCGGCGGCATCCGTACGGGCGCACCCCTGCGCCGCTGCGGCGACGTACCGGCACATCTCGTGACAACACTTCCAGGCGCGGAGGCATGGAGGCACGTATGACTACGACGACTTCTCACACCCCGGAGTCCGAGGGGACGCCGTCCGGCCCGCTGGAGGCGGCGGCCGAGGCCGTGCTGCGTCCGGCCCGGCTCATCCACAACGAGGCGACCACCGAGATCCCCGTCCATCTGCTCTTCCGCGACGACCCCCACCCGGTCTCGGTACCGGTGGCGCCCGCCGTGGTGGGCCGCCGCCGCGGTACGGGCGAACAGCCGCGGGTCCGGCGCCCCGCACCCGTCCCGGCCCGGCCGGTCCCCGAGATCGACCCCGAACTGGCGGAACGCCCGGCACGGGTGCTGCCGGGAGCGGCGGGGGTGCTGGCCGGGGTGTGCGGGGTGGCCGGCTGCCTGGTCACCTCCTGGTGGGCGGGAGTGCTGCCCGCCGCCGCGGTGCCGGCGTCGCTGTTCCCCGGCGTCGCCGGCGCGGGGCTCGGTCCCGCGCAGTGGGCCGGGTACGCCGGGGCCGGGGCGCTCGGCCTGTTCGGTTTCGGCGGCCTGGCCCGCGGCCGTGCCGGGCGGGCCTGGGTGCTCGGCCTGTTCGGGCGCTACCGGGGCACGGTCCGGCGCACCGGTCTGATGTGGGTCAACCCGCTGGTGCTGCGCCGCCGGATCGACGTGCGCTTGCGGCACTGGCGCAGCGAGCCGATGTCCGCGGTCGACGCGAACGGGGTCGCGCTGCGGGTGGTGGTGCTCGTGGTGTGGCGGGTCAAGGACACCGCGCGCGCCGCGCTCGGCGTCGACGACCACCAGGCGTACCTGCGCGAGTGCGTGGAGGCGGCGCTGGCCCGGGTCCTCTCCCGGCTGCCGGCCGACCCGCAGGCGGGGCTTCGCGGCGGGCTCGGCAAGGACGGTGCGACGCTGCGCAACACCGAGGCGGTCGGGGACGCGCTGACCCGGCTGGTGGCCGCGGACACGGCACCGGTCGGTCTGGAGGTGTTCTCGGTGCAGCCGACGCGTGTCGAGTACGCGCCCGAGGTCGCCTCCCGGATGCAGCGCCGCCGGATCGCCGCGCTGGACGCCCAGCACCGCGACACCGTGCTCACCTCCGTCGTCGACTCCGTGGAGGACACGGTCACCCGGCTCACGATGCGCGGCCTGGTCGAACTCGACGACTACGAACGCAAGGCCCTGGTCAAGGACTTGACGGTGGCGTTCTGCACGGGGCGCACGGCGGACGCGACCTGAGCCGCACGGCGCCCGGTGCGGCGGAGCACCGGGAACTGCCGCCGTGATTGGTATGGACATGTTCAACTACCGGCAATAATCTGGGACTTGGTCTAGACCTGAATACCGCGGTGCGCGCGTACGGCTCACGGAACCTCCCCCACGTTCTCCAGGAGCGGCAGCATGCGAATACGGACGACCAAGAAAAAGGCGAAGTGGTACGCGGGCGTGGTCTGTCTCGCCACGGCCGGGACGCTGGTGCTCTCCAGCGGCGGTGCCAGCGGCCACGGCTACACCGACCTCCCCGTCAGCCGGCAGAAGCTCTGCCAGAACGGCACCGTGACCGGCTGCGGTGACATCCAGTGGGAGCCGCAGAGCGTCGAGGGCCCCAAGGGCTTCCCCGCGAGCGGACCGGCCGACGGCCAGATCTGCTCGGCGAACCACGCCAACTTCGGCGCGCTCAACCAGCCGACGAAGCCGGGCGGCGGCGCCTGGCCGACGACCAGGGTCACCGGCGGCCAGAGCTACACCTTCCGGTGGCAGTTCACGGCCATGCACGCCACGACCGACTTCAAGTACTACATCACCAAGAGCGGATGGAACCAGAACCACGCGCTCAGCCGCTCGGACCTGGACACCACGCCGTTCCTCACCGTCCCCTACAACAACCAGCGCCCGCCCTCCACGCTCTCGCACAGCGGGACGATCCCCGGCGGCCGGAGCGGTCACCACGTGATCCTCGCGGTGTGGACGGTCGCCGACACGGCGAACGCCTTCTACGCCTGCTCGGACGTCACCTTCTGACCCGCACCGGGTGCCATGCTCCCGACAACGCTCGGGTAGGGTCCGCGTGGGGGGGGGGGGGGGGGGGGGGGGGGGGGGGGGGGGGGGTTTTGGGGGGGGGGGGGGAGGAGGAGGGGACAACGACCCCACCAACCCCCCTAGGCCCCGCCCGGGGGCCCCACCCGAAAAGCGCTCCACAAACCCCCAGCAAACAC
>NZ_JBVHPY010000011.1:196585-230743 GCF_055567695.1 Streptomyces sp. NPDC026417
GAGAACGCTTTCTACGCTTGCGCGGACGCCACCTCGTAACCCGCACCGGGTACCATCCCCCCGACACCGTTCGGGGGGGGTCCGCGTCCGCCGTGACCGACCGCGGCCACGCCCCACGTGGATCTCTTTCCGACGTACGGGGGTACGCACCGCATGGACTTCGTCTTCCACATCTTCTTCCCGCTGCTGATCCTGCTGGCGGTCTGGGCCGCGTACGGGCTCGTGCGCCGGACCCGGGAGCGGCGCGCGGCCTGGGAGAGCGGACTGACCGCGCGGGCCCGGGTGGTGCGCGCCTGGGTCACCGTCCAGATGGTCAACAACGTGGCGCGGCGCATCCAGTGGCACGAGTACGACTTCACCACGGGTGACGGCCGGGCCGTCCGCTTCAAGGAGAGCGGGGGGCCTGTGAGCCGGGACGCGGGCGACGAGACGCTCGTCTACTACGCGGGCGACGAGCCGGACAGGGCCACTGCCTCCGAACCCCAGCCCGGCAAGGACATGTTCGTCACGGTGTTCGGCCTCGCGGTGCTCGCGGCGGGGGGCGTGGTGCTGGCCAAGGTGATGCTCGAGAACTGGTGAGGGCTGTCGCCCGCTCCGTCGTCGTCACGGGCATCGTCATCTGACGCATCGTCAGTTATGGTGCGCTGCCATGGGGTCCATGGGGCGTACCGTCGCGGAACTCGTACGGGACCGGTGGCAGGACCACCGGCCGGGACTGTGGTTCGAGGGCCGCGTGCTCACCCACCACCAGCTGGCCACGGGCGCGGCGGCGCGAGCCGCCCTGCTGGCCGGGCTGCTGCCGCCGGGCGCGGAACCGCATCTGGGCGTGCTGCTCGACAACACCCCGGAGTACCCCCTGTGGCTGAGCGCGGCCGCCCTCGCCGGCGCGGCAGTCGCCGGAATCAACCCCACGCGGCGCGGACCCGAACTGGCCCGCGACATCCGCCACACCGACTGCCGCGTGCTGATCACCGAGCAGGCGCACCTGCCCCTGCTCGACGGCCTCGAACTGCCCGGCGTCCGCGTCCTGGTGACCGGCACCGAGGCCTACACCGGCCTGCTCGCCCCCTACGAGGGCGCCGAGCCCGACGCCTCCTCGGCCGCCCCGTCCGACCGCCTCCTCCTCTACTTCACCTCCGGCTCCACCGGCGCGCCGAAGGCCGCGGTCTGCACCCAGGGGCGCCTCGCGGCCGCCGGCCGTTCGCTCGCCGACCACTTCGGGGTGCGTCCCGACGACGTCCACTACATCTGCATGCCGATGTTCCACGGCAACGCGGTGATCGCGGACTGGGCGCCCGCGCTCGCCGCCGGCGCCGGCATCGCCCTGCGGCGGCGCTTCTCCGCGTCCGGCTTCCTCGACGACGTACGGGCCTGCGGAGCCACCTACTTCACCTACGTGGGCCGGGCCGTCCAGTACCTCCTGGCCACACCGGCCCGCCCCGACGACCGCGACCACCCGCTGCGCCTGGGCTTCGGCACGGAGGCGGGCGCCGTCGACGCGGCCGCCTTCGAACAGCGCTTCGGCGTACGGCTCGTGGAGGGCTACGGATCCTCGGAGGGCGGCGCGGCGATCCAGCGGACGCCGGGCGCCCCGCCGGGTGCCATCGGCCGGGCGGCACCCGGCGACGACCTCGCGGTGGTCGACCCGGCCACCCGCGAGGAGTGCCCGGCGGCCGAGTTCGCCGACGACGGCCGGCTGCTCAACGGTGCCGCCGCCATAGGCGAGTTGGTGAACCGGGGCCCCAACTCCTTCGAGGGGTACTGGCGCAACCCGCAGGCGGACCGGGCCCGGCGGCACGACGGCTGGTACTGGACGGGCGACCTCTTCTACCGCGACGCGGACGGTTTCCTGTACTTCGCGGGCCGCTCGGACGACCGGTTGCGCGTCGACAGCGAGAACCTCGCCGCGGCGATGATCGAGAACATCCTCGCCCGGTACCCGGACGCCGCGGCCGTCGCGGTCTACGCGGTGCCGGACCCGGTGGCGGGCGACCAGGTCATGGCGACGCTCGCCCTCCGCCGCGGCGCCGCCACCTTCGACCCGCTCGACTTCGCCGAGTTCCTGCTCGCCCAGCCGGACCTCGGCACGAAGATGGCGCCCCGCTTCGTCCGGCCCGTGGACCGGGTGCCGGTCACCGCCACCAACAAGATCCACCGGGCGGGGCTGCGGCGGGAGGGCTTCCGGTGCCCGGACCCCGTCTGGTGGCGGCCCCCGGGGGAGAGCGCCTACCGCCGCCTGCGCACCACCGACCTGGAAGGCCTGGAGGCGGAGTACCGGGCACACGGCCGCGAGGAACTCCTGAGCGGATAGCCGGGCTTCGGGGGAGCCCGCCCCGCTCCGCCGAGGGAAGCCGGTCCGGCCCCTGCTGCCTCGGCGCGGGACCGGATGGTGGGCCTGGCCCCACCACCGGCACACCCGCTGCGGGGATGGTTTCCGGCTTCCGGTGCCGCCTACCGTGGGCGCATGATCAGCAGCCTTCGCCGGGGCCCGGCACGCGCGGTCGCCTATCTCGTCACCGGTGTGCTGGTCGGCGTACCGCTCCTCGGGTGCCTGCTCGTGCTCGCCGTCGCCGGCGCCGCGCTCACCCCGCTCCTCGTGGGGCTGCCCCTGCTGGTGCTGCTCGCGCTGTCCGGCGTACCCGTCGGGACCCTGGAGCGCCGGCGGCTGCGGCTGGCGGACCCCGCCCCCGCGCCGGCCCGGGAGAGCCCGCACCGCACCCCGGACGAGCCGGGCCTCGCCGCCTGGGCCCGGCTGCGGCTGACCGAGCAGGCGACCTGGCGCGAACTGGCGTACACGGTGCTGCTCGCCCTCGTCCTGTGGCCGCTCGACCTGCTCGTCCTGGCCGGAGCGCTCGCCCTCCCCGGCGCCCTGCTCGCGGCGCCCGCGCTCCTCGCGCTCCACGGCGGCGAGACCCGCGTCGCCAAGCTGTGGCTCGTCGACTCCTTCGCCGGGGCCACGGTCTGCGCCGCCGCGGGTGCCGTACTCCTGCCGCTCCTGCTGTGGCCCCTCGACCGGTACGCACGGGTCCGCGCCGCACTCGCGCGGCTGCTGCTCGCCCCGCGCGAGGCGGAGCAGCGGCTGGCGGAGGTGACCCGGTCCCGGGCCCGGCTGGTGGCCGCCTTCGACGCGGAGCGACGGCGGATTGAGCGGGACCTGCACGACGGGGCACAGCAACGGCTGGTGGCGCTGAGCATGAACCTGGGGCTGCTGCGCCTCGACGCGCCCCCGGAACTGGCCGGCCGGCTCGCCGCCGCCCACGGGGAGACCGGCCGGGTCCTCGGCGAGCTGCGTGAGCTGATCCACGGCATCCATCCACAGGTCCTCGCCGACCACGGGCTCGGGGACGCCGTCGCGGACGCCGCGGACCGGTCCGCCGTGCCCGTGGAGGTGGCCGTCGAACTGCCGCGGTTCGCCGAGTCGGTGGAGTCGGCCGCGTACTTCGCGGTGCGGGAGGCGCTCGCGAACGTCGGCCGGCACAGCGGGGCCGGGCGGGCCCGCGTCACCGGACACCACGCGGCGGGCCGGCTGCGGGTGGAGGTGTGGGACGACGGGCGGGGCGGGGCCGACCCGGCGCACGGCTCGGGGCTCACCGGACTCGCCGACCGGCTCGCGGTTCTCGATGGGACACTGACCGTCACGAGCCCGGCCGGCGGGCCGACCGTCCTGAGCCTGGAGATACCGTGCCTGCCCCGCTGAGAGTCGTGCTCGCCGAGGACAGCGTGCTGCTGCGCGAGGGGCTCGTGGGGGTGCTGACCCGCTTCGGACACGAGGTGGTCGCCGCGGTCGGGGATGCGGACGCCCTGCGGCGCGCGGTGCGCGCGCACGCGCCCGACCTCGTCGTCACCGATGTACGGATGCCCCCGACGCTGCAGGACGAGGGGCTGCGGGCGGCGTTGGACCTGCGCACGGACGACCCCGCGCTGCCGGTCCTGGTGCTGAGCCAGTACGTCCAGCGCGCCTGCGCCGCCGAGCTCCTCGACACCGGGGACGGCACCGGCGTCGGCTATCTGCTCAAGGACCGGATCGGGGAGGTCGAGCAGTTCGCGGGGGCGGTGGAACGGGTCGCGGCGGGCGGTACGGTCGTCGACCCCGAGGTCGTACGGCAGCTGCTGCGGCGGCGGCGTGATCCGCTGGCGGCCCTGACACCCCGCGAACGGGAGGTACTGGGGCTGGTCGCGGAGGGGAAGTCGAACGGGGCGATCGCCCGGCAGCTGGTCGTCACCGAGGCCGCCGTGGGCAAGCACATCGGGAACATCCTCGGAAAGCTGGACCTGCCCCCGGCACAGGACACCCATCGCCGGGTTCTGGCGGTGCTGGCCTATCTGCGAGGGTGAGTCCGCACCGTCCGGCGGCGGACACAGCGATGGCGAGGCGGACTCGCGTTTCCGCGATTCCGCCTCGCCATCGTCGACGTGCGCCGCCAGGGACTCGAACCCCGGACCCGCTGATTAAGAGTCAGCTGCTCTAACCAACTGAGCTAGCGGCGCATGACTCTCGCCTCCCGCTCTCGCGGGGCGGCGACATGAAAAATAATACCCGGTCCCCGGGGGTGGTTCCGACCACCCGGCGACGGGCCGGGCGGCCGGGGCCCGGAGGTCAGATGGCCAGCGAGAGCAGCACCGGGGCGGCTCCCCGGTTGAGGGTGTCCGCGGCCCGGCGCAGCCGGTGCGCATGCTCGACCGGCAGGGACAGTGCGAGGCAGCCGACCGACGATCCCGCGGTGATGGGGACGGCCGCGCAGACCGTGCCGACCGCGTACTCCTGGAGGTCGAGCACCGGCACCGTGGGCGGCTGGGCGTCCAGCCGGCTGAGCAGCACCCGCTCGCTGGTGATCGTGCGCGAGGTCAGGCGGGCCATCTTGTGGCGGGAGAGGTGGTCGCGCCGCCCGTTCAGGTCCAGCTGGCCCAGCAGGCTCTTGCCGACCGCGCTGGCGTGGGCGGAGGAGCGGAAGTCCACCCACTCGTTGACCGCGGGCGTCGCCGGCCCCTCGGCGCACTGGGTGACGTGCACCTCGCCGTCGATGTACCGGCTGATGTAGACGGCGGCGCCCAGCGAGTCGCGCAGCCGGTCGAGGGTGTGCTGGAGCTTCTCCCGCAGGGCCTGGTCGCGGCCGTGCGCGGAGTTGAGCCTGCCGAGGGCGGCGCCGGCGACGTACGCACCGTCGGTGACCTGCTCGACGTACCCCTCACGGCGCAGCATCCGCAGGAGCGTGGTCAGGCGCTCCGTGCCGAGGCCGGTCCGGCGGGCGAGTAGTTGGATGTCGGTGATACCGGTCGTGTGCCCCGCCACCGTCTCCAGGACGCGGAGGGCGTCCTGTGCCGAGTGGTGCGGTGCGGTCGGCTCGTTCATCAGCGCCACGGTTTCCCCCTGCGCTTTTCGGCCCGTCTGGACGGCACGAGCCCGGACGGCGGGCTCGCTCCACGATAACCGTCAAAGCGCTTGTCCGGGGCGTCCGTTGGCGAGATGAATGGCGCGTTCCCGCCGCTCAGCAGGAACGCGCCACTCTGGCATATGCCTCCGTCATTCCGCGCGGGGCATGCGACAGGGCCGGGACCTCGCGGTTGCCGCGTTCACACCGCGTAGTCAGAGGACCGCGCTGAGGAATTCCCGTGTCCGGTCGTGCTCCGGGTCGCTGAAGATCTTCTCCGGGGAGCCGGCTTCGACGATCCGGCCGGCGTCGAACATCAGTACCTGGTCGGAGATGTCACGGGCGAAATTCATCTCGTGTGTCACGCAGAGCATCGTGATGTCGGTGGTGCGGGCGATGTCCCGCAGCACGTCCAGGACACCCGCGACCAGTTCGGGGTCGAGCGCGGATGTCACCTCGTCCAGGAGCAGCACCTGGGGGCGCATGGCCAGGGCCCGGGCGATCGCCACCCGCTGCTGCTGGCCGCCCGAGAGCTGGCTGGGGTACTTGTCGAGGTGCTCGGTCAGCCCGACCAGGTCGAGCAGCTCGCGGGCCCGCTCCTCGGCCGCGTCCCGGGACATGCCGAGGACGGTGACCGGAGCCTCGGTGATGTTGCGCAGCACCTTCATGTTCGGGAAGAGGTTGAACTGCTGGAACACCATGCCGATGTTCTTGCGGACCTCGCGGACGTGCTTCTCGCCGGCCGGGACCAGCCTGCCGTTCCTCTCCTCGTGGGTCAGGTAGTCCCCGCCCACTCTGATGGTGCCCTCGTCGGGCCTGGTCAGCGTCATCAGCAGCCGCAGGATCGTCGTCTTGCCGGAGCCGGACGGGCCGATCAGCGTGACGTGCTTGCCCGAGTCGACGGAGAAGTCGAGCCCGTCGAGGACGGTGTTGTCCCCGAACCGCTTGGTGACCTTGTCGAAGCGGATCAGCTCGCTGCCGTCCACCGGCGGATTGACCGTCGAGCGGGCGTCCTCGGCGGTGTGGGCGGGATTGGTGTCAGCGGACAAGACGTCGCTCCAGGGCTCGCATGAGGAGGGAAGCCGGATAGGAAATGAGGATGAAGGCCACGCCGATGACCGTCAGGGGCTCGGTGAACTGGAAGTGCTCCTGGGAGAACAGCCGTGCCTCGCCGAGCATCTCCAGGACCGTGATCGCCATGAGCAGCGGCGTGTCCTTGAGCATCGAGATGACGTAGTTGCCCAGCGCGGGCACCACCCGGCGGATCGCCTGCGGCAGGATCACCGCGGTCCAGGTGCGCGTGCGGGGCAGATTGAGTGCCGTGGCCGCTTCCCACTGGCCGGCGGGCACTCCCTCGATACCGGCCCGGTAGACCTGCATCGTGTACGTCGAGTAGTGCAGCCCGATCGCGACCACACCGGTGGTCAGCGCGGAAAAGGTGACTCCCCACTCGGGCAGCACATAGAAGAGGAAGAACAGCTGCACCAGCAGCGGGGTGTTGCGGACGAACTCCGTGACGACACCCACCGGCCAGCGCACCCAGCGGGACGGCGTCCGCATCAGCAGCGCCCACACCAGGCCGAGGGCGAAGGAGATCAGCGAGCCGAGCACCAGCGCCTGCAGGGTGACCAGCAGGCCTTCCCGGAACTGCGGCATGAAGTCGCCGACCGCGCTCCAGTCCCACTTCATCGCGCACCCCCGACCCCGACGCCGGCACCGGCGGTCGCGGTGTCCGCCGCGTCACGCCGGAGCGCCCACCTGCTCCGGGGCTGCGGCGCGCGGCCGAGCCCCGCCTTCAGCCGCCGCTCCAGGCCGCGCATGACGCGGGTGAGCAGGAAGGCGATCACGAAGTAGATGAGCAGGATGTACGTGTAGATCTCCGCGCTCTCCTGCAGCGCGAGCCGCACCAGGTTGCCGCTGAACGCCAGGTCGCCCATGCCCATGACCGAGACCAGCGCGGTGCCCTTCAACAGCTCCACCAGCAGGTTCGAGAAGGGCGCCATCATCTCCGGCACCGCCTGCGGCAGCAGGATCAGCCGCATGCGCTGCCACGGAGTGAAGCTGAGGGCGATCCCGCCCTCGCGCTGCGCCGGGTCGACGGAGTTCAGGGCGCCGCGCACCACCTCGGCGCCGTACGCGCCGTAGGTGAGGCCGAGCGCGAGCGTGCCCGCCCAGAGCGGCACGAGCTGCCAGCCGAAGGCCGGCGGCAGCACGAAGAACACCCAGAAGATCATGATGAGTGCCGAGGTGCCCCGGAACACCTCGGTGTAGAAGCCCGCCAGGAAGCGGACGATCCACAGCCGTGAGGTGCGCGCGATGCCCACGGTGAAGGAGACCGCCGCGGCCAGCAGCGCGCTGAGCACCAGCAGCTGGACGGTGGTCCAGATCCCCTTGAGTACGAGTTCCCAGAGTCCCGATGTCATCCGCGGCAGAGCTCCTTCGCGGTCATGTCGGTCATCTCGGCCCTGGTGAAACCGAACGGCCGGAGAATGCGGAACAGCTCGCCGCTCGCCTTCAGCTTCCGCAGCTCCGCGTTGAACGCGTCCCGCAGCTTCGTCTCCGTCGGCCGGAAGGCGAAGCCGCCGCCGTCCACGTGCGGCTTGCCCTTCACCAGCGGGGCGAAGGGCTTCGTGCTCTCCGTCTTCCCCGACTTCTTGACCACTTCGCGCACGGTGAGGGCGGTACCGGCGAAGACGTCGACGCGGCCCGCCTCCACCGCGTTCAGACCGGCCACCTGGTCCGGCACGATCAGGATGTCGCTCTCCTTGTAACCGGCCTCGACGGCGTACGCGATCTCCGCGTAGCCGGTGCCGGTGGCGAACCTGGCCTTCTTCTCGACGACGTCCTTGTAGTCGTGCAGCCCCTTCGGATTGCCCTTGCGGACGATGAACGCGTCCAGCATCTGGTAGTCCGGGTCGGAGAAGATGACCTGCTCGCAGCGTTCCGGGTTGATGTACATCCCCGCCGAAACGACGTCGAACTGCTGGGAGTTGAGCCCCGGGATGAGGGAGCCGAACTCGGTCGGCACGGGCTGGACCCGGTCGATGCCGAGCCTCTTGAAGACGGCCTTGGCCAACTCCGGTGCCTCACCGGTCAGTTCGCCGTTCCTGTCGATGTAGCCGAAGGGGATCTCCCCCGCGATCCCGAGGCGTACGACGCCCTGGGCCTTCAGCCGGTCGAGGAGATCACCGCCCCCGGTGGTGGAAGCCGTGGCCACCCGGCTGCAGCCGGCGGCACCCAGCGCGGCGATCGCGCCGAGCGCCGAAGCACCCGTGAGCAGCGACCGCCGGCTGGGTTTTCTTATGTCTGCGTCCTGAGCGTCGTTCCCAAGTGGTGGAGCCATGGCGGCGCAGCTACCCGAGACGACACGTGTTATTCGGATGAATTTCGGCCCCGGGCGCACCGAGGCGCTCTTGACCGCGGCGGGACCATGGAGTGCATGGCTGATCGCTACATCGAAGTCTCCCTGCTCAAGCGGGGTGTCCACTGCACGGCGAAACTCCTCGACGACCGGGCCCCGATCACCTGCGCGGCGGTGTGGGGCGCCCTGCCGTTGAGCGGCGACGTCTACCACGCGAAATACGCACGCAACGAGATCTACGCCCTTTTCCCGCCTTTCGCGGCCCAGGAACCACCCCTGGAGAATCCCACCATCACGCCCATACCCGGCGACCTGTGCTACTTCGCCTTCGCGGGGGCCGAGTTGGGCACCAAGGCGTACGGCTACGACACCGAACACCGGCCGGGCACCACGGTCGTCGACCTCGCCCTGTTCTACGAGCGCAACAACCTGCTGCTCAACGGGGACGTGGGCTGGGTGCCCGGCATCGTCTGGGGGCAGGTGGTGGACGGGCTCGACGCGATGGCCGACGCCTGCAACGACCTGTGGCGCTCCGGCGCCCTGGGGGAGTCCCTCAGCTTCCGGCGGGCCTAGCGTCCGGCGGGACCGGCGGCGCGACGCCGGCCGCGCCCGCCCCGTACAGAGCGTGCGCCGTCCGCAGGACCACGTCGTCGTGGTGGCGGGCGGCCACGATCTGCAGGCCGATCGGGAGGCCGTCGGCATCCGTCCCCACGGGCACGGATGCCGCGGGCTGCTGCGTCATGTTGAACGGATACGTGAAGGGGGTCCAGCCCGTCCAGCGGCGGTGCCCCGACCCCTTCGGGACCTCCACGCCCGCCTCGAACGCGGTCAGCGGCAGCGTCGGCGTCACCAGCACGTCGTACGACGCGTGGAACAGCCCCGTCCGGCGTCCCAGCTCCATGCGGACGTCGACGGCGGCGAGATAGTCCAGCGCGCTCAGCCGGGCGCCCCGCGCGCAGATCTCCCGCAGGCCCGGGTCAAGGGACTCCCGCTGCCGGGGACCCAGCCGCTGGGTCACCCGGGCCGCCCCGCTGAACCAGAGCGTGTGGAACGCCTCGACCGGGTCCGTGAAGTCCGGGTCGGCCTCCGAGACGTACGCACCGAGATCCGCCAGCCGCTCCACCGCCCGCCGCACCGCGGCCGCCACGGCCGGGCGGACCGCGACCTGCCCGCCCAGCGACGGCGAGTACGCCACCCGCAGCCCCCGCACCCCGCCCTCCAGCGCCGCGGTGAACGACCCGGCCGCCGGCCCGAGGCCGGACCAGTCGCGCACGTCCGGGCCGCTGATCACGTCCAGCAGCAGGGCCGCGTCCGCCGCGTCCCGGGTCATCGGGCCGACGTGCGCGAGCGTCCCGAAGGCGCTCGCCGGATACAGCGGCACCCTCCCGTACGTCGGCTTCAGCGCGAAGATCCCGCAGAGCGCCGCCGGGATGCGGACGCTGCCGCCTCCGTCCGTACCGAGCGACAGGGGGCCCGCGCCCAGGGCCACGGCCGCCGCGCTGCCGCCGCTGGAGCCGCCCGCGGTGCGCGACACGTCGTACGGATTGCGGGTCACCCCGGACAGCGGGGAATCCGTGACGCCCTTCCAGCCGAACTCGGGCGTCGTCGTCTTGCCGAGGAAGACCGCGCCCTGCTCCCGCATCCGCGCCACCGACGGCGCGTCCTCGTCCCAACGGCCCCTCGGGTCAACGGTTCTGGAGCCGCGCAGCGTCGGGCCGCCGCGCTGCAGGATGATGTCCTTGACGGTCACCGGGACACCGTCGAGGAGACCCGTGGGCTCCCCGCGCAGCCAGCGGTCCGCCGACCGGCCGGCCTGCGCCAGGGCCTCGTCCGCGTCGACGCGGACGAAGGCGTTCACGGCGGGCTGGACGCGCTCGGCCCGGTCCAGGGCCGCGCGGGTCGCGTCCACCGGACTGAATTCGCCCTTGCGGTAGCCGTCGACGAGTTGTACCGCGGTCAGCTCGGTGAGCTCGGTCATCCGCCCCTCCAAGGAGTCAGTGCCCTGCGCGGGTGTCAGTGCCCGGGAACGTACCCGCGCTGCTTGTCGACCACGTTCGTCAGTGGTCTTCCGCTCTCCCAGCGGCCGAACAACTCCACGAACTGGGCGCCCAGTTCGTCCCGCCAGCCCACGGTGTCCCCGCTCATGTGCGGCGAGACGATCAGCCCGGGGACATCCCACAGCGGGCTGTCCGGGCCGAGCGGCTCGTGCTCGAAGACGTCCAGCGCCGCACCCGCGATCCACCGCTTCGTCAGCGCCTCGGCGAGGGCCTCCTCGACGACGAGCTGACCGCGCCCCACGTTGACGAACCGCGCCGACGGCTGCATCACCCCGAAGCGCCGCGCGTCGAACATCCCGTGCGTGGCCTCCGTCAGCGGCGCCGCGGACACCACCCAGTCGGCCCGCGCCATCAGCCGGTCCAGGTCGTCCGGGCCGTGGACACCCGTCCGCGGGGTGCGTCCGACCAGGGCCGTCGTGATGCCGAGCGCCTTCAGCGTGGCGGCGATGGACCGCCCGATCGGGCCGGAACCCACCACGCACGCGCGGGTGCCCGACACCCGCTGCGACTCGCGGTGGCGCCACTCCCGCCCGCGCTGCAGCTCCCACGTGCGCGGCAGATCCTTGGCCATCGCCAGGACCAGCGCGGCGACGTACTCGGCGATCGGCTGGTCGAAGATCCCCCGTGCGTTGGTCACCACCGTGTCGGAGGCGGCGAGTTCGGGGCACATCAGGTGATCCACACCGGCACTCGCCGTGTGCACCCAGCGCGGCCGCGGGCCCTCGCCCGGCCAGGCACGGCGCACGGCGTGCGAGGTGAAGTCCCACACCAGCAGCACGTCCGCGGCCGGCAGCCGCTCGGCCAGCGTGGACTCGTCGGCGTGCTCGATCCGCACCCGGCCGGTGAGACTGCCGAGGCGGGGGAGCGGCTCGGCGTCCAGGACGAGCAGGGTCGGCCCGGACCGGTCGTCGGACATCGACGGGAAACCGTTTCGCAATGCGGGTCCGCTTCTCTGGGAGGGAAGGCGGCCGAAGCCGTCTGAGATGCGCGGATTGACCACGCTCGCACCCGAACCTACCTTCGTCAACACGGGCCCCTGTACGGTCCGTTGCTCACCCGTTTCCCTCAGTGAGGCCGGTGCCTGCCATGGACGTCTCCTTTCTCGGCGGACCGCGAGCTCAGCGCGGTGTCGGTGTCGTCGCCCCCTTCGACTTCGCTCTCGACCGCGAGCTGTGGCGCTGGGTCCCGGACGACGTCTCGCTGCACCTGACCCGGACCCCGTTCGTGCCGGTCGAGGTCAGCCTGGACCTGGCCCGGCTGGTCTCCGAGCACGAGACGCTGGGCGAGGCGGTGCGCGCGCTCAACGCGGTCGCACCCGAGGTCGTCGCGTACGCGTGCACCTCGGGCAGCTTCGTGGGCGGGATCCCCGGCGAGCGGGCGATGTGCGCGGCGATGACGCGGGCCGGCGCGGTCCCGTCGCTCACCACCTCGGGTGCTCTCGTGCAGGCGCTGGCGGAGCTGGGCGCGCGCCGGATCGCGCTGGTCACCCCGTACACCGTGTCCGTCACCCAGTCCCTGGAGGAGTACCTCGCCGAGGCGGGCATCCAGGTCACCGGGCGGGCCTTCATGGGCCTGACCAGGCACATCTGGAAGGTCCCGTACCGGGACGTCGTCGACATGGCCCGCCGGGCGGCCGGCGGCACCGCGGACGCGCTCTTCATCAGCTGCACCAACCTGGCGACCTACGACGTCATCCCGCAGCTGGAGGCCGAGCTGCGCGTGCCGGTGATCTCGGCCAACCAGGTCACGATGTGGGCGGCCCTGCGCCATCTGGGTACCCGGGCAGTGGGGCCCTACCAGCGGCTGATCGACCAGTCCGCGCGGCAGCGGCCCGTACTGCCGGAAGAACAGGAAGGTTGGGCATGACCGCACTCGGATTCCTCTACCCGGGCCACTCGGCCGAGGACGACTATCCGCGCATGGAGCAGCTCCTGGGCAGTGACATCCGCCTTCCGCTCGTCCACACGGACATCGGCGAGGACGCCCACCGCGTCGACGCGCTGCTGGAGATGGGCTCCGCGGCCCGGCTCGCGGCGGGCGTGGAGGAACTGCGGCTGTCCGGCGCCGAGGCGGTGGTGTGGGCGTGCACCAGCGGCAGTTTCGTGTACGGCTGGGAGGGTGCCCACGAGCAGATCCGCGGCCTGGCCCGGACGGCAGGGCTGCCCGCCTCCTCCACCTCCTTCGCCTTCGCGCACGCGGTACGGGAGATCGGCGCCCGGCGGGTGGCCGTCGCGGCGACCTACCCGGAGGACGTCGCGGCGCTCTTCGCCTCCTTCCTGAGGGACGCGGACATCGACGTCGTCTCCGTGCGGGGCTCGGGGATCGTCACCGCTGCGGAGGTCGGCACCTGGGGCGAGGCCGAGATCCTCGCCCTCGCACGCGAGGGCGACCATCCCGACGCGGACGCCGTCCTCCTGCCCGACACCGCCCTGCACACCGCCTCCCACCTCCCCGCCCTGGAGGCGGCCCTGGGCAAGCCGGTGCTCACCGCCAACCAGGTCACCGTCTGGGAGGCCCTGCGCCTGGCGGACCGCCGCGTGAACGCCCCCGAACTCGGCACCCTCTTCACCCGCCACCCCCTGATCCAGGCGTGACATCCCCCCGGGGGGACAGCAGGACGGAAGCCGCGGCCCCCGCGGGGCCGAGGAGCGGGGCCCGGGCGGGAAGGGGTGGCGAGGTCATCACAGCGACGCCGGCCCTCACCCCGCCGAGGCCGGCGTCCCCGGCGGGGAATAAGCGGGGACAGCCTCCTGTTCGTACGACGCGGACCACGCGACGCAGGAACACAGGAGGAAACCGGTGGCAGAGACGGACGAAATCCGAGGCAGGGCACAGGGCACCGCCCCGGTCCCCCTCTCCGTGCTGGACCTGGTCACCGTCGGCGCGGGCCGCACCGCGACCGACGCCCTCCGCACCAGCGTCGAGATCTCCCGCCTCGCGGAGGCCCGCGGCTTCCACCGCTACTGGGTGGCCGAGCACCACTCGATGCCGGGCGTGGCCTCGTCCTCACCGGCCGTGATCCTCGCGCACCTGGCCGCCCACACGGACCGCATCCGCCTCGGCTCGGGCGGCGTGATGCTCCCGAACCACGCACCGCTGGTGATCGCCGAGCAGTTCGGCACGCTGGAGGCGATGGCGCCGGGCCGCATCGACCTCGGTCTCGGCCGCGCCCCGGGCACGGACGGCGCGACGGCCGCGGCCCTGCGCCGCACGGACACGCTCAACGAGGGCGCCGACGACTTCCCCGAGCAGCTCGCGGAGCTGACCCGCTTCCTGGACGACGACTTCCCCGACGGCCACCCGTACGCCCGCATCCACGCGGTCCCCGGCCCGGTGCAGGCGACCTCGCCCGGCGGCGTGCAGTCCCCGCACCGTCCGCCCGTCTGGCTCCTCGGGTCCTCCGGCTTCAGCGCCCGCCTGGCCGGCATCCTCGGCCTGCCCTTCGCCTTCGCGCACCACTTCTCGGCCCGCAACACCGTCCCGGCGCTGGACCTCTACCGCGAGTCCTTCCGGCCGAGCGCGGTCCTGGACGCGCCGTACGCCCTCATCGGGGTCTCCGCCCTCGCCACGGACGACGAGAAGGAGGCCCGCCGCCAGGTCCTGGCCGCCGCCCTGAACATGGTCCGCCTGCGCACCGGCCGTCCCGGCCTGGTGCCGACGCCCGAGGAGGCGGAGGCGTACGCCTTCTCGCCGATGGAGCGGGAGTTCGTCGACAGCTGGAACGCCAACGTCGTCCACGGCACCGCCGACGAGGTACGGGCAGGCCTGGACGACCTCCAGAAGCGCACCGGGGCCGACGAGTTGATGATCACGGGCAACGCCCACAGCGGTGAGGTGCGCCTGCGCTCGTACGAACTGATCGCGGACGCCTACGGTTTGCCGGCGCCGGCCTGAACCCCGGGCGCGGTCAGCAGCTCGGCGATGCGGTCCGGTGCCACCGGGCGGGAGTACAGCCACCCCTGCCCGGTGTCGCAGCCGATCCCGCGCAGCCGGGTGGCCTGGTCGGAGGTCTCCACGCACTCGGCGGTCACCGTCAGGCCCAGCCGGTGGGCCAGTTGGATGAGCGCCTCGACGATGACCTCGTCGGCGGGGTTGGGGCGGCCGTCCGTGCTGTCGAGGGTGTCGTACTGGAAGCCGCGGACGAAGGAGCCGTCGAGCTTGAGCACGGAGACCGGAAGCCGGCTGAGGTAGGCCAGGTTCGAGTAGCCGGTGCCGAAGTCGTCGATGGCGATGCGCACCCCCATGTCGCTGAGCGCCTGGAGCGTCTGCAGGGGGCGGCCCGCCGACCCCATCACCGCGGACTCCGTCAGCTCCAACTGCAGCAGATGCGGGGCGAGTCCGGTATCGGCGAGGATCTGCGCCACGTCCGCGACCAGGTCCGAGTCCCACACCTGGCGCACCGCCACGTTCACACTGACGAAGAGGGGCTCCGCGTCCGGGTGGTCCAGCTGCCAGCGCCGGGCCTGACGGCAGGCGGTGGCCAGCACCCATCGGCCCAGCTGCACGATCGAGCCGTCCTCCTCGGCCAGTCCGATGAACCGATTCGGCGTCAGCATGCCGAACTGCGGATGGTTCCAGCGCACCAGCGCCTCGACCCCGCGCACGCCGCCGTCCTCCATGCTCACCAACGGCTGGTATTCGAGGGTGAATTCGTCGCGGTCGACGGCGGGGCGCAGGGTGGAGGACAGCGCCTGACGCGTCATGCGGTGGGCGTTGCGCTCCGGGTCGAAGAGCGTCCAGCGGGATTTGCCGTCGGCCTTCGCCCAGTACAGCGTCGTGTCCGCGGCCTGCATCAGTCCCGTCGCGGTCGTGCCCGCCGCGTGCCGCTCCACCACGCCGATCGACGCGGACACCGACAGCCGGCGCCCGGACAGGTCGAACGGTGTCTCCAGCGCCTTCAGTACGGACTCGGCTAGGTCGGCGAGCTGTTCGGTGCCGGTGGAGTCCTCGACGAGCAGCGCGAACTCGTCGCCGCCGAGCCTGGCCACCAGGGGGGTGGCCGCCCGCGCGTGGCCCGCCTGTTCGGCGCAGCGCGTCAGTCGCTCCGCCACGGCCGCGAGGAGCCGGTCGCCGACCCGGTGGCCGAGGGTGTCGTTGACCGCCTTGAACCCGTCGAGGTCGAGGTAGCACAGCCCGATCCGGCCGGTGCCGCCCTCCTCGTACGCCTCCGCCTCCAGGGCGGCCGTGAGGCGCTCGAAGAAGAGCGTGCGGTTGGGCAGCCGGGTCACGGGGTCGTGCATCTGCAAGTGGCGCAGCCGCGCCTGGAGTTCACGGCGGGCACTGATGTCGGCCACCGACAGCAGGACGGCCTCCTGCCGGGGCAGCGGTGTCACGGTCACCTGGACCCAGAGGGAGTGCCCGTCGGGGTGCTTGATCCGGCGGGTGCAGCGCAGGCGCGCCTGCCGGCCGCGCAGCACCTCGCGGTACGCGTGCCAGGTGCGGGCGTCGGAGGCCAGGTTCACCAGGGCGGAGGCCGTCCGCCCGGGGAGGGCGGCCGAGCCGGTGCCGAGCAGCAGTCCGAGGCTCTCGTTGGCGGCGACGATCTGGTCCGCGCGGTCGACGACGGCCATGGCGAGTGGGGCGGCGGCGAAGGCGGCACCCGAGGTCCGGTCCGGAACCAGGGGGGCCTCGGGGCCGGCCGACCCGTCGGCGAGCGCTTCGGGAAGCCGGTCGGCCACCTCGTGGCGGACCTCACCGGCGGCGGATCGCCGGGGCGTCTCGGCCGGTGGGTGCGGGGACATGGACGTACGAGGAGATGTATCGATGTGACGCTCCGTGACGGCCGACCGGACGAGGTCTGCCGTGGGCGCCGGCCCTTCGGACGTTCCGCTCACCGCTCGCTCCCGCAGTGCACTCGTTCTTCGTATGGGTCTTGTCGGGATACTCGGCCGAATGGGGGACGGCCGCACAAGCCGGGCCCGTGCAGGAAAGTGTGCCGATCATAGAGGTTGGCCCCGAGGCCTTCCAGCCACTCTCCCGTGTCCGGGCACAACCGCCCCTTCTGGCAGATCGTTTCTGCCCGCCCCTGGACAGCTTCCTTCCTGCGGCGATCGCTTGTGACGTTCTGTGAGTGCTCGGGGTGTCGCGGTCGGAGCACTCTCACTCTTCTGGTGCAGACAAACAGGACGTAGTACTACAAAAGCCCACAGGCTGGGTGCGGTGTCCTGAAAACCGCATCCGGAGGTCGACGTGCCGCGTCCGCTGCCACTGAAGGGGCTCACTCGCGAGGCTCTGAAGGGTCTCGCCCGTGACAGGGCGCCCCGGTTGCGCAGTACGGCCGCCGCGTTCACCTCGATGACCGCGCTGGCCGCGACCTCTCTGGTGACCGCTCCCGCGCTCGCCGAACCACTCGCGGCCCCGTGCGTCCTGAAGCGGACCCCGGCGCACCACTCGGAGGGCGTCGACACCTGGAACGCCTCCTATCCGCGCCCCACCCGCGCCCTCGACGCGGTCATGGTGTTTCTTTCATTCCCCGATTCGGCCCCCGGGACCACACCCGCGGAACTCACCGCCGACTATTTCCCGGCCACCACCCGGTTCTTCGAGCGCGCCTCCTACGGCAAGTTCACCCTGCGGCCGCATCCGCAGCGCCAGTGGATCCGGATGCCGAGGCCCGCTGCCGCGTACGCCATACAACGCGACTGGAACGCCGCCCACCGCGGCGCCTACCTCCGGGACGCGCTCCGGGCGGCCGACCGCCGGATCGACTTCTCGCAGTACGACATCGTCTACTTCGTGGCCGACCCGGACGCGCCGGGCGTGGACTCCGACGCGACGAAAGTGGTCAATCTCGACACCCCGCTGCGTGCCGACGGCACGGACATCCGGCGGGTGGTCACGGTCTTCGAGAAGCACCCGCCGGACCGCCTGGTCCTCGCGCACGAGACCGGCCACGTCTTCGACCTGCCGGACCTCTACCACCGTCCGTCGGACGGCAAGGGCGACTGGGACACCCATGTCGGGGACTGGGACCTCATGGGCAGTCAGTTCGGCCTCTCGCCGGACCTGTTCGGCTGGCACAAGTGGAAACTGGGCTGGCTGGAGCCGCGTCAGGTCACCTGTGTCGAGGGTCCGGGCAGCACCCGCCTCACCCTCGAACCGCTGGGCACGGGGCCGGCGGAGTCGGCCGCAGCGGGCCCGCCGCCCGTGGATGCGGCGCAGCCGTCGGGCGCGGGGGGTGCTCCGGTCCGGCCGCACGGCCGGCTCCCGGGCGCGGACGACCCGGCGCCCGACCCGGGCGGGGTGGGCCCGGATGCGGACCGGCCACCCCTCGGAGCGGGGGTGCGTCCCGTCGGGTCCGGCGGGCGGACCGTCTCCTCCGAGCAGCTGATCGGCTCCGGAGCGCCCGCCCTCGGGCTGGGGGCGCACACCCTGGGCTCGGGCCACGGCACGAAGCTGGCCGTGGTCCGCACCGGCCCGGACAGCGCGCTCGCCATCGAGGTGCGGGCCTCGGCGGGGAACGACGGCTCGACGTGCACGCAGGGCGTGCTGGTGTACCGCGTCCGCAGCGAGACCGAGTCCGGCGGCGGCCCCATCGAGGTGCTCGACGCGCATCCCCGTTCCGAGGGCTGCTGGAACGACTCGGTCTACCCGCCCCTGGCGGACGCGCCGGTCGGACTCGGTGAGCGCTTCACGGTGCCGGGCGAGAACGTCACGGTCGAGGTGGAGGACCGCACGGCTTCCGGCTCCTGGACGGTGAAGATCACGCCCGGATGAGCCGCATGCGGCGCCGGGACGGCGCTGCCGGAGCGGCGGCGGAGAAAACAACGATGGCGAGACAGATTCGCGTCTCCGCGAACTTGTCTCGCCATCGCCAACGTGCGCCGCCAGGGACTCGAACCCCGGACCCGCTGATTAAGAGTCAGCTGCTCTAACCAACTGAGCTAGCGGCGCCTGCTGACGTCGTAGACCTTAGCATCCTGATCGGCGGGAGGAAAAATCGATATCCGCACCGCCGCCGAGGCCGCCGCCCGGGCCGCGCGGACGGCCGCCCAGAGCAGGATCTCCGGTCCGGGGAGCCACGGCCGCACGGTGTCGGGAGCGACGAGCCAGCGGGATTCGGGCCGGTCGCAGGCGTCCCCTGCCGGTGCCGGGCGCAGGGCCGGCACGGTCACGGCGTCACCCGTGCCGTGGCAGAGCAGCGGCGGGATCGCGCCGCACCGGCCGGGTCCTCCGTCCGCCCGGGAACCCCAGTCCTCCCATCCCAGGAGGGAGGGCAGCCGCTGCGCCGTGCCGGGCGCGGCGAAGAGCAGCATCCGCCCCCGGAAGGCCGCCACCGGGCCCGAGCCGGGGCCCTCGTCCCACAGCCGGTCGAGCATCCGGCGCCCGAAGATCGCGGGCGCGTTGACCACGTCGAAGGCGGCCCCGCAGGGCAGGACGACCGGAGCGGTGGGCCGCTCCTCCCAGAGGGCGAGCGTGCTGCGCGGATACGTTCCGGCGGAGGCCAGCCAGGCGGCTCCCTCCGAGGTGACGCCCGAGGCGTCGAAGCGGTCGGGGGACGGCGCGCCCACGTCGGAGCCGTGCGGGGACGTGCCTGCGAGGTTCCGTGTGTTGCTCATGTCGCATACATCTACCGGGGGTGAGCAACCCGTTCCGGAGAGTTGCCGGAACTCGGGACAGGGGGGCGGGGAGTGGAGTATCTTGCCCGCCTGGCATATGCCACTCAGCCTTGCGCACCCTCCGGTCGGCCGGGCTGCCGGGGTGCCGATCCCGCCCTGCCTCGCCCGGCGGGTCGTGCCGCGCGCCGCCCGGGTCGCGACGGTCCCGGCAGTCCGCGACCCCCCGTGGCGGCAGCTGTGCCGCGCGCCCCCGGCTCAGGCGTGGTCGCTGATTCCGTGGCCGTGGCTGCGGCCGGTTCCGTCCGTGCCGGTGCGCAGCAGGTCGCGGCCGAACTCGACCATCTTCTTCGCGTAGTCCTCGGTCCACTGGGCGCGCTCGGCGATCGCGGCGTTCGTGAGCCGGTCGAAGCGGCGCGGATCCGCGAGCTGGGCGGCGGCGATGGCCTGGAACTCCACGGCACGGTCGGCCGCGGCGCGGAACGCCTGGGTCAGCTCGGTGGCCCGCGCCAGCAGGGCCCGCGGGTCGTCTATCGACTCCAGGTCGAAGAAGTGCTCCGGATCGCCGGCTGCCTCCGCCGGCTCGAAGAGCAAGGGCGCGGGGCGTAGCCGCGGTTCGTTCCGACGCGGCGTGGGCTCCGCCATGTCTTCTCCTCCTCGTACGGTCCTGGTGGCCCCGCTTCGGGCAGGGGCCACCGTCCATTGTCCTCCGGCGGTGCAAGGGGGCCTCGGGCGCAGGCGGACGGCCGGCGGCCGCGCCGGGCACCGGCCGTCCGTCGCCGCCCGCGGGGTCAGGGCCGCCAGCTCACGCGGTGCTCCGACAGCCGCGCCAGCACCGCGTGATTCGCCTCCCAGCCGTCCGGGAACTTGACCGTGACGCCCAGCTGGACCGGCTCCGTCGACGGGTGGTCGTCCAGCAGGTCGGACACGCCCGCCCGGCACACCACGATGCAGGCGTGTCGGTGCCGGGAGGCGAGCACGCACAGCCGGCCCGTCTCCAGATGGAACGCCGTCGCGTCGGGCCGGCCGGAGAGCGGGTGCAGGACCACCGTCACGTCGAACTCGCGTCCCTGCAGCCGGTTCGCCGTGTCGACGGTGACGTCCGTGACCCCCAGCTCGGCCAGCGCGGCCCGGACGGCGGCGGCCTGGTCGCGGTGCGCCGTGCCGACGGCGATCCGGTCCGCGGTCAGCGGCACCGGATCGGCCGACCGCTCCGAGGTGGCCGCCCCACCCCGGTCCAGCAGCCTGCGCACGACCTGGGCGACCGCCCGGATCGCCTCCGGATCCGTCCGCGGAGTGTGCCGGGCGGGCAGTTCGAGCAGGCCCCAGCCCGCCTCCGCCGCCTCGTCGATCACCCGGTCGGGACCCGAACCGTCCGAGGGGACGGCGAAACCGAGCCGGCGGTCGCCGTGGTCCGTGCCGCTGCGGAAGGGCGTGTACGGGTAGAACGCGTCCGAGACGAGCGGCGCGGCCGAGGCCGGCAGCCGCCAGGACACCGGCAGCCGGTGCTGCGGCAGTTCGGGGTTGTGGGCAAGCAGGGTGGTCACGGCCGATGCCGACGGGTCGTACGACAGCCCGGCCCACTGCTCCGCACCGACGATCGAGAACGGGTCCAGCTGGCCCGGGTCGCCCACGAACAGCGCCCGCTCGAACAGACCGGCCACCGCGAGCAGCGCGTCCGAGCGCATCTGGTACGCCTCGTCCACGATCGCGTGCCGCCAGGGCTCCACACCTTTGACGTGCGCCCACTTGGCGGCCGTCGAGACCACCACCGAAAGGCCCGCGAGGTCGGCCGCCTTCGCGGACTTCCGCACGTTCGCCAGGTCGTCGAGGGCCTTGTCGTACGGGTCGGGGTCGCTGCTGTGCAGCCGGCCGACGGACAGCTCGGGATCCTTCTCGGCGAGCCGCAGTACCAGGTCGTCGACCTGCGCGTTCGTCTGGGCGATGATCATCAGCGGCCGCCCGGCCGCGGCCAGTTCGAGCGCGGCCCGCACCACGAGCGTGGACTTGCCGGCACCGGGCGGCGAGTCCACGACCACGCCCCGGTGCGTGCCGTGCAGGGTGTCGCGCAGGATCGCGTCGGTGGCGCGGCCCGCCGCGGCACCGGGGTCGGCCGCGGCACCGGAGGCGGGACGGGCGGCGGAAAGACCGGTCACAGGACGTCCTCTTCGGTCACCGGGTCGGGGGCGGGAGCGGCCACGGCCTCACCCGGGGGCCCGCCGTGCGTCCACGGGGTCTCCTCCGGGTCGGGCAGCTTGGCGCCGCCGCGCTGCTCGTGTTCGAAGAGGGTGAAGCAGACGAGGTCCCCCTTCTCCGGCACGGACCCGGCCTCGGGCTCCTTGCCGCGCCCCATCTTGTCGACGATCCGCAGCACGACCAGGCCGCCGGCACCGATCTCCCCGTGCTCCTCGTACCCGACGAACTCGGCGGCCTGCGCTTTGCCGCCGAGGGACCGGTAGACCTTCGTACGCTCCCCGAGGTGCGGCCGGTCCTCGGTGTGGACGGTCACCAGCGGCCGCGGGGCGGGCCGCTTGCCCTCGCTGTACGCCATGACCACATCGGTGACCTCGCCCGCGAACGCCTCACCGGCGAGCCGCCGTCCGGCCATCACCAGCGGGTCGTCCAAAGCCTCCTGCGCCTCCAGGCGGGCCTGTTCCCGCTCGCGGGTGGCCAGCTTGTTCGCGGCCGTCACCGCGTCGTCGCGGCGCGGTTGCGGGGGCTCCCCGGCGACGACCCGGTCGCGGTGGCCCGTGAACGACCAGCGGTCCCGGGTCCAGCGGTCCGCGACGTGCGCGCCCGCGGGCAGCTCCCGCAGCAGGTCGAGCCCGCGCCACACCGCGTCCCAGGTGGGCCGGGTCCGGCTCTCGACCAGGGTCCGGATCTCGTGCTCGGCGGCGGTGAGGTCGCCGAGCCGGTCGTCGGCCTCCAGCCCGTCCTCCGCCGCGGCCAGCGCCGTACGCGCGCGGTCGAAGCGCTCGATGGCTGGCGCCAGCAGCTTGTTGTCGAAGGCGGGGTCGGTGGCCGGTCCGGCGGGCGGGTACACGAGCTGCCCCCCGGCGTCCCGCAGCAGCTCCGCCCGCAGCGCCGCCGCCGCGCCCGACTCGCCCGGCGCCGGGTCGATCCAGGCGAGCAGCGCGCCCAGGTGCTGGTCCTCCAGGCTGCTCTGCCCGGTCGCCCAGTGCCGGGACAGCACGTCCGAGAGGGCCAGCAGCAGCGAGGAGCCCGGCACCCTGGCCCGCTCCCCGTAATGCGTCAGCCACCGTCCGAGCAACGGCACCCGGGGCGGCGCGGGATGGGGTGCCTCGGGCTCCTCCTCGGCGGTGCGCCGGAACCGCATGGAGCGCCCCAGCAGCCGCACGAACTCGATGCCCGACCGACTCGGCACGATCAACTGCGGCGCGTCCGCGCACAGTTCGACCTCGACCTTGACACGCTTGCCGGTCTCCGGGTCGGTCTCGGTGCGCTCGGCGGCCTCGACCGTGCCGGCGTGGTCGTCGATGTACGGCAGGACGACGGCGGCCAGTTCGGCGAGGAAGGCGAACCGCAGGTCCCGGTCCCGGGGCTGCGGCACGACGAGCAGCTGCGGCGCGTCCCGGTCGGTGCCGACGAGGGCGCCGAGCGGGGCCCCGGCCTCGCCCGCCGTGGTGAGCGGCACGAAGACGAGAGGCCGGTCCGACAGGTGCCGGTGCCGCACGGTCGCGGCGGGCTGGGCGCGCCCGGTGCTGACGGCTTCCAGGCGGGCCAGCGTGGCGATCAGCGACACGGGGCCTCCTCCGGGAGGGCTTCCCGGCCCTGCGCGGGCACCGTGCGCCCCCGAAGGGCCTCGGCCCGCAGCCGGGCCGCTCTGCGCAGCGCCGCCACCGCCGGGTCCCGTGGGTCCCCGGCCTCGCCGCGGGCCGCGGCCAGCACCTCGCCGACCGTGGTCAGACCGCCCAGCTCGGAGCGGAGCGACCGGCCCAGTGCCGTCACCGCCTCCTCGGCGCGGGAACGGCCCCGGCAGTGGAACGCCAGCTCGCACGCGGCGAGACACTCGGGTGCGTAGGCGGCGGGGACGGCCTCGACGGCGCGGGTCAGGTCCGGAGCCGGGAGGTCCGGGGCGAAGCAGGCGCCCTCCGGGAGGGCGTCGGCGATGTCCTCGACGCGGGTGAGCCGGTCGAGCTGGCGGCGGGTCACCGAGCGCTGCTTGCGCACGTCGACGGCGGACGCGGCCGGGAGGTTGGAGAAGTCCTTGGGGCACACCAGCAGCACCCGGTGGCGCACCTCGGGGGCGGGCTCGATCAGCGAGGCGACGCGCTCCAGCGCCAGCACGTACACCGCCGACTGGCGGGCGGCGGCGCCCACCTTGGCCGGGTCCGCCGAACCGTCCAGCATGGGGAACGACTTGATCTCGACGACCGTCCAGCTGCCGTCGGGGTGCACGACCACGGCGTCAGGCTCCAGGAACGCGGGGGAGCCCGCCACGTCCAGGGCGAGCATCGGGTGGTCGAGCAGGGTCCAGGCGGAGGCGGTACTGGCTTCGCGCAGCGCGAGCGCCGTACGCGCCGCGCGTCCTTCGGGGCCCGCGGCCGTGAGGTCGGGGACGATTCCGCCGGCGGGCGGCTCGGCCCGCGGATCCAGCGTCTCGTGGACCAGCCGGAGCAGCTCCGCGCCGCCGTCGGCCTTGACCCGGGCCTCGAACGCGTTCCCCCGGGTGAAGGCGAACTGCGACTGGCCGAAGGCGGACGGCGAGCCCAGCGCGTCCGCCAGCTTCGCCTTGTCGACGCCCGCGCCGTCCAGGAGAGCGCGGCGCTCGCAGCCCGGGTTCGCGGCGAGCGCTGCGAGGGCTCTCGCGTCGAGCGCCTTCGCCGGGACGTCCGGGCCGCGCAGCTCAGCGAGCCGGTGCCGCAGCGCCTTCCCCCGCGTCCGCGGGAGAGGACTCCGGCTCGGCTCCCGGTCCGGTGCGGGACTCGCGCTGTCGGGGAATTCGTTCACCCGCGGAAGTCTTGCACTCCCCACTGACAAGTGAGGAATCCGCGCCGCGCGAGACGAGGGCGACGGGAGCGAACCGTGCGCCCAGCCGCGCCTTGGCGGAGTCCGCGAACCGCAGCACCAGCGGGGTCAGCGCCAGGCCGACGCCCATCACGGCGGCGCCCGCGACGGCGTCGAGGAAGTAGTGGTTCGCGGTGCCCATCACGACGATCGTGGTGACCAGCGGGTACACGACGCCCGCGATTTTCGCGAGGGGGGTGCGGCCGTGGCGCCACAGCATCACGCCGCACCACAGCGACCAGCCGACGTGCAGGCTCGGCATCGCGGCGTACTGGTTCGTCATGCCGCCCATGCCCCGCGGCGCGCTCGCCTCGCCGCCCCACCAGCCGTAGTCGCTGTACTGGGCCATCGTGTCGACGAAGCCGTGGCTCGCCGCGAGCAGCCGCGGCGGGCAGGTGGGCAGCAGCGTGAAGCCGATCAGGCCGATGAACGTGGAGGTCATCAGCCAGGTGCGGGCCGCGCGGTAGCGGATCGCACGGGAGCGGAACAGCCACACCAGGATCACCGGTGTGACCAGGTAGTGCAGGGAGGCGTACCAGAAGTCGGCGGGCACGCCGAGCCAGGCGTGGTGGGTGAAGAGGCGGTTCAGCGGATGCTCGGCGTTGAGCCGGAAGAACTTCTCCACACGGAGGAGCGTCAGACCGTGGTCCACCGCGCCGGCGACATCGCCCCGGGCGAGCAGCCGGCCCGCCGAGTAGCACGCGTACACCAGCACGATCAGCGGTATCTCGGTCCACCAGCGCAATCGGGTGCGTGCGATCGCCCCGGTGCCGGGTGCCTCGGTCTGCGGCATCCGATCGCCCTCCCCCTTCTGACTGCTGTCCCGGGCCGCCGGCCCGGCCGTCCACATTACGGTGCGTGCGCGGACCCCCGGCGGGCGCCCCCGGTCCTCAAAGACGCCGGGATCGCCCGGCGGGTTGCCCCGGGCAAGCGTGCGCGATGATGGAGGCATCCGCCTCCCATTTCCCCCGGAAGGGCTCCTCATGGCACCGCGCATCCTGCTGGCCCGGCACGGACAGACGGAATGGTCGCTGTCCGGCAAGCACACCGGCAGGACGGACATCCCGCTTCTGGAGGAGGGCCGCCGCGGGGCCAAACTGCTGGGCGAGCGGCTGCACCGCGCCCCGTTCGACGCCCTGCCCGGTCTCGAGGTGCGCACGAGTCCGCTCACGCGCGCGCGGGAGACCTGCGAGCTGGCCGGCTTCGGGGAGCGCGCCCGCGCCTGGGACCCGCTCATGGAATGGGACTACGGCACCTACGAGGGCATGACCCCGGCCGAGATCCAGGCGGTCCGGCCGGGCTGGTTCATCTGGCGTGACGGGGTCCCCGGCGGCGAGACCCTGGAGCAGGTCTCCGCCCGCGCGGACGAGACGGTCGCCTGGGCCCGTGCCGCGGACCGCGACGTCCTCGTCTTCGCCCACGGCCACATCCTGCGCGCCATCGGCGCCCGCTGGCTCGGCCTCCCGATCGACTTCGCCGCCCGCATCCGCCTGAATCCGACCTCGCTGTCGGTGCTGGGCTGGGCCTACGGGGAGCCGGCGATCGAGGCGTGGAACGACTGCGGGCACCTGTAGGCCGCCCCGTCCCCCGCCTCCGCCCGGCCGTGGATCACGCCGTGCGCGGCAGGCTCGCGTGCCGGTCGAGGAACGTCGACACCCCCGAGGCCCGCCGGTGCGGGAGAAGCACCCGGGCCGTGCCCGCCAGCATCGTCTGGATGCGCGAGGACTGGACCTCGTCGAGGAGGTCCAGGACCCGCAGGCCCGCCGTGGCCGCCTCGTCGGGCCGTCCGCCGCGAGCGAGGTCGTCGGCGAGTTCCGCCGTGTAGAGGGCGATGTTGCGGGTGAAGTGCGGGTCCTGGAGGTGCGCGGCGCGCCGGGCGTGCCGCGCCGCGCGGGTCCAGTCCCCGAGCGTCGACCAGCACTGCGCCTCCAGCACCTCCAGCTCGGCCTCCCCGTAGAAGCTCATCCACTCCGGGTCCTCGGCCGACGGACCCCGGCCGAAGAGGGCCTGTGCCCGGGCCAGCGCGCGCTCGCAGCCGGTGCGGTCGGCGAGGCCCGCCCAGCCGCCCGCCTCCCGCAGCGCCAGCAGGGACAGCAGCCGGGGCGAGCCCAGGGGCCGGGCCGCGCGCTGGGCCGCCTGCGCCGCCCGTACCGCCTCCCGCGGACGGCCGGCGTCACGGGCGAGGAAGGCCGTGTTGCAGAAGGCGTGCGCCTCCAGACCGGCGTCCCCGGACATCCGGGCCGTCGCCAGCGCCTCCGCGTAGTGCGAGCGGGCGTCGTCGAAACGGCCCGAGTCATGGGCCAGCCACCCCACGGAGATGGCCAGTTCACCCGCGCCCGTGTACAGCCGGTCGGCGGTCGTCTGGCGCATCGTGCCCGCGTCGAGCAGCGCGTACGCGGTCCGCAGCGGGGTCGCGGCGCGCCGGTAGAGGCCGTCCGCCCCGTGCCGGTCGTCGAGCAGCCGGATCCTGCGGACGGCCTCCTCCAGGGCGCCCGCCTCGGGCGTTCCGGGCCGGTGGACCGGGCCGTCCGCGGCCGCGGCGGGGGCGCCGAGGGTGAGCCCCAGCGGGCTCAGGGAGGCGGCGGCCGCGCTGGCGGTGCCGGTCATGAATGCGCGACGCTGCACGTCGCTCTCCTCGTGGTTCTGATCGTGGTACTCGTGCATGTCGCACGTGTCTTGCGTGTCATACGGGTCGCGCGCCCCCTCCGACTCATGGGGAGAGCCCGAGAGGCACGCGATGTGCGCAGGGGGCGCGTCGTCCGACGTGCGCGCTCCCCGTCCGCGTACCGACGAGCGGGGCGCGAAGCCGAGGTCGGTCAGTGATCGGCCGGGGAACATGTGCAGGAACACCCGCTCGTACGCGTAGTTGGGGCAGCGGATCTCGCCCGCCTCGACCCGTCCGATGTACCGCGCGTCGCAGCTGACCCGCTCACCGATCTCCCGTGCCGCACGCCGCACCACGGCGGCGAACTCGCTCGGTGAGCGGTGCCCGCGCAGCCGCCGGAAGGCGAGGTTCGGCCGTGGCGGCCGGGGGTATTCGGACGAGGTCACCGTTGACGACGTCATGGCCGGGCCCTCTCTTGCGAACCGTCGAACCATGCCGGACGCGTGGCGAGTTGTCCGTCGACCGCACGGTCGTCGCCCTGCTCCGGCGGGCAAGAACGTACCTGCTGTGACCGGCCCGACACCCAGGGTTTGGCTACAAACCGGATATCTCATCCCCGATCTGCCATGAACTGCCATCCTTTGCGGCGGACTTCCGCCGTAGCCCTTGACGAGCCGACGCGTTGAACCCGGTGGACCGGGAGCCGCCCGAACTCCCGACCTACTCGTCAGGAGGAGGGTTCCGTGTTGGAGGCCGGGATGGAGACCAGGCAGAGCACCGAGTTCCGTACGGCGTCGGCCGCGGCGCGGCACAGACCGCACCCCGAGGGCGGGGCGCCCCCCGAGCAGGACACCGACTGCGACCTCGTGACCGTTCCGGCGCGGCAGGGGCTGGAGGCGGTCGACATCCTCCGCCGCGGCTCGTGCGACTCCGTCGGACCCGTACTGCACGACGACAACTGCGACACCCTCGGCTTCCTGGTGCCCCCCGGCACGGCCGACGCCTGGGACATGCCGGGCAGCACCTGTACGCAGACCAACGGCCGCGGGGTGAGCCTCGCCCCCCAGCCACCGGTCGAGGGCTCCGACTGGCTGCTCCCGCCCGGCGACGCGGACCTGGCGACGGACCCGGCGGTGCTCCGCGCGGCACTCGGCGAGGCGGCCCGCCTGATCGAGGCGGCCGACAACTGCCGCTGACGCGGCCACCGCACGAACGTCCCGACGCAGGCCCGGCCGTCTGCCCCGCAGATGCCGGCCACCGCGGACCCGGCCGGGTCGGACCCTGACCGGTTCGGACCCCGACCGATGCGGACCCCGATCGATTCGGGCTCCGCCCAGCTCGATCCACGCCCGCCCGTCCCCGGCCGCCCCGGACCCCGGCCGCCGCTGAGCCGCCCGTTTCGGACCCCGGCCGCCGCTGAGCCGCCCGCCCCGGACCCCGGCCGCCGCTGAGCCGCCCGTTTCGAACCCCGGCTGCCGCTGAGCCGCCCGCCCCGGACCCCGGCCGCCGCTGAGCGCCCCCATTCGGACCCCGGCCGCCGTTGTGCCGGTCCCGCGGAGCCCCGGTCGCTCTGGAACCCGGGCCGCCCCGGGCAGGCCGCCGCTGAGCCGCCCGCCTCGGACTTCGGCCGCTCCGGGACCCGTAGCCGCCCTCGGGACCGCCGGCGGGCGGAGCCCTCGACCCCCGCCCCCCGAATCGGCCGTCGGGCCGCGCCCGACAGGGCCGCCCCTGCCGCCGCACCGCCGGTGCGCCGACCGTCCCCCGGGCGTCGATAATGGCCAGATGGGCAAGGCGAGGAACGGCAGGAGCGCGCGGCGCGGGCAGGGGGACTCCGGCGCCGTCGTCGAGCCGGTCGACGGCGGGCTCGCCGAGCTGATACCCGACCGGGACCGGACGCGTGCCTGGACCCTGCTCGTCGACGGCGCCCCGCAGTCGCACGTCGACCTCGACGACCCGGCGTACCTGAGTTTCGAGTACCAGCGCCGCCTCGGACACGTCATCGACCTCGTCGCCCCGCCCGGCAGGCCCGTGCACGCCGTGCACCTCGGTGGCGGAGCCCTCACCCTCGCCCGCTACGTGGCCGCCACCCGCCTCCGCTCCACCCAGCAGGTCGTCGAACGCGACGCCGCCCTCGTGCAACTGGTCCGGCGTGCCCTGCCGTTGGACCCGAACGCCCGCATCCGGGTGCGCTCCACGGACGCCCGCGAAGGACTCGGCAAGGTACCGGACGACTGGGCGGACCTGGTGATCGCCGACGTGTTCAGCGGCGCCCGCACCCCCGCGCACCTCACCTCGGTCGAGTTCCTCACCGACGTCCGCAGGGTCGTCAGGCCCGACGGCCTGTACGCCGCCAACCTGGCCGACGGTCCGCCGCTCGCGCACCTGCGCGGCCAGATCGCCACCGCCGCGAGCGTCTTCCCCGAACTGGCCCTGGTGGCCGACCCGACCGTGCTGCGCGGCAAGCGCTTCGGGAACGCGGTCCTCGTCGCCTCCGGCCGGCCGCTCCCGGTGGCCGAACTGACCCGGCGCGCGGCCTCCGACCCGCACCCCGGACGCGTCGAACACGGCAGGACGCTCGCCGACTTCACCGGTGGCGCGGTGCCGGTCACGGACGCGGCGGCGGTCGCCTCACCCGCTCCGCCCCCGTCCGTGTTCCGCTGAGCCGGGCGCGTGCCTCAGTAGGTGCCGATCTCCACCCGGGGCGGACCGTCGTGCCAGGTGCAGAACACCGACACCCGGTCCGCACCCGAGGAGAACTCCACGCGGATCCACGTCTCCGTCTTCCACACCTGCATCGACCAGCCCGCGTCCGGTGTCGCGGAGACCAGGGAGGCGGAGGACCGGCCCAGGTCGAAGACGGCCCGCCCGCCGTCGGTGTCGTAGCTCCTGACCTCTCCGGAGGCGCTCGGGCCCGGGTCCGCGGACGCCGACCGGGAGGGCGACGGGGTCGGGGTCGTGGTCGGCCGGGGACTCCTCCGCGGCTTCTTCGCGGCACTCTTCGACGGCACGGGACGGCTGGTCGAGGACGCCAGCGGCTTCGACTCCTGCGTGGTGGCGTCCGCCGCCGTGATGGGCAGGGCGCGCGGCGGGTCGTAGGCGGTCCCCGACATCACCGTGTGGACACCCCACCACGACAGCGTGACCGCCGCGCCCGTGGCGAGCGACCACGCGAGTACGTGTACGAGACCTCTGCGCATCGCCGCCATACTGCACCACGCGTCCCACGGGTGTCTCCTGCGCGGGTCGCACCGGGAGTTGTCCACAGGCGCCGGACCGGCATCCCCCGGATGGCGTACGGTGCCGCCCATGGCAAGTGTGCTCGTGGTCGAGGACGACCAGTTCGTGCGCTCGGCCCTCATCCGGCATCTGACCGATGCCGCGCACACCGTGCGCAGCGTCGGCACCGCCCTGGAGGCGCTGCGCGAGGTCGCCCATTTCTCCTTCGACGTGGTCATCCTGGACCTCGGACTGCCCGACCTGGACGGGTCCGAGGCCCTGAAGATGCTGCGCGGCATCACCGACGTCCCGGTGATCATCGCCACCGCGCGGGACGACGAGACGGAGATCGTCCGGCTGCTGAACGACGGCGCGGACGACTATCTGACGAAGCCGTTCTCCGTCGAGCACCTGTCGGCCCGCATGGCGGCGGTCCTGCGGCGCTCGCGGGCGGCCGTGGGCGAGGCGCCCCCGTCCCGCGTGATCCGGGTCGGCGGGCTGTCCATCGACCCGCTGCGCCGCCAGGCCGAGCTGGACGGCGCCCGACTGGACCTCACCCGCCGTGAGTTCGACCTGCTCGCCTTCCTGGCCGGCCGGCCCGGAGTGGTCGTGGCACGCAAGGAGCTGCTCGCCGAGGTGTGGCAGCAGGCCTACGGCGACGACCAGACGATAGACGTGCACCTGTCGTGGCTCCGGCGGAAGCTGGGCGAGACCGCGGCCCGGCCGCGCTATCTGCACACGCTGCGCGGAGTCGGCGTGAAGCTGGAGCCGCCGCGGGTGGAGCCGGCGCCGTGAGGCGGGCGCGATGAGGTGGGCGCTGGTCAAGGTGTGCGTGGCGGTCACCACCATGGTCGTGGTGGCCTTCGCGATCCCGCTCGGTCTGGTCATCAAGGAGATGGCCCGGGACCGGGCGTTCTCGAACGCGGAGCGGGAGGCGGCGGCCGTCGCGCCGGCGCTCTCCATCACCACCGACCGGGACCAGTTGGAGCGGGTGGTGGCCTCCGCCGGTTCGGACTCGGGGATGGCCGTGCACATCCCCGCCTCCGGTGACGGCGCGGCCGTCGACATCGGCCGGCAGCGCGCCGCCGACGAGGACATCACCACCACCCGCAAGCTGGGCCGGGCCTCCACCACCGAGGTACCGGGCGGCTCCACGCTGCTGCAGCCCACCGCGCTGAGCTCCGGCGAGATCGCCGTCGTCGAGGTGTACGTCCCGGAGTCCGAGGTCAGCAACGGGGTGGGGACGGCCTGGGCGGTGCTCGCCGCCGTGGGCGTCGCCCTCGTCATCGGCTCGGTCGCGGTGGCCGACCGGCTCGGCGTGCGGATGGTGCAGCCCGCGCAGCGCCTGGTCGAGAGCGCGCACGAACTGGGGGAGGGCAAGCTGGGCGCCCGCGTCCCGGAGGAGGGGCCCACCGAACTGCGGCTGGCCGCGGTCGCGTTCAACTCCATGGCGGACCAGGTCGTCCAACTCCTGGCGAACGAGCGGGAGCTGGCCGCCGACCTCTCCCACCGGCTGCGTACGCCGCTGACCGTGCTCCGGCTGAACACGGCCTCGCTCGGCGACGGGCCGGCCGCCGACCAGACCCGGGCCGCGGTGGCACAGCTGGAGCGCGAGGTCGACACGATCATCCGGACCGCCCGGGAGGCCAAGCCGCAGACGGCCGCGATCGGGGTGGGAGCCGGGTGCGACGCGTCCGAGGTCGTGCGGGAGCGGATGGACTTCTGGTCGGCGCTCGCCGAGGACGAGGGCCGCAAGGTCCGGCTCGCGGGCGTGGACCACCCGGTGCGCATACCCGTGGCCCGGGCGGACCTCGTGGCGGCGCTCGACGCGCTCCTCGGCAACGTCTTCCGGCACACCCCCGAGGGCACCGCCTTCGCGGTCGACGTGCACAACGGCGAGGACGCGGTGATCGTGCTGGTGTCGGACGCGGGCCCGGGGATCCCGGACCCGGACGCGGCGATGGCGCGCGGCCGGGGCTCCGGCAGCGACGGGTCGACCGGGCTCGGCCTCGACATCGTGCGCCGGCTCGCGGAGTCGACCGGCGGGGACGTGCGCATCGGCTCGTCCGTGCTGGGCGGCACCGAGGTGCGGATCTGGATCCAGCTCGACGGGCGCGCCCCGGTCCGGCGGGGCCACCGCGGAACCGTCCGGCGCCGCAGGCGCGGCGCCGGCGTGGGCTGACCCCGCCACCGCGCCGGCGTGGGCTGACCCCGCCACCGCGCCGGGCGGCGGTATTGGTCTCGACCTTTAACCGTCCCCGATGCCTTCCTTAAGCGCACCCTAAGATCCGCAACCCCCGTCCGGATCAGGCGCTTTGCCCGATTCCTGATCGCTAGCGTGCTGCTCGCACCCACCCCCCGTGAAACCGCGAAAGCAGGCACGCGATGAGCAGCACGCACCGGCGCAAGGTCAGTGGCAGGAACAAGGCGATAGGCGGTCTCGTCGCCGCGGCCGTGGCCGGTGGCGGCGCCCTCCTGTTCACCGGGACCGCCCAGGCGGCCGGCGTCGGCGCCGCGTACACCAGGACCAGCGACTGGTCGACCGGCTACACCGCGCAGTACGTCGTCACGAACGACGGCGGCCAGGCGAAGAAGGACTGGAAGCTGGAGTTCGACCTGCCCGGCGGCGCCAAGCTCAGCTCACTGTGGAACGGCGAGTCCAAGGTGGAGGGACAGCACGTCACAGTGACACCCCCTAGCTGGGACAAGGAAGGCCTGGCCGCCGGCAAGTCGGTGACCATCGGCTTCGTGGTGAACGGCACCGCCGACCCGACGGGCTGTCTGATCGACGACGCCAAGTGCTCGGTGGACGACACGGCGACGCCCGAGCCCAGCGGCCGCCCGACCGAGACGGCGACCGCCACGCCGAGCGCCACGCCCACCAAGGACCCGAGCCCGAGCACCTCGGCCCCCACCAGCCCCGCCCCGACCCAGAGTTCGGGTAGCGGCACCACCGCGAACGCCGGCTTCGCGCCCTACGTCGACACCTCGCTCTACCCCGCCTTCGACCTGCTCGCGACCGCCTCGGCCACCGGGGTGAAGGACTTCAACCTCGCCTTCGTCACCGACGGTGGCGGCTGCACCCCCAAGTGGGGCGGCGTCACCGACCTCGCGAGCGACGCGGTCGCCGGCCAGATCGGCGCCCTGCGGGCCAAGGGCGGCGACGTCCGCGTCTCCTTCGGCGGCGCCTCCGGCTCGGAACTCGCGACCACCTGCTCGTCCGCGGACGCGCTGGCCGCGGCCTACGGCAAGGTCGTGGACGCGTACAAGCTCACCAAGGTCGACTTCGACGTGGAGGGCGGGGCGCTGCCCGACACGGCCGCCAACACCCGCCGCGCGCAGGCCATCGCCAAGCTGGAGAAGGCGCACCCCGGCCTCGACGTCTCCTTCACCCTCCCGGTGATGCCCGAGGGCCTCACCCAGGACGGCGTGAGCCTGCTCTCCAACGCCAAGTCCAACGGCGTGTCCATCGACACCGTCAACATCATGGCGATGGACTACGGGCCCGCGTACAGCGGTGACATGGGCGGTTACGCCGAACAGGCGGCCACCGCGACCCAGGCCCAGGTCAAGGGAGTCCTCGGGCTCTCCGACAGCGCCGCCTGGAAGGCCATCGCCGTCACCCCGATGATCGGCGTGAACGACGTCACCAGCGAGATCTTCAAGGTCGACGACGCCACGCAGCTCGTGAACTTCGCCAAGTCCAAGGGCCTGGGCTGGCTCTCCATGTGGTCCGCGACCCGCGACAAGCAGTGCGCCGGCGGGGCGAAGAACTACGCCGACGCCACGTGCAGCTCGATCGTCCAGGACCAGAACGCCTTCTCCAAGGCCTTCGGCGCCTACAAGTAGCCCCCACCAGTAGGCCCTTCCGCCACGGGGGAAGCGGGGGGGGGGGGGGGGGGGGGGGGGGGGGGGGGGCGGGGGGGGGGGGGGGGGGGGGGGTTGGCCGGCGGGTGTCGGGTTGGTA
>NZ_JBVHPY010000011.1:230753-272959 GCF_055567695.1 Streptomyces sp. NPDC026417
CCTTTTCTGGGTGCCTTGGTTCCCTTTTCCCCCCCCCCCCCCCCCCCCCCCCCCCCCCCCCCCCCCCCCCCACCCCCCCCCCCCCCCCCCCCCCCCCCCCCCCCCACCCCCGCCACCCCCCCCCCCCCCCCCCCCCCCCCCCCCCCCCCGGCCCCCCGCTCCGTTTCCCCCGTTCCCCCGTGCGGTGGCCTACTCGGCGAGGACCGGCGACGGCAGGGTCCCGGTCCGGGCGGCCTCCCGGTACCAGTGCGCGCTCGACTTCGGCGTACGGGCCAGCGTCGAGTAGTCCACGTAGACCGCGCCGAACCGCTTGCCGTAGCCGTAGGCCCACTCGAAGTTGTCCATCAGGGACCAGAGGTAGTAGCCGCGGACGTCGGCGCCGGCGGTGATCGCGTCGCGCACGGCGGACAGATGGCCGTGCAGGTAGGCGATGCGCTCGGGGTCGTGCACACGGCCGTCGGGGTCGGGCTTGTCGTCGTACGCGGCGCCGTTCTCGGTGATGTACAGCGGCAGGCCGGGCACCTCGCGGGTGTAGCGCATGATCAGCTCGTGCAGGCCCGTCGGGTCGATCGTCCAGCCCATCTCCGTGCGCTCGCCCGGCGTCTGGTGGAAGGCGACGTCCTCCGCGCCCGGCCACGGCGAGAACGCGCTCGCCCCGTGGCCGTCCGCGCGCGGTCCGGCCGCCTCCGTCTCCGCGGCCGACACCAGTGCCGGTGTGTAGTAGTTGAGCCCGAGCGCGTCCAGCGGCTGGTGGATCAGCCGGAGGTCGCCGTCGAGCACGTACGACCAGTCGGTGACCGAGGCCGTCGCCGTGAACAGGCTCTGCGGGTACGCGCCGTGCAGCATCGGACCGTGGAAGACGCCGTTGGCCAGGTCGTCGATGCGCCGCGCCGCCGCCAGGTCCGCCGGGCTCTGCGAAAGCGGCCTGACCACCGACGAGTTGAGACTGACCGCCACCGTGTTGCGGGCGGGCATGGCGGAGCGCAGTGCCGACGTGCCGAGCCCGTGCGCCAGGTTCAGGTGGTGGGCCGCGCGCAGGGACGCCGCCGGGTCCGTACGGCCGGGGGCGTGCACACCCGACCCGTAGCCCAGGAAGGCGCTGCACCACGGCTCGTTGAGGGTGATCCACTGCTCGACCCGGTCGCCCAGCGCCTCACCGACGATCTGCGCGTACTCGGCGAACCGCAGCGCCGTGTCCCGCTCGGGCCAGCCGCCCGCGTCCTCCAGCTCCTGGGGGAGGTCCCAGTGGTAGAGGGTGACGGCGGGCTTGATGCCGTGGGCCAGCAGCTCGTCGACGAGCCGGCGGTAGAAGTCCAGGCCGCGCTGGACGGCCGGGCCCCGGCCGGTCGGCTGCACGCGGGGCCAGGAGACGGAGAAGCGGTAGGCGCCCAGGCCGAGGTCCGCCATCAGGGCCACGTCGTCGCGGTAGCGGTGGTAGTGGTCCACCGCCACGTCGCCCGTCTCACCACCCGCCGTCCTGCCGGGTGTATGGCTGAAGGTGTCCCAGATCGAAGGAGTGCGGCCGTCCTCCCGCACCGCTCCCTCGATCTGGTAGGCGGAGGTCGCCGCACCCCAGAGGAAGGCGGGGGGAAAGGACACGGGCGTCACGGACTCGGGCATGGAAGCGCTCCCATGAAAGGTCGGGGGAGACCGACGGTGAAGAGAGAAGGGAAAGGCGGGGGGCCGGGGCGGCGATGACCCGGCCCCCGGAGGACGAGGGGTCAGCCCTTGACGGCGCCCTGCATGATGCCGCCGACGATCTGCTTGCCGAACAGGGCGAAGACCAGCAGCAGCGGCAGCGTGCCGAGCAGCGCGCCCGCCATGATCAGGGACTGGTCGGGCGTGTAGCCGCGGCCGAGTCCCGCCACCGCGACCTGCACGGTCGGGTTGCCGGTCTGGGTCAGCACGAGGAACGGCCACAGGAAGTCGTTCCACGTCTGCACGAAGATCAGCATGCCGAGGACGGCCATCGCGGGCCGGGCCGCGGGGAACACCACGTGCCAGACCACCCGCCAGCTGCTCGCGCCGTCCACCCGGGCCGCCTCGATCAGCTCGTTCGGCAGCGCCTGGATCAGGTACTGGCGCATGAAGAACACGCCGAACGCGCTCACCAGGGAGGGGAAGATGACCGCCTGGAGCTGGTCGGTCCAGTCGAGCTTGGCGACCATCATGTACAGCGGGATCACGCTGAGCTGCGGCGGCACCATCATGGTGCCGATGACGATCAGCATCATGGCGCCGCGGCCCCGGAAGCGCAGTTTGGCGAAGGCGAAGCCGGCGATCGTCGACAGGAAGACGACGGTGGCCGCCGAGATCCCGGCCACGAGCGTGGTGTTGAACATCGCCTCGCCGAGGTTGGCGTCACCCCAGGCGAGATCGAGGTTCTTGAAGAGGTTGGAGCCGAACCACAGCGGTGGCGGGGTCTGCGCCAGCCGGTTGGTGTCGCGGGAGGCGGCGATCGCGGTCCACACCAGTGGAAACAGCGAGCCGATGGTGAACAGGGCGAGGATCAGGTACGCGATCGGGCCGCCGTGCAGCTGTCCGCCCGCGCGCGCGGACTTGGGGCGCCGGGAGCGTCCCGGCTCCTTCGGCACGGTGTCGGCGGGAGGTGTCGTCAGGGTCGTCGTCACGGCCGGTTCTCCTTAACTACTGGCGCGCAGCCGGCGCGAGATGACGTAGTTGACGATCCCGATCACGATGAGGATCAAGAACATGGTCCAGGCGATGGCCGAGGCCCGCCCGAGGTGCTGGTTGACCCAGCCCTGCTCGTACAGATAGAGCCCGAGCGTCTGGAACTGGTGCTCGGCCCCGCCGGAGGCTCCCTTGTTCTGGTCGAACAGCAGCGGCTCGCCGAAGACCTGGCTCGCCCCGATCGTCGACACGACCACGGTGAACAGGATCGTCGGGCGCAGCTGCGGCAGCGTGACGTGCAGGAACTGCTTCCAGCGCGAGGCCCCGTCCAGGGCCGCCGACTCGTACAGGTCCTGCGGGATGGCCTGCATCGCGGCCAGGTAGATCAGCGCGTTGTAGCCGGTCCAGCGCCACACGATGATCGTCGAGACGGCGATCTGGGAGGGCCACTTGTCGTTCTGCCAGTCGATGCTGTCCACGCCCACGAAGTGCAGCGCCCAGTTGATCATGCCGTAGTCGCGGCCGAAGAGCAGGACGAAGACGAGGGAGGCGGCGGCGATCGACGTGGCGTACGGCGCGAGCATCGCGACCCGGTAGAAGGTCGAGGCCCGCAGCTTGTAGTTGAGGATGTGCGCCAGGCCCATCGCCATCAGCAGTTGCGGGACGGTGGAGATGATGCCGATGGTCAGGGTGTTCTTCGCCGCGTTCCAGAAGAACTCGTCGTCGAAGATGCGCGTGTAGTTGCGCAGGCCCGCCCACTCCATGTCCGTGGGTGCCGTCAGCTCGACCGTGTGCAGCGACGCCCAGCCCGTGTAGATCAGCGGGAAGAGCCCGAAGGCGAGGAAGAGCAGGAAGAACGGTGAGGCGAAGACGTACGGGCTCCAGCGCAGGTCCCGCTGCCAGCGGCGCGAGAGCCGGGCCCGGCGCCGGGCCTCCGCGTCCGAGGGCGCTCCGGCCGGAACGCGGTCGGCCGGGGCCGCGCCCCCCTCCTTCACGGGGGGCGCGGCGGTGTCGTGCCGGGTGGCCATACCGGTCACTTCTCCAGGTTGTTGTCGATGGTCTTCGTGGCCGTCTTCCAGGCGTCCGCGGGGGACTTGCCCTTCGTCACGAGGAACACGCCGTTGTCGGTCAGACCCTGCTGGATGATCTGGTCCTTCGGGCCGATCACCTGGACCGGGCTGTCCTTGGCGGCCGCCGCGAAGATGGTGCCGATCGGGGCGTCACCGAAGAAGTCGTTCTTGGCTCCGGTCACCTCGGGAAGGTCGTAGGAGCTCTGGGCGCTCGGGAAGCTGCCCCGCTTGGCGAACAGGGTGGCCTGCTGCTTGGGCGCGGTCAGCCAGGCGGCGAGCTTGGAAGCCTCCTCGACGTTCTTGCCGGCCTTCGGCACGGAGAGGAACGAGCCGCCCCAGTTTCCGCCCTTGGGCGCCTTGGCGACGTCCCACTGGCCCTTGGTCTCCTTGTTCGCCTTGGACGCGATGTAACCGAGCATCCACGGCGGGCAGGAGACGGCGGCGAACTTGCCGTTGGCGAACGCCTGGTCCCACGTCGGCTGGAACTGCGTGAGGTTGCCGGTCAGACCGTCCTTGGCCGCTCCCGCGGTCAGGTCGAAGGCGGACTTCACGGCGGGGTTGTCCTTGTAGATGACCTCGCCCGACGCGTCGTAGAACTTCTCGGTCTCGCTGCCGAGGACCGCGTTCAGCAGGCCGCCGGGGGAGTCGAGGAAGGTGGTGCCCTTCGGCGCCTTCTTCTTGTACTCCTTGCCGACGTCGACGAACTTGTTCCAGTCGCCCTCCCACTTCTTCGCGAGTTCCTCGCGGTCGGTGGGCAGACCGGCCTTCTCGAACATGTCCTTGCGATAGCAGATCGCCATCGGGCCGATGTCGGTGCCGAGGCCGACCGTCGCCCCGTCCTTGGCGGTGGCCTGCTTCCACTTCCAGTCGAGGAAGTCCCCCTGCTTCACCCCCGAGACCTTGGAGAGGTCCACGAGCTTGGACGCCTGGGTGTCGACGACCTCGGCGATGTTGCCGACTTCGACGCCCTGGATGTCGGCGAGACCACTGCCGGTGGTGAGGTGGTTGACGAGAGCCGGGTAGTAGTTCTCGTTCCGCTCGGTGACGTTCTCCTGGATCTTGATGTCCGGGTTCAGCTTCTCGTACTCGTCGTACAGTCCGGCCTCCTTGAAGCCGAACGTGCCGAACAGACCCAGGGTGATGGTGGTCTTGCCCTTGCCGCCGCCCGACGAGCCAGAGTCGTCACCGCCGTCGTCGGCACAGCCGGCCAGCAGCCCGGCGCCCAGCGCTGCGACGGCCGTGACGACCACCGCCTTGCGGGCGGTAAGGGTACGTGCTCGCATTGCATCCTCCTGTTGCCCTGACGTGCCGACCCCCCGGCCAACTGCTCTGTTGGGCCCGTTAGTTCTCGCTGCGGCTCGGGCGGGGAACGTGCGGGATGTGTTTTGTCAGGTACCGTGGGAGCGCTCCCACAAGTGATGTGTTGAAGAGTCGTCGGTTCACGCGGGGGTGTCAAGGGTGGGGACGCGGAGACCTGCCTTCGGTTATCGGGCTGTTAACTAATCCGTGGCCGGAGGCGGAGCGACTCCTCTCCGGGCGTCGTGCGCGGATCAAGACTGTTAGATTCCAGGCCAACGCGGAGTGACGCGGTGTGAAGGGAGGCGGACCATGGCAGGCCACGGAGCGCGGGGCCGGAGCGGCGGACGGCCGACTCTCGAGGAGGTCGCCGCGCGGGCCGGTGTGGGCCGCGGCACGGTGTCCCGGGTGATCAACGGTTCGCCGCGGGTCAGCGACGCCACCCGCGCCGCCGTCGAGGCGGCCGTCGCGGAACTCGGCTACGTGCCGAACACGGCCGCCCGCGCGCTCGCCGCGAACCGCACCGACGCCATCGCCCTCGTGGTCCCCGAGCCCGAGACCCGCTTCTTCGCGGAGCCGTACTTCTCCGACATGCTCAAGGGCGTCGGCGCGGAGCTGTCCGAGACCGAGATGCAGCTGCTGCTGATCTTCGCGGGCAGCGACCGGGAGCGTCGGCGCCTGGCCCAGTACCTGGCGGCGCACCGGGTGGACGGCGTCCTGCTGGTCTCCGTCCACGCCGACGACCCCCTTCCGGACCTGCTGTCCCAGCTGGAGATCCCGGCCGTGATCAGCGGCCGGAGATCCGCCCGGGAGACGCTCCCGTCGGTGGACTCGGACAACTTCGGCGGCGGCCGGGTCGCCGTCGAGCACCTGGTCGCACGGGGCCGCCGGACCATAGCCCACCTGGCCGGACGCCTGGACGTCTTCGGCGCCCAGCGCCGCATCGAGGGCTACCGCGAGGGACTGGTCGCCGCGGGCCGCGAGGTCGACGAGGACCTGATCGTGGCCGGCGACTTCACGGAGGAGGGCGGCCGGCGGGCGATGGCGGAACTCCTCGACCGCTGCCCCACCCTGGACGCGGTCTTCGCCGGCTCCGACGTCATGGCGGCCGGGGCCCGCCAGGTCCTGCGCGAGGCGGGCCGCCGTATACCGGACGACGTGGCGCTGGTCGGTTACGACGACTCGGCCATCGCCCGCCACATGGATCCCCCGCTGACCAGCGTGCGCCAGCCGATCGAGGAGATGGGGCGCGCCATGATCGACCTTCTGCTCGGTGAGATCGCGGACCGCAGGCCCGTCGCCTCGCGCGACCTGGAGAGCCGTCAGGTGGTCCTGCCGACGGAACTGGTGGCGCGCGCTTCGTCCTGACCTCCGGTAGGGCAAGCTGGCGTCCATGGTCCTCCATCCCTTGCTGGCAGTCGACGAAGTCTCCGCCGTGGAGCCGTATCTGGGCCGGGTGGGTGAGGTGTTCACCGCGTTCCGGGAGCAGGACTCCGGGTGCGTGTCGTACGGGGTACGGCTGCTCGACGGCCAGTGCTGGTTCGTCAAGGAAGCGGTCACCGACCGCGCCCGCCGGTCGCTCGAACGCGGCTGGGCGTTCCACCGCGCGGTACGGCACGCGGCCATCGTCCCGCAGGTCCACCGGATCGCCGTCCGGGACACCTGGGCGGTGGTGATGCCCTGGCGCAAGGGCGAGGTGCTCTGCCACCCCACCGCTGCCGGGCCGGGTGACCGCACGAGCCCGCACACCCCGATGGCCCGCTTCCGCGCCCTGCCGACCGCCGACGTGCTGCGCGCCTTCGACCGCGTCCTGGACGCCCATCTCGCCGTGGAGGGCGCCGGCCATGTCGCGGTCGACTTCTACGACGGGGCGCTGCTGTACGACTTCGCGGGCGGCGTGGCCCATCTGATCGACCTCGACGAGTACCGTCCGGGCCCCTTCGTGGTGGAGGAGGAGCGGCTGCCGGGCTCCCGGCGGTACATGGCGCCCGAGGAGTTCGAGCGGGGCGCGGTGATCGACGCCCGTACGACCGTCTTCACCCTCGGCCGCACCGCCCGGCTGTTCCTGGACGCCGGGGACGAGGAGCGCGCCTGGCGGGGTACGGCGCCGCAGCTGGCGGTCATCGAGCGGGCGACCCGGACGGATCCCGGCGAACGGCACGAGGACGTCGCCGCGTTCGCCGCCGCCTGGCGGGCCGCCTGTCCGGCCCGGGCCGCCTGAGGCCGGCGCCCGCGCGGACCCGGGTCCGCGCGGAGGGCCCCTGATACGCAAACAGCCGGTGACCTGTCTGAACAGGTCACCGGCTGATTACTCAGGGTGAGTGACGGGACTTGAACCCGCGGCATCCTGGACCACAACCAGGTGCTCTACCAGCTGAGCTACACCCACCATGCCCGGCGGTTCTGCGAAAGTCGTTTCACCGACCGGCCGAGAAAAAGTGTACAGGGTCCGAAGGGGTGCTCGCGCCCGCCTTTTCCGCGAGGCGGGCGGGAGGCTATTCGGCGGGCAGGACGTGCTTCGCGGCGATGGTGCGGGCGGTGTCGGAGTCCGGGCCCGGCTGCGGGACGAAGATCGCCTCGCGGTAGTAGCGCAGCTCGGCGATGGACTCGCGGATGTCGGCCAGCGCCCGGTGGTTGCCGTTCTTCTCGGGGCTGTTGAAGTACGCCCTCGGGTACCAGCGGCGGGCCAGCTCCTTGACGGAGGAGACGTCCACGATCCGGTAGTGGAGGTAGTCCTCGAGCGTCGGCATGTCCCGGAGCAGGAAGCCGCGGTCGGTGCCGACCGAGTTCCCGCACAGCGGGGCCTTGCCGGGCTCCTTGACGTGCTCCCGTACGTAGGCGAGGACCTGTTCCTCGGCGTCCGCCAGGGTGGTGCCGGCGGCCAGTTCGTCGAGGAGGCCGGAGGCGGTGTGCATCGTGCGCACCACGTCCGGCATGGTCTCCAGCGCGGCGTCGGGCGGACGGATCACGATGTCCACCCCCTCGCCGAGTACGTTCAGCTCCGAGTCCGTGACCAGTGCGGCCACCTCGATGAGCGCGTCGTCCGACAGCGAGAGGCCGGTCATCTCGCAGTCGATCCACACCATGCGATCGTTCATGTGTCTTACCCTACGGCCCGCTCCGGCCCGCCGGACCGCCCGTGCACCGGGCATCGGGTGCGTGGGGCGGCGGTGGGCCGGGTGGGAGCCCGTGGGCCCCCACCCGTGGGGTGCTACGGCGCGCTGCGCTGTCCCGGCAGGCTCGGGCGGCCCGCCGCGTAGAAGTCCTGGCCGTGCCGGGCCGGGTCCATGGACAGCGAGGCGGACGGGCCGACCGCGCTCGCGGCCGCCGTACGCCGGGCCTGGAGCGGTACCGGGCTCTCCTGGTGCACCGCGGGAGCCGGTCCCGGGGACCCCGCGGAGCCCTCGTTGTCCGACGGGCGCTCACCCTGCGGACGGCGCGCCCGGTAGGCGGCGCGGTACGCGGCGGGGGAGGACCCCAGCTGACGGCGGAAGTGGCCGCGCAGCGCCACCGGCGAGCGGAAGCCGCAGCGGCCCGCGACCTCGTCCACCGAGTAGTCCGACGTCTCCAGCAGCCGCTGCGCCTGGAGCACCCGCTGCGTGATCAGCCACTGCAGGGGAGCACTCCCGGTGAGCGAGCGGAAGCGCCGGTCGAAGGTCCGCCGGCTCATGTAGGCGCGCGCGGCCAGGGTCTCCACGTCGAACTGCTCGTGGAGGTGCTCCAGCGCCCAGGCGACGACCTCGGCGAGCGGGTCGGCGCCGATCTCCTCGGGTAAAGAGCGGTCGAGGTAGCGCTCCTGACCGCCGCTGCGGCGCGGTGGCACCACCAGACGGCGGGCCAGCGCGCCGGCCGCCTCGTTGCCGTGGTCCGTCCGCACGATGTGGAGACAGAGATCGATTCCGGCCGCGGTGCCCGCCGAGGTCAGTACGTCCCCGTCGTCCACGAACAGTTCGCGCGGGTCGACGTGGACCGACGGATAGCGCTTGGCCAGCGTCGGTGCGTACATCCAGTGTGTGGTGGCCGGCCGGCCGTCCAGCAGTCCGGCGGCGGCCAGCACGAAGGCGCCGGTGCACAGCCCGACTATGCGGGCGCCCTCCTCGTGCGCCCGGCGCAGTGCGTCGAGCGCCTCCTCCGGTGGCGGTGAGGTGATCGACCGCCAGGCGGGCACGACGACGGTGCCTGCCCGTGAGATCGCCTCCAGCCCGTGTGGCGCGGTGAGTTCGAGGCCCCCTGTGGTCCGCAGTGGGCCTTCCTCACCGGCGCTCACCAGAAGTCGGTAGCGCGGAACTCCCGCGTCCTGGCGGTCGATGCCGAACACCGACAGCGGTATGGAGCTCTCGAAGATGGGGCCGCCGCTGAACAGCAGCACCGCGACGATCTCCTTGCGGCGTCGCCCGGACAGTTTCCGGGCCGCGGCTTCCGGCGCGGCAGTGGAGTCGTGGCTCATACTGCTAAGCCCCCCTCGGTGGTCGCGGCTCCTCGGTTGTGTCGCTCCTGCACGTTTCCCCTTGGTCCTGCACGAGTCCCCCGCCGTAAGACAGTCATGATCGAATCTACTGTGTCCCGTGGTGCCGGCGTGACCAGTTCACCATCCGGCACATTGTCGACATGGCAACTTGGCGTGAAGCATTCGATCACGAAGCGTTGCACTCGTGGGCCGTGCAGGGAAGTGCGCCTTGTGCCAGTGGCCGGTCCCCATAGGGTGCGTACGTCCCCCGGAAGCCTTTCCGTGCAGGTGGAACGGGGGTTGAGGGGTCGTTCGACCAAGCCATGCACGGGTAAGCGAAGTTGGCTGAAAAGATGCGGGGGCGTGCGCACAAACCGGTCAGTCGCCCGGCGTATTTCCCCCCACGCGCCGGCCGCCCCGGTGCGCCCCCGCACCGTTCCTCCCGTGTGCCCCGGCCGCACCGAGGAAACCGCCCCGGACGCCCGGTCCGCCGGACATCGCGTGCGAGCCGCTCCGCACCCGGTCGCCCTTCCCGTTCCCGCCGCCCGCGGACGGACCCGGCCGGCCGTGCCGCCCCCGGTGCGGGGCGCGTTCCTCGGCACGCAGCCGGGCCGCGCCCCGCTCGGACTGCCGCAGCAGCATCCGGCAGACGGCGGTCACGGCCCCCAGCCCCAGTGCCGTGCCGGCCGCCCCGGCGAGCGAGGTGCCGTACAGGACGAGCACCACGGGGACCAGGACGCAGCTGAAGACGGCCCAGCGCACCACGTCGCTCGCCGTGTCGGGCGGGGGCGGCGCGGGCGTGCGCGGCGCGGAGGCGGACGGGGACGCGGTCTCTGGTCCGGGCACGCTGTGCTCCCTTGTACTCCCGTGCTTCCCGTGGTCGTGGCTCACCCGGTTCAACGCCTGTTCGACCGGCCGGTCACTGCCCGGAGGCCGCGGACCGGCGGGAGCGGGCCCCACGGTACGCTCCCGCCGGCCCGCGGAGCCCGGGTCGGGGCGAACCCCGCGCAAACCGCCTGTACGGGGCAGCAACCATTGCGTTACGGGCGCCCCCTCGTGCATGCTCCCTGGAACCCCGCGCAGAAGGCACGGGAGATGGGCAGAGGAGGCGTACCGCCGTACCCTTGGGGGTATGGGGTTGGGAAGGTGATTCCCGGACACAGCTCCGCCGCTCTCTGTCGTCCCACCCACGAGGATCCACACGCCGAGACACTCATGGCCGGTCACGAATTCTTCGATCCCGCGGACCGCAAGCGCCCCGTCGCCGATCCCACGGCGGCCGAGCCCTTGGCGGCGAAAGAGCCACGCCACTCCTGCGATCCCGCGTTCAAGCACGGTGTCGTGGTCGGCTTCGACGGCTCCACGTCCAGTGAGCGCGCCCTCGCCTACGCGATCGGCATGGCCCACCGCTCCGGCTCGGGGCTGATCATCGTGCACGTCGCCAACCGGCTGCCGACCACGGTGTGGGCGGGCTGCGAGCCCCCGGTCTTCGTCGACGTGCCGGACCACCGCACCGAGGTGCTCGGGCTGGAGCTCGCCTGCGCGGAGTACCTGGCCGAGGTGCCCTGGATCCTCGTCGAGCGCGGCGGCGACATCTGCCACGAGCTCGAAGAAGTGGGGCAGGAGTACGAGGCGGACGCCATCGTCGTCGGCTCCACGCACGGCATCGTCGGCCGCCTCTTCGGCTCGGTGGCCGGCCGGCTCGCCAAGCGAGCCAAGCGGCCCGTCATCGTCATCCCGTAGCACACCGCGCACGTCGTGCACCGCCGAGGCGCATCTCCCCCCCGTTCGGGGCGGGATGAGGCGCCGACCGGCCAACTCCCTTGCCGCGCAACCCGAATCTACTCGCGCGTAGAGGTGTTTGTGCCTTTGTGAAGGGCATATACCGGTCGCCGGTCCCCGCCCTTCAGGGGCGCGCCGCCGGCCGGGGGGTGACGGCCGCCGGCCGGAGCGGGCGCGGGCCGGGGCAATGGGCGGCCCCGGCCCTGACAGAGCGGCCCCCTGCGCGAAGGTGGCACGCGCGGGGGGCCGTTCATGTTCCGGAGGGTGCAAGTCCCGCCAGGAGCAGGCGGATTACTCCACCGTCACCGACTTGGCCAGGTTGCGCGGCTTGTCGATGTCCCGGCCCAGGGCCAGCGCCGTGTGGTAGGCGAGGAGCTGGAGCGGGATGCCCATGAGGATCGGGTCCAGCTCGTCCTCGTTCTTCGGGACGACGATGGTCTGGTCGGCCTTCTCCTGCTCCTGGTGCGCGACGGCGAGGATCTTGCCGCTGCGGGCCTTGATCTCCTCCAGCGCGGCGCGGTTCTTCTCCAGCAGGTCGTCGTCCGGGACGATCGCGACCGTGGGCAGGGCGGGCTCGATGAGCGCCAGCGGGCCGTGCTTCAGCTCGGAGGCGGGGTAGGCCTCGGCGTGGATGTACGAGACCTCCTTCAGCTTCAGCGAGGCCTCGCGGGCCACCGGGTAGCCGCGCACCCGGCCGATGAAGAGCATCGAGCGGGCCTCTGCGTAGTTCTCGGCCAGCTTCTTGATCTCGTCCTCCTGCGCGAGGATCTCGGAGATCTGGCCGGGCAGCTTGCGCAGGCCCTCGATGATCCGCTTGCCGTCGCGCACCGACAGGTCGCGGGTGCGGCCCAGGTGCAGCGCGAGCAGCGCGAAGGCCACCGTGGTGTTGGTGAAGCACTTGGTGGAGACGACGCAGACCTCGGGGCCGGCGTGGACGTACATGCCGCCGTCGGCCTCGCGGGCGATCGCCGAACCGACGACGTTGACCACGCCCAGCACCCGGGCGCCCTTGCGCTTCAGCTCCTGGACGGCCGCCAGCACGTCGTAGGTCTCACCGGACTGCGAGACGGCGACGTACAGGGTGTCGGGGTCCACGACCGCGTTGCGGTAGCGGAACTCGGAGGCCGGCTCGGCGTCCGCGGGGATGCGGGCCAGCTCCTCGATCATCTGGGCGCCGATCATGCCCGCGTGGTACGAGGTGCCGCAGCCGAGGATCTTCACCCGGCGGATCTGGCGGGCCTCGCGGGCGTCCAGGTTGAGGCCGCCGAGGTGCACGGTGGAGAAGCGGTCGTCGATGCGGCCGCGCAGCACGCGGTCCACGGCGTCGGCCTGCTCGTGGATCTCCTTGTGCATGTACGTGTCGTGGCCGCCCATGTCGTACGACTCGGCCTCCCACTCCACGGTGGTCGGCTCGGCGGTGGTGCGGGTGCCCTCGGTGGTGTACGTGCGGAAGTCGTCGGCCTTGAGGGTGGCCATCTCGCCGTCGTCGAGGGTGACGATCTGGCGCGTGTGGGTGACGAGCGCGGCGACGTCCGAGGCGACGAACATCTCCTTCTCGCCTATCCCGAGGACGACGGGCGAGCCGTTGCGGGCCACCACGATGCGCTCGGGGAAGTCGGCGTGCAGGACGGCGATGCCGTAGGTGCCCTCGATCACGCGCAGGGCGTCGCGGACCTTGTCCTCGAGCTTCTCGGCCTGCGAGCGGGCGATGAGGTGGGTGAGGACCTCGGTGTCGGTCTCGGAGAGGAACTCGACGCCGTCGGCCTCCAGCTTCTTCCGCAGGTCGCCGGCGTTGTCGATGATGCCGTTGTGGACGACGGCGACCTTGCCGTCGTGCGAGAGGTGCGGGTGCGCGTTCACGTCGGAGGGCGCGCCGTGGGTGGCCCAGCGGGTGTGCGCGATGCCGGTGGTGCCCTTGAAGCGAGCCGGGACCTTGGCCTCCAGGTCGCGGACCCGGCCCTTGGCCTTGACCATCTTCAGGCCGGTGGCCTTGGGGGTGGTGACGACGATGCCCGCCGAGTCGTAGCCCCGGTACTCCAGGCGCTGCAGCCCCTCCAGGAGCAGCGGTGCCACATCACGCCTGCCGATGTACCCGACGATTCCGCACATACGTCCCTCGGTTCCCCTCTGTCGTTCTGTTCGCTGTGTCGTTCGGCTCCGCCGCCGGCGGTCAGCCGTAGACGATGCGGCGCAGCTGCCGGAGCGTGAGCTCGGGCGGCGCGACCGCGCGGTACTTCAGATCCGCCTCGATCCGTTCGAAGATCGCCGTGTTGACCAGGCCCTGGGCCTGGAGCTCGCGGTGGCGGCGACGGACGTACTCCTCGGTCGTCTCGTCGAAGTAGGCGAGCACGTCCTGGATCACCCGTAGTGCCTCGCCCCGGTTGAGAGGGCTGGAGCGCGTCAGGTGATCAACAAGTTCGTCGTGCACCCGTTGATCCTGGGGTACGCGAGGGTGATGCGCAAGAAACCTGCCCGATATCGGGCAAGCGGCTGTTGAATCTCTCATGGACCGCTGTTTGCGGACTGTCCATCCCGCGTCCTGCCGACCGTTGCTTGCCTGGAGCAACTTCTGGCTCCATGGACACACCACGCATGGGCGTACCGGAGCAGCTCGCCGACCGGATGAGCATGGCCGAGCAGCACGAATACCTCCGGGCGCGCTTCTCCCGGCGCACGATGATGCGGGGCGGCGCCGTCACCCTGGGCGCGGTCGCCGGCGGCGCCTTCGTGCCGGGCGCGACCGCGCAGGCCGCCACTCCCGTCCGGGGGACGAGCACCGAGAAAGTGGACGGCGCCTTCGTCGCCCCCTTCGGCCGCCACCTCGCCTACGGCGCCGACCCGCGCACCGAGATGACCGTCTCCTGGCAGGTCCCGGTCGCGGTCCGCAGGCCGTACCTGCGTATCGGCGCGCACCCCTGGGACCTCTCCCGCAAGATCGAGGCCGAGGTCCGGGAGCTGTTCACCCCGGCCGGCGTCGGGGCGAGCGGCGACCACACCCAGTACTACCTGCACGCCCGGCTCACCCGGCTGCGGCCCGGGAAGACCTACTACTACGGGGTCGGCCACGACGGCTTCGACCCGGCGTCCGCCCGCCTCGCGGGCACCCTCGGCACCTTCACCACCGCTCCCGCCCACGCACAGCCCTTCACCTTCACCGCCTTCGGCGACCAGGGCGTCAGCTACCACGGGCTGGCCAACGACAGCCTGATCCTCGCCCAGAACCCGGCCTTCCACCTGCACGCGGGCGACATCGCCTATGCCGACCCCGCCGGGCAGGGCAGGAGCAGCGACACCGGCTTCGACTCGCGCACCTGGGACCAGTTCCTCGCGCAGACCGAGTCGGTCGCCAAGCAGGTGCCGTGGATGGTCAGTTACGGCAACCACGACATGGAAGCCTGGTACTCGCCCAACGGCTACGGCGGCGAGGAGGCCCGCTGGCAGCTGCCGGAGAACGGGCCCGACCGGGCGAACCTGCCCGGTGTCTACTCCTTCGTGCACGGCAACACCGCCGTGATCTCGCTGGACGCCAACGACATCTCCTTCGAGATCCCGGCCAACCTCGGCATCTCCGGCGGCACCCAGACCAGGTGGCTGGAGGCGCAGCTGAAGAAGTACCGGGCCGCTGCCGACGTCGATTTCGTCGTGGTCTTCTTCCACCACTGCGCCTACTGCACGTCCACCGCCCATGCCTCCGAGGGCGGGGTGCGCCGGGAGTGGGTGCCGCTCTTCGAGAAGTACACCGTCGACCTGGTGATCAACGGCCACAACCACGTCTACGAGCGCACCGACGTCGTCAAGGGCGGCCGGGTCGCCAAGCAGCTCCCGATCGGGGGCACCGCGTATCCCGAGACGGACGGCGTCGTGTACGTGACGGCGGGCGCCGCGGGCCGCGGCCTCTACGCCTTCAGCGCCGCCGAGTCGTACCAGGGCCACGAGAAGGACCTGGACTCCGTGTCGTCCTTCGTGTGCCTGGAGGACGGCGTCAGGCAGAACGAGACGGTCGACTGGTCGCGGGTGCGCTACCTCGACTACTCGTTCCTGCGGGTGGACGTGACGCCCGCGCCGAAGGGGCGCACCGCCACGCTCACGGTGCGGGGGATCGCCGAGACGGGCGAGGAGGTGGACCGCTTCACGGTGGCCCGCCGGGTGTGAGCCGGCCGGCGGCGGTCCTCACATCCTCCTGAGGACCGCCTGCTTGGCCAGCGTGAACTCCTCCTCGGTGAGGACGCCCGAGCGGTGCAGTTCCCCGAGTTCGCGCAGCCGGCGCAGCAGCGCGTCGTGGTCGTCCTCCACGGGCGGGGCGTCGGCGGTGAGCTGCTTGCGCTCGTCCCGCGGCGGTGGCACGTCGGCGACGGCCGCGGCCGGGTGCGGCAGCCGCGCCTGCACCGCCGCCGCCACCAGCGCCATCAGCGGGTCCTTCTTGAAGCCCCACAGCTGCACGGAGTTGGGGTCGTACTTCGGTGGCACCCTGGTCTGCTCGCCGCGTACCGAGAAGCGCAGGTAGCCGTCCTCCAGCCCTGCCGAGGGATGCCACTCCACGCCCGCGATGTCGGCGACGGGCAGCGTGCGCGGGCCCGCCGCGGCCTTGGCGTCCTCCGTCTTCCAGTTCCACTCCAGGCGCACCTGCTCCCCGTCGAAGCTCGCCGTGCCGTCGCCCGCGGACACGGACAGCGGCACCGGCGGGCCGGGCAGCAGGTAGGAGGCGACGGGCGCGGCCGGAACCCCGTCCAGGAGCAGGGCGTTGCGGACCTCGTCGACCAGGTACTCGGCGACGCCGTAGCGGTCCGACTCGACGACGAGCTGATACGGGTCGGCCGCGTCCGCGAGTCTGCCGCCGGTCGCCTGGAGCAGCGGGTCCGCGCCCTCGCGCAGCCGCAGCCGCAGGCGCCCCGCCTTCTTGCCCTGCTCGACGGAGATGCCGGCCAACGCCTGCAGCGGCACGCTCAGTTCACCCAGGGTCCTGCGGAGCAGCCCGACGTTCTTGTCCCGTCCCGGGGTCAGCCGCAGCGCGTCGCCGTCGAACGTCCACGTGCCGTCCCTCTGGATGATTTCCGCCATGAGGGGGATTGTTCCACCGGTGGTACGGGAGAGTGGTCTATACCCATCAGGGTCCGGACCAGGGCCCCGTCGGAGCTCGTTGAGCTTCATGGAAGGGAGCGCATGTGAGACAGCACCACAGAACGCCCCGCCTGCTCGGTACGCTGCTGCTCGTGGTGGCCGCCGGAATCTCCGTGGCCGGCGCGGCACCCGCCGCGACCGGCACCCCCGCCGTCCCGCTCGGCCGGGTCGTGCCCGCGCCGGCCTCCGTCGAGGCGAAGGGGTCGCCGTACCGCATCACCGCCGGCACCCGCATCCGGGTCGACGGTTCGCCGGAGGTCCGCCGGGTCGGCGAGTACCTCGCGGACGTGCTGCGGCCCTCCACCGGCTACCGGTTGCCGGTCACCTCGCGCGGCGGCGACGGCATCCGCCTCAGGCTCGGGTCGAACGCGGCGCGCGCCCTCGGCGACGAGGGGTACCGCCTCGACAGCGGCCCGTCCGGGGTCACGATCACCGCCCGCAGGCCGGCCGGTCTCTTCCACGGCGTCCAGACGCTGCGTCAGCTGCTGCCGGCCTCGGTCGAGCGGAAGTCCGTGCAGCCCGGTCCCTGGCTCGTCGCGGGCGGCACCGTCAAGGACTTCCCGCGCTACGGCTACCGCGGCGCGATGCTCGACGTCTCCCGGCACTTCTTCACCGTCGGCCAGGTCAAGTCCTACGTCGACGAGTTGGCGCTCTACAAGATCAACAAGCTGCATCTGCACCTCTCCGACGACCAGGGCTGGCGCATCGCCGTCGACTCCTGGCCGCGCCTGGCCACCCACGGCGGTTCGACGCAGGTGGGCGGCGGCCCGGGCGGCCACTACACCAAGGCGCAGTACCAGGAGATCGTCCGGTACGCGGCCTCGCGCCATCTGGAGGTCGTCCCAGAGATCGACATGCCGGGCCACACCAACGCGGCGCTCTCCTCGTACGCGGAACTGAACTGCGACGGAGTGGCGCCACCGCTCTACACCGGCACCGAGGTCGGGTTCAGCTCGCTGTGCGTCGACAAGCCAGTGACGTACGACTTCGTGGAGGACGTGATCCGGGAGCTGGCCGCGATCACACCCGGCCGGTACCTCCACATCGGCGGGGACGAGGCGCACTCCACGAGCCACGCCGACTACGTGGCCTTCATGGAGCGGGTGCAGCCGATCGTCGCCGAGTACGGCAAGACCGTGATCGGCTGGCACCAGCTGACCGGCGCCGCGGTGGCCGAGGGGGCGCTGGCCCAGTACTGGGGGCTGGACGGCACGAGCGCCGCCGAGAAGGCGCAGGTAGCGAAGGCCGCGCAGCACGGGACGGGGCTGATCCTCTCCCCGGCCGACCGGGTGTACCTCGACATGAAGTACACCGCGGACACCCCGCTCGGCCTGGACTGGGCCGGACTGGTGGAGGTGCGGCGGGCCTACGACTGGGACCCCGGGAGCTATCTGCCCGGCGCCCCCGCGTCGGCCGTCCGGGGCGTGGAGGCCCCGCTGTGGACCGAGACCATCCTGAACTCGGACCACATCGAGTACATGGCGTTCCCGCGCCTTCCGGGCGTCGCGGAGCTCGGCTGGTCGCCGGCCTCGACGCACGACTGGGACGCCTACCGGGTGCGGCTCGCGGCGCAGGGGCCGCGCTGGGACGCGCTGGGGATCGACTACTACCGGTCGCCCCAGGTGCCCTGGCCCGCTCCGTAGTCCGCCGGACGAAGGTGGGGCCCGGGAGGACCGTCTCCCGGGCCCCACCCGGCTTTCACAGGCCCGCGATGGGGTTCTTCAGGCTGCCGACGAGCTGGAGCGCGCCCGACGGGTCGGCGAGGTCCACCATCTGCCTGTTGTTGCGCAGCTGGAGCCGGTTGAGGCAGGACAGGGCGAACTCGGGCGCGAACATGTCGTACTGCCGGAACTTGTCCGCGAGTTCGGGAGTCGCGTCCTGGTACGCGCGTACGCACTCGGCGACCGTCCGCCAGAAGTCGTCCTCCTCCAGGATGCCCTCGGTGGCGAGGTTCGCCGCGAGGAAGCGGAAGAAGCAGTCGAAGACGTCGGTGAAGATCGACAGCAGCTTCGTGTCCTCGGGTACCTCCACCCGGATCCGCTCGACCGCCGGCGGCAGCACCGCGTCCGGGTCCATGACGGCGATCTCCTCGGCGATGTCCTTGTAGATCGCCCGGCGGACCGCGCCGTCCTCGAGGACCAGGATGACGTTCTCGCCGTGCGGCATGTAGACGAGGTCGTACGCGTAGAAGCTGTGCAGCAGCGGTGTGAAGTAGGCCCGCAGATAGCCCCGCAGCCACTCCACGGGGGTCAGTCCCGACTGCCGGATCAGCGCGCCCGCCAGCGACGCCCCCTCGTGGTCGACGTGGAGGAGGGAGGCCATCGTCGCCAGGGTCTCGCCCTCCTGGAGCGAGGGCACGGGGCTCTCGCGCCAGAGCGCGGCGAGCATCTTGCGGTACGGGGAGTAGCGGTCGGTCGCCGCCTCGTACTCCAGATGGCGATAGCCGACGGCGGCGCGCTCCCGGATGATCGACAGACCGGTGGACTTGAGGACCGGGTCGTTGTCGACGAGCTGGGCGAGCCAGTCGTTGATCGCCGGGGTCGCCTCCATGTAGGCGGCGGAGAGCCCGCGCATGAAGCCCATGTTGAGCACCGACAGCGCGGTCTTCACGTAATGCTTCTCCGGGGCGCTCCTGTTGAAGAACGTCCGGATGGACTGCTGGGCCAGGTACTCGTCGTCGCCCTCGCCGAGGCAGACGAGGTGGCGCTGGGCGACCTCCGCCGCGAAGGTCACCGAGAGCTTGTTCCACCACTGCCACGGGTGGACGGGGATGAAGAGGTAGTCGGCCGGGTCGAGACCCTGGGAGGTGAGCGTGCCGGTGAAGCGCTCGACGGTCTCCTCGCCCAGCTCCTCGCGCAGGAAGGACTCGTACTCGATGCCCACGCCCGCCGTGAAGGCGGCCCGTGAGCGGTGCGCCGCCAGCCAGACCAGCCGGACCGGGCTCGCGGTCTCGGGCGCGTACGAGAGGTACTCGTGCACCCCGAAGCCGAGCCGCCCGTTGTTGGCGACGAAGCAGGGGTGGCCCTCGGTCATCCCGGTCTCGATGGCCTGGAAGCCGCCGGCGGCCAGCTCGGCGGAGCCGATCTGCGGCTTGGTGAGCTTGTAGCAGGTGCCGGAGAGGGTGGAGGAGATCTCCTCCAGATACACCGGCAGGACCTCGTCGCTCAGCCCCAGCGAGGACTTCAGCTCGATGAAGAAGTCCAGTGCGGAGAGCGGGAGTTCGGTGCCGTCGCGGTGGCGGGTGAGGGAGCCGGCGTCCACCTGCCAGTGGTCGAGCGCGCGGCGGCGGGCGGTGAAACCGTAGCGGGTGAGGCCGTCGTCGCTGCGGACGGTCCAGCGGTCCCCGCCCTCCGGCTGCGGGGTGATCAGCCGCTCGTGGGCGAACTCGGCGAGCGCCTTGCGGACGAGTTGACGGTTGGCCTCGGCCCAGCGCTCGGGGGAGAGGTGGGCCACGGCGTCGGACAGGGTCATATCTCCACTCCTCGGACGGCCGCCAGGACCGCCGCCTCGCGGGCCGCCAGATACTGCTCGCGCGTGCAGAAACTCAGCAGCGCCTTCTTCTCCGGCTTGTCGATCTCGCGGTCGGGGACGAAGCCGACCGCCGTGTTCAGGGCATGGACGGCCGTGTTGCGCACGTCCGGTTCCACCACGACCCGGCGGGTGCGGGGGTCGGCGAAGAGTTCGTCCATCACCGCGGTGATCACCGCCCGGGTGAAGCCGTGCACGGGTGTGTCGGTCGGTGCCACCAGGAAGTGCATGCCGACGTCACCGGGCTCGGGGTCGTACAGGCCGACGAGTTCGACGTGCGCCGGGTCGTAGCGCTCCATCAGGAACGTCGGCTCGCCGTGGTTCAGCCCGAGGAAGGCGTCGTGGTGCTCGTGGGCCGCGATCGCCATGTACTCGCGCTCCACGTCCTGCAGTGCGGCGTCCTGCATCATCCAGAACGCGGCCTTGGGATGCGTGACCCAGCCGTGCAGCAGTTCGGCGTCCTTCAGGGGGTCGAGCGGGCGGATGGTGAAGCTGGTGCTCATACGGCGAACTCCTGGAACGCGATCGTCTTCTCGACGGGGTAGTACTCGGTGCCGAGCAGCTCACGGATGATGTACGCGTTGCGGTACGCGCCCATGCCCAGGTCCGGGCTCGTGATGCTGTGGGTGTGCACACCGGCGTTCTGCAGGAAGACCCCGCGGCCGGTGACGTCGATGGCGTAGTTGCGGGCCACGTCGAAGTTGTTGCGCGAGTCGTAGCGCAGCCGGTCGCGGACCGGCTTGAGGAACTCCGGTTCTGCGTACTTGTATCCGGTGGCCAGGATCAGGCCCTCGGAGGTCAGCTCGTAGTCCTTCTGCTGCTCCTCCTGGCGCAGCCCGAGCGTGTATCTGCCGTCGCGGTGGACCGCGCTGTTCAGGGAGGAGTTGGTCAGGAGCCGGGTGGGGACGGGTCCGCCGACGTTCTTCTGGTAGAGCAGGTCGAAGATGGCGTCGATCAGCTCGCCGTCGATGCCCTTGAACAAGCCCTTCTGCTCCGACTGGAGGCGGTAGCGGGTCGGCTCCGGCAGCGCGTGGAAGTAGTCGATGTACTCGGGGGAGGTCATCTCCAGCGTCAGCTTGGTGTATTCGAGCGGGAAGAACCGCGGCGAACGCGTCACCCAGTTCAGCCGGTAGCCGTGGACGTCGATCTCGCTCAGCAGGTCGTAGTAGATCTCGGCGGCGGACTGCCCGCTGCCGACCAGCGTGATCGACTCCTTCTGCTGCAGCTCCTGCTTGTGCTGCACATAGCGGGAGTTGTGGATGAAGTCGCCGCCCAGGCCCGCGCAGGCCTCGGGGATGTAGGGCGGCGTCCCGGTGCCGAGGACGAGGTGCCGGGCGCGGAAGGTCTCGCCGGCCTCGGTGCGGACGAGGTAGACCTCGGCGCTCTCGTCGTAGGTCACCTCCGCCACCGTCGTGCCGAACCGGATGCTGCTCAGCTTCGAGGCGGCCCAGCGGCAGTAGTCGTCGTACTCGACCCGCAGCGGGTAGAAGTTCTCGCGGATGTAGAACGCGTAGAGACGGCCCGATTCCTTCAGGTAGTTGAGGAACGAGTACGGGGACGTGGGGTCGGCGAGGGTGACCAGGTCCGACATGAACGGGGTCTGGAGGTGGGCGCCTTCCAGGAACATGCCGGAGTGCCACTCGAAGTCCGGCTTGGACTCCAGGAAGACGCCGTCCAGTTCGGTGATCGGCTCGGTGAGGCAGGCGAGGCCGAGGTTGAAGGGGCCCAGCCCGATTCCCACGAAGTCGTGCACGCGGGCGGATTCAGGAAGCGCGGTCAAGGGACTCTCCCAGGTACTGCTCGGCATGGCCGGCGATCAGACCGAGTACGGCGGCGATGTCGTCGGCCGTCGTCTCGGGATTGAGCAACGTGAACTTCAGGTAGTGGCGGCCGCCGACCTTGGTGCCCGCGACGACGGCGTCGCCGGAGGCGAACAGCGCCTTGCGGGCGTAGAGGTTGGCGCGGTCGATCTCGGCCGGGTCGGTGACGGCCGCCGGGATGTAGCGGAAGACGAGGGTGGACAGCGAGGGCCGCACGACCACGTCGAAGCGCGGGTCGGCGGCGAGGAGCTCCCAGCCCTCGGCGGCGAGGTCGCAGACCTCGTCGAAGAGCTGGCCGATCCCGTCGGCGCCCATCACGCGCAGCGTCATCCACAGCTTGAGGGCGTCGAAGCGGCGGGTGGTCTGCAGGGACTTGTCGACCTGGTTGGGGATGCGCTCCTGCACCATGCGGCGGGGGTTGAGGTACTCCGCGTGGTAGGTGGCGTGCCGCAGCGTGGACGCGTCGCGCACCAGCACGGCGGACGAACTCACGGGCTGGAAGAAGGACTTGTGGTAGTCGACGGTGACCGAGTCGGCACGCTCGATTCCGGTGAGCCGGTCCCGGTTCTTCAGCGAGGTGAGCAGGCCGCAGCCGTACGCGGCGTCCACGTGCATCCAGGCGCCGGACTGGGCGCACAGCTCGGCGATCTCGGGCAGCGGGTCGATGGAGCCGAAGTCCGTGCTGCCGGCCGTGGCGACGACCGCCATCGGGGTCAGGCCCTCGCGCTTGCAGCGGTCCAGCTCGTGGGCGAGGGCGACGGTCTGCATCCGCTTGTCGTGGTCGACGGGGATCGACACGACGCTGTCCGCGCCCAGGCCGAGGAGTTTGGCGGACTTCTTGACGCTGAAGTGGCTGACCTCGGAGGCGAAGATGCGCAGCGAGGCCAGGTCGTCCGCCTTGGCCTCCTCGCGGGCCAGCAGCAGCGCCTGGAGGTTGGACTGCGTGCCGCCGCTGGTGAACACGCCGTCGGCGGCCGGTCCGAGGCCGATGCGCTCCGCCGTCCAGTCGACGAGCTTGCGCTCGATGAGGGTGCCGCCGGCGGACTGGTCCCAGGTGTCCAGCGAGGAGTTGACGGCGGAGAGGACCGCCTCGCCGAGCACCGCGGGGATGACGACCGGGCAGTTGAGGTGCGCGAGGTAACGGGGGTGGTGGAAGTAGACCGCGTCCCGGAGGTAGACCTCCTCCAGCTCGTCGAGGACCGCGGTGGTGTCGTGCAGCGGGCGGTCCAGGTCGATCTGCTCGATACGGGGGGCGAGGGCGTCGACCGTGACGCCGGTGAACGGACGGTCGGTGGTGGCGAGTTTGGCCGCCACCCGCTCGACTCCTTCAATCACGGAGCGGCGGTACCGATCCGCGGTCGTGTCATTGAGCAGGTGCGAGCGCATGTGGGGGTCCTCCGTGCGGGAGAGTCCGAGCCGGACGGGAGCGGAGCGGGACAGGGAAAAGAGACGAGGTCGCGCGTTCAACTTAGGTTAGCCTAACCTAAGTCGATCGTGCGACCCCGCCCCACCTGCGTCTTCAGTGCCGGGTTCCTCGGTCCGCCCCGCGGATCACTCCTGCTCCCGCAGCTGTTCCTCCGTCAGGCCGCGCCGCCAGTAACCGACGAACGTGACGCGCCGGCGGTCGAACCCGCGCTCGCGCACGAGATGGCGGCGCAGTTCCTTCACGCAGCCGGACTCGCCCGCGATCCAGGCGTACGGGGCCTGCGCCGCGGGGAGTTCGGCGTCCCGGATCGCGTCGAGGGCCATGGGGGCCGGGGCGCTTCGCGCGCCCTCGACGCGAGGGGCGGTCTCCGCGCGCACCAGCCAGGTGATCTCGGCGTCGGCGTCGGTCGCCAGGTCCTGGATGTCCCCGGCGTGGGGGACCTCCAGCCAGACCCGGGCGCGCATCCCCGCGGGGAGCGATTCGAGGATGGCCGAAGCGGCGGGGACGGCCGTCTCGTCGCCCCAGACGACCACCAGATCGGTGTCCGCGGGCGGGCGGAAGCGGATCGCCCGGTTGTCCTCGATCGCGGGACCGAGCAGCAGGACCCGGTCACCGGCCGCGGCGCGCGCCGCCCACCGCGAGGCGGGCCCCGCCGGAGTCGCTGCGCCCGGTGTCATGCCGTGCAGTGCGAAGTCGATGTCGATCTCGGTGGTGCGGCCCAGGGCATCGCGGCGCAGCCCCCGCAGCGTGTACGAGCGCATCACGGCCCGCACGTCGTCCGGGAGTTCGCGCCACCCCTGCCACCAGCCGTCCCCGAGTTCGACCGGGACGGCCGGCTCGGACTGGCCGGGCTGCGGCAGGAAGAGCGACAGGCTCTGGTCCCGGCCGTCGGAGAGGAAGGCGTGCAGGTCGGGGCCCGTGAAGGTGGCCCGGAGCAGAGACGGGCCGAGCCGCCTCGTCCGTGCGACCTGGAGGGCGAAGAAGCGGAACGGGGCGGCTACGGCCGTCGTCATGAGTGCTCCTGAGTCATCGTCAGGGGGCGTGGGTGCGGGCGGTCGGCCGGAGCCGGCAGCCCGGAGCGGGTCAGCTGACCTTCTTGGCCTTCTCGATGGCGGCGGCGAGGTCCTCGAGGATCGGGGCGCACTTGTCGTACGAGAAGATCGGCTCGGTGACGCGGGGGATCACCTGGCCCGCCTTGACGGCCGGGAGCTTCTTCCAGGTGCCTTCGGTGATGTCGTCGGGCTGGATGGTCGCCGAGCGGTTGTCCATCATGATGATGTCCGCGTCGTACTTGTCGACGTTCTCCCAGCTCAGGTTCTCGAACCAGCCGCCGCTGGCCTTCAGGGTCTTCGCCGGGGGCTCGACGATGTTCACGCCGAGCGCCTTGAAGTACTCCAGGTCCACGGACAGGTTGGAACCGGACACGTAGAAGATGTCCTGGCTCGCGGAGCCGATCAGGACCTTGATGTCCGGGTTGGCCTTGGCGGCGGCGCGCAGCTTGGCGGCCGCGTCCTCGAAGCGCTTCTTCGCCTTGGTGACCTTCGCCGACTTCACGTCGGCGCCGAGCGACTCGGCGAGCGCGAGCATCCGCTCCAGGGGCTGGGTCATCTGGCGGTCGTAGACGGAGATGCCGACGCTCGGGGCACCGACCTTGGAGATCTTGCCCTTGGACTCCTCGGGGACGTACCAGAGCGTGCCGGCGTCGTCGAACATCGTCGAGACGAGGAGGTCGGGCGCGAGGGCCGCGTACTTCTCGATGTTGAACTGGCCGTACTCGTTGCCGAGGATCGTCAGCTTGCTGATGTCCATGTCGCCGGCCTGGACGTCGGCCTTGCCGTCCTTCGTCCTGGTCGGGCCGAAGACCCCCTTGACCTCGATGCCGTAGTCGTACAGCGCGGCGGCCACACCGGTGAAGGCGACGATGTTCGCCGGGGTCTTGTCGGCCTTGGCGGTCTGGCCGCGGTCGTCCTTGAAGGACCAGGGGCCGGACTTCGCCGCCTTGGACGGGCTGTCCGAACCACCGCTTTTCGCGTCGTCGTCGCCGCAGGCGGCGAGCGCGGCGCCCAGACCGAGGGCGCCGCCCGCGGCGAGGATGCCGCGGCGGGAGAGGAGGGTGGCACGGGGCTTGGACATGTGTGTGGCTGCTTTCGGCACGGGGCGGTCCGCCCGCCGGACAAGTTCGAAGGTAGGTTAGCCTAACCTCAGCACTTGTCCAGAGGGCGGGGCCCCGTGACCCCGGCGGGCGGACCGCACCGCCGCGCCACACGGTCCGCCGAGGGCGCGCGGGACTGGCGGTCCGTCAGCCCACGAGGCCGAGTTCCCGGGCGATCAGCATCCGCTGCACCTCGCTGGTGCCCTCGCCGATCTCCAGGATCTTGGAGTCGCGCCACATGCGGGCCACCGGGTACTCGTTCATGAAGCCGTACCCGCCGTGGATCTGCGTGGCCTCCCGCGCGTTGTCGACGGCGACGGTGGACGAGTACAGCTTGGCGAGCGCGGCCTCCTTCTTGAAGGGCTCCCCGACGACCAGCCGGGACGCCGCGTCGCGCCAGGCCAGCCGGGCCGTGTGCGCCTTCATCTCCATGTCGGCGATCTTGAACTGGATCGCCTGGTACGCCCCGATGGTCCGCCCGAACGCGTGCCGTTCCTTGGCGTACTTGACCGATTCGTCGACGCAGCCCTGCGCGAGCCCGGTGGCGAGGGCCGAGATGGCGATCCGCCCCTCGTCGAGGATCCGCAGGAACTGCGCGTACCCGCGGCCCTCCTCGCCGAGCAGGTTCGCCGCCGGGACGCGGACGTCGGAGAAGGACAGCTCACGGGTGTCGGAGGCGTTCCAGCCGACCTTCGAGTACGGGGCGGCGACCGTGAAGCCGGGGGTGCCGGACGGCACGATGATCGAGGAGATGCGCGGCCGGCCGTCCGGCTTGCGTCCGGTGACCGCCGTGACCGTCACCAACCCGGTGATGTCGGTACCGGAGTTGGTGATGAAGCACTTCGTGCCGTTGATCACCCATTCGTCGGTGTCCTCGTCGAGCCGGGCCGTCGTGCGCGTCGCGCCCGCGTCCGAGCCGCCGTCGGGCTCCGTCAGGCCGAATGCGCCGAGGACCTCGCCGGAGCACAGCCGCGGCAGCCACTCGGCCTTCTGCTCGGGTGTGCCGAACAGGTGGATCGGCATCGCGCCCAGCGAGACCCCGGCCTCCAGCGTGATGGCCACCGAGGAGTCCACGCGGGCCAGTTCCTCCAGGGCGATGCCGAGGGCCAGGTAGTCGCCGCCCATGCCGCCGTACTCCTCCGGGAACGGCAGGCCGAACAGCCCCATACGGCCCATCTCCCGCACGATCTCGTACGGGAACTCGTGCCGCTCGTAGAAGTCGCCGATCTTCGGCGCGACGACGTCGTGCGCGAACTCCTCGACCGTGCGCCGGAGTTCTTCGAGTTCGGGGGAGAGGCGGTGGTCCATGGGGTCACTGCTCCTTGTGGGAGAGGGCTTTGACGGTGCGGGAGGGGCTGGGTCGGCCCAGTTGTCCGGCCATCCACACGCTCGTGGCGGTGAGGCGGCCGAGGTCGACACCGGTCTCGATGCCGAGGCCCTGGAGCATCCACACCAGGTCCTCCGTGGCGAGGTTGCCGGTGGCGGACTTGGCGTACGGGCAGCCGCCGAGGCCGCCCGCGGAGGCGTCGACGGTCGTCACGCCGTGCTGGAGGGCGGCCAGGGTGTTGGCGAGCGCCTGGCCGTAGGTGTCGTGGAAGTGCACACCGAGCACGCTCGACGGGACGCCCGCCTCGCCGAGCGCGGAGAGCAGCGCGCGCACGTGCCCGGGGGTCGCCACGCCGATGGTGTCCCCGAGGCTCAGCTCGTCGCACCCCAGGTCGAGCAGGGCCCGGCACACGCGCACGACCTGCGGGACGGGCACCGGCCCCTCCCAGGGGTCGCCGAAGCACATCGAGAGGTAACCGCGCACGTGCAGTCCCTCCGCGCGCGCCCGCTCGACGACCGGCGCGAACATGGCGAGGGCCTCGTCGACCGTGCGGTTGAGGTTGGCGCGGGCGAAGGACTCGGTGGCGCTCGCGAAGACGGCGACGTGACGGGCGCCGAGCGCCAGCGCGCGGTCGAGCCCGCGCGCGTTCGGCACGAGCACCGGCAGGGCGACCGGCAGCTCGCTGACGAGCGGGAACAGCTGCTCGGCGTCCGCCAGTTGGGGCACCCACTTCGGGTGCACGAAGCTCGTCGCCTCGATGGTCGTCAGGCCCGCGTCGGCCAGGCGCCGGACGAACTCCGCCTTGACCTCGGTCGGGACGGTCGCCTTCTCGTTCTGCAGACCGTCACGTGCGCCGACCTCGTGGATCCTCACCCGCGCGGGCAGGTCCGGTGCCGGCAGCACCATGGGCAGTCCGGGGCGGGGCGTGGTCATGACGTCTCCTCGCGTGCCGGGGACTCGTGCGGCGGTTCCGGGGCGGCGGCCTCGGCCGGCGTGATGACCGCCAGGACCTGGTCCATGGCGACGGTCGAGCCCGGGGTGACGTCCAGCTCGCTGACGGTGCCGGCGTGCGGCGCCGAGACGACGTGCTCCATCTTCATCGCCTCGACCACCAGCAGGCTCTGGCCCGCCGCCACCTCGTCGCCGACGGCGACCTTCACGACCGTCACCGTGCCCGGCATGGGGGCGGTGAGCGAGTCGGCACCGGAGCGGCCGGCGCCGGTGAGGGACGCGGCGACGGCGTCGTGGTCGCGCACCTGCCAGGCGTCGCCGTCGCGGCCGAGCCAGTCCCCGGAGCGGTGGAAGGTGTGGCGGACGCCGTCCAGGGTCACGGAGACCTGGTCGGCGGTGACCGTGTGGCTGCCGCGCGGACGGTGGACGACGGGGTCGAGGCCCGGCACCCGCAAGGAGAAGGCGAGCGGGGCCGGTTCGCCGCCCAGCCGCCATCCGCCGGGCACCGAGAACGGGTCGGTCCAGCCGGCGCCGGCCGGTGTCAGGGCGTCGAGACGGACGGCCGCCGCCGCCTCGTACACCTCCTCCGGGACCTCGCCCGGAACCAGGGAGTCCGCCTCGCGCTCGACCAGCCCGGTGTCCAGCTCGCCGGCCACCACGGCCGGATGGGCGAGCAGCCGCCGCAGGAACCCGGCGTTGGTCTGCACGCCGAGGGTGACCGTCCCCGCCAGGGCGGCCCGGAGCCTGCGCAGCGCGGTGGCTCGGTCGGGGCCGTACGCGATGACCTTGGACAGCATCGGGTCGTACAGGCTGCCGACCTCCGTGCCCTCGGACAGGCCCGAGTCGGTGCGCACACCGTCGTCCCCGGGTTCGCGCAGGGACAGCACCGTCCCGCCCGAGGGCAGGAAGCCGCGGGCCGGGTCCTCGGCGCAGATCCGCGCCTCGACCGCGTGTCCCGTGAGCGTGATGTCCTTCTGCTCGTACGGCAGCGGCTCGCCCGCGGCGACGCGCAACTGCCACTCGACCAGGTCGAGGCCGGTGATCAGCTCGGTCACCGGGTGCTCGACCTGGAGACGGGTGTTCATCTCCATGAAGAAGTACGAGGACGGGTCGCCGCCGGGGACGATGAACTCCACCGTGCCCGCGCCCCGGTAGCCGCAGGAGCGGGCCGCCTGGACGGCCGCCTCGCCCATCGCGGCGCGGGTGTCCTCGTCCAGCAGGACGCTCGGCGCCTCCTCGATGATCTTCTGGTGCCGGCGCTGGAGGGAGCACTCCCGCTCGCCGAGGTGCACGACGTTGCCGTGCCCGTCCGCCAGCACCTGGATCTCGATGTGCCGGGGGCGGTCGATCCAGCGCTCGACGAGGAGGGTGTCGTCGCCGAACGAGGCGCGGGCCTCGCGCCGGGCGGCGGCGATCTCGTCGGCCAGCAGCGACTCCTCGCGCACCAGCCGCATGCCCTTGCCGCCGCCGCCCGCGGACGGCTTCAGCAGGACGGGCATGCCGATCCCGCGCGCGGCCTCGGCCAGTTGGCCGTCGGTGAGCCCGCTGCCCGAGGAGCCCGGGACGACGGGGACGCCCGCCGCCTGCACGGTCTCCTTGGCGCGGATCTTGTCGCCCATGAGGTCGATGGCGGCGGCGGGGGGTCCGATGAAGACCAGCCCGGCGTCCGCGCAGGCCTGGGCGAAGCCGGCGTTCTCGGCGAGGAAGCCGTAGCCCGGGTGGACGGCCTGCGCCCCGGTCCGGGCGGCCGCCTCCAGCAGCCGGGGGACGGACAGATAGCTCTCGGCGGCCGGGGCCGGACCGATCCGCACCGCCGTGTCGGCCTCCCGGACGTGCCGGGCGTCCGCGTCGGCGTCGGAGAAGACGGCCACCGAGCGCACGCCCAGGGCCCGCAGCGTGCGGATGACCCGGACGGCGATCTCGCCGCGGTTGGCCACAAGTACCGTGTCGAACATCGTCAGGGGTCCCCTCACATCCGGAAGACGCCGAAGCCGGGATCACCCAGCGGGGCGTTGGCGCACGCGGTCAAGGCGAGGCCCAGCACCTGCCGGGTCTCCATCGGGTCGATCACACCGTCGTCCCAGAGCCTGGCCGTCGCGTAGTAGGCGTTCCCCTGCTGCTCGTACTGGGCGCGGATCGGGTCCTTGAAGGCCTCTTCCTCCTCGGCGGGCCAGGACTCGCCGCGCGCCTCGGCCTGGTCGCGCTTGACGGTCGCGAGGACGGACGCGGCCTGCTCGCCGCCCATCACGGAGATCTTGGCGTTGGGCCACATCCACAGGAAGCGCGGCGAGTACGCCCGGCCGCACATCGAGTAGTTGCCCGCGCCGTACGAACCGCCGATCACCACGGTCAGCTTCGGCACGCGCGCGCAGGCGACGGCGGTGACCATCTTGGCGCCGTGCTTGGCGATGCCGCCGGCCTCGTACTGCCGGCCGACCATGAACCCGGAGATGTTCTGCAGGAACAGCAGCGGGATCCCGCGCTGGTCGCACAGCTCGATGAAGTGCGCGCCCTTCTGGGCGGACTCGGCGAACAGGATGCCGTTGTTGGCGACGATGCCGACCGGGTGCCCGTGGATCCGGGCGAAGCCGGTCACCAGGGTCTGCCCGAACTCCGCCTTGAACTCGGCGAAGCGCGAGCCGTCGACCACGCGCGCGATGACCTCGCGCACGTCGTAGGGGGTGCGGGAGTCCACCGGCACCGCGCCGTACAGTCCGGCGGGGTCCACCTTGGGCTCGACGGCCGGCTCGACCGTCCAGGGCAGCTGTCCGCGCGCGGGGAGCGTCGCGGCGATGTTCCGCACGATGCGCAGCGCGTGCGCGTCGTCCTCCGCGAGGTGGTCGGTCACGCCGGAGACGCGCGAGTGCACCTCGCCGCCGCCCAGCTCCTCCGCGGTGACGACCTCGCCGGTGGCGGCCTTCACGAGGGGTGGGCCGCCGAGGAAGATCGTGCCCTGGTTGCGCACGATCACGGCCTCGTCGCTCATCGCCGGCACGTACGCGCCGCCCGCCGTGCAGGAGCCGAGGACCGCCGCGATCTGCGGGATGCCGGCGCCCGACATGCGCGCCTGGTTGTAGAAGATGCGGCCGAAGTGCTCCCGGTCGGGGAAGACCTCGTCCTGCATCGGCAGGAAGGCGCCGCCCGAGTCGACCAGGTAGATGCACGGGAGACGGTTCTCCAGGGCCACCTCCTGGGCGCGCAGGTGCTTCTTCACCGTCATCGGGTAGTACGTGCCGCCCTTGACCGTGGCGTCGTTGGCGACGACCACGCACTCGCGCCCGCTCACCCGCCCGATCCCGGCGATCACGCCCGCGGCCGGGGCCGCCCCGCCGTACATCCCCTCGGCCGCCAGCGGGGCCAGCTCCAGGAACGGCGAACCCGGGTCCAGGAGGGTGTCCACCCGGTCGCGGGGCAACAGCTTGCCGCGCGCGGTGTGCCTCTCCCGGGCCCGCTCACCACCGCCGAGCCGGGCCGCGGACAGCTTGCGCCGCAGCTCCTCGCCCAGCGCGTGGTGCGCCGCCTCATTGGCCCGCCAGGCCTCCGACGCGGGATCGGCCGCGCTCGTCAGCTCCGGTGCCTCGTGCATCCTGCGGTCCCCTCACCTTGTTAATGAGCGTTAACGCATTTCCTCCAGGTTAACGACCGCTAACCTCCCTGTCTAGAATTGCTTTCATGGCCACCAGAACCGACGCCCCCACCCGTCGCGAGCAGATCCTCAGGGAGGCCGCCCGGCTGTTCGCCGAGCGCGGCTTCCACGGCGTCGGCGTGGACGAGATAGGAGCGGCCGTCGGCATCAGCGGCCCCGGCCTGTACCGGCACTTCGCGGGCAAGGACGCGATGCTCGCCGAGCTGCTGGTGGGGATCAGCGGCCAGCTGCTGACGGGCGGCAAGCGCCGGGTCGCCGAGGCCCGGGGCGGCCCGGAGGCGGTCCTCGACTCGCTGATCGAGGGGCACATCGACTTCGCGCTCGACGACCGCCCATTGATCACCCTGCACGACCGTGAGCTGGACCGCCTCCGGGACAGCGACCGCAAGCTCGTACGGCAGCTCCAGCGGCAGTACGTCGAGCTGTGGGTGGAGGTCGTCCGCGAGGTCTACCCCGGGCTCGCCGAGCCCGCGGCGCGCTCGGCGGTGCACTCCGTCTTCGGCCTCCTGAACTCCACGCCCCACCTGGGCCGCCCCGGTGCCCTGCCGGGCCGGGCGGGGACCGCCGAACTGCTGCACCGGATGGCGCGCGGGGCCTTCGGAGCGGCCGGAGCGGCCCCCGGGGCGTGACGAGCGTCATGGGGTGGTTGCTCTGGACGACCGTCGTGACCGACGGGTAACCTGGACTCTGAGCAAGCGCTTAGACAGATACCCCAGACGGAGGTGGCGGCGGTGCGCCGTACGGTGTTCAACGAGGATCACGAGGCGTTCCGGGAGACCCTCCGGGCCTTCATCGAGGCCGAGGTCGTACCTGTCTACGACGAGTGGTTCGCCGCCGGCCAGGCGCCGCGCGACTTCTACTACAAGCTCGCCGAGCTCGGCGTCTTCGGCATCCGCGTGGACGAGGAGCACGGCGGCGCCGGCATCGACTCGTACAAGTTCGAAGCGGTCATGTACGAGGAGACCGCCCGCGCCGGCGTGCAGTTCGGCGGCTCCGGCGTGCACGTGCTGCTCGGCCTGCCGTACATCAAGATGCTCGCCACCGACGAGCAGAAGAAGCGCTTCCTGCCGAAGTTCGTCTCCGGCGAGGAGATGTGGGCCCTCGCGATGACCGAGCCGGGCACCGGCTCCGACCTCGCGGGCATGAAGACCACCGCGAGGCTCTCCGAGGACGGCACGCACTACGTCCTCAACGGCTCCAAGACCTTCATCACCGGCGGCGTCCACGCCGACCGCGTGATCGTCTGCGCCCGCACCTCCGCCCCGACGGCCGAGGACCGCCGCCACGGCATCTCCCTCTTCGCCGTGGACACCAAGTCCGAGGGCTACTCGATCGGCCGCAAGCTGGACAAGCTGGGCCTGAAGACCTCCGACACCGCCGAGCTGGCGTTCGTCGACGTGAAGGTCCCCGTCGAGGACCTCCTCGGCGAGGAGAACAAGGGCTTCTACTACCTCGGCCACAACCTCGCGTCCGAGCGCTGGGGCATCGCCTTCGGCGCCTATGCGCAGGCCGCAGCCGCCGTCCGCTTCGCCAAGCAGTACGTCCAGGAGCGCACGGTCTTCGGCAAGGCCGTCGCCTCCTTCCAGAACACCAAGTTCGAGCTGGCCGCCTGCCAGGCCGAGGTGGACGCCGCGCAGGCCGTCGCCGACCGCGCCCTGGAGGCCCTCGACGCGGGTGAGCTGACCCCGGCCGAGGCCGCGTCCGCGAAGCTGTTCTGCACCGAGGTCGCGCACCGCGTGATCGACCGCTGCCTCCAGCTGCACGGCGGCTACGGCTTCATGAACGAGTACCCGATCGCCCGCCTGTACGCGGACAACCGCGTCAACCGGATCTACGGCGGCACCAGCGAGATCATGAAGACGATCATCGCCAAGGACATGGGCCTGTAAGGCCGGCGGAAAAAGTTCACGGTACAACTGACTTCATGAGTCAGGCACTTGAGTCCCTGCTCGATCTGCTCGACCTGGAGCGGATCGAGCGGGACATCTTCCGCGGTCAGTCACGGTCCGCCGTCGTCCCACGCGTCTTCGGCGGACAGGTGGCGGCGCAGGCCCTGGTCGCCGCGGGGCGCACCGTCCCCGAGGACCGGCCCGCGCACTCCCTGCACGCGTACTTCCTGCGCGCCGGGGACCCGGGCGCGCCGATCGTCTACACGGTGGACCGCATCCGCGACGGACGCTCCTTCACCACCCGCCGGGTCGTCGCCGTCCAGCACGGACAGCCGATCTTCCACCTCTCCGCGTCCTTCCAGACGTACGAGGACGGCATGGAGCACCAGACGGCCATGCCCCCCGCTCCGGATCCCGAGACGCTGCCCACGGCGGCCGAGATGCTCCCGCGCTACGCCGACGTCTTCACCGATCCCGGCGTGGCCCAGCGCATCCTGGAGGCACGCGAGGCGGTCGATCTGCGCTATGTCGACGCCCCGCCCTTCGGCAGCGTCGGCGAGGCCCGCGAGCCCCGCTCCCAGGTGTGGTTCCGCACGAACGGCAAACTCGGCGGCGCCATCGACGAACCCCTCCTGCACGTCTGCCTCGCCACGTACGTCTCCGACATGACGCTCCTCGACTCGGTGCTGCTCCCGCACGGGCGCGGCGGCTGGGCCATCGGGGACGTCGTCGGGGCCTCCCTGGACCACGCGATGTGGTTCCACCGGCCCTTCCGCGCCGACGAGTGGCTCCTGTACGACCAGGAGTCCCCGTCCGCGTCCGGCGGGCGCGGACTGGGGCAGGCCCGGATCTACACCCAGGACGGGCGGCTCGCCATTTCGGTCATCCAGGAGGGCGTGGTCCGCGTTCCTCGGTGAGACTGGGCCCCATGGGCGCAGCGCGGGAGCAGCAGGAACCGGGCGGCGGCGAGAGCACGTTCACCGTGATCGTCGCCGCCGTCGCCAATCTGGGGATCGCGCTGGCCAAGGCCGTCGCCGGTGTCATCAGCGGGTCCAGCGCGATGCTGTCGGAGGCCGCGCACTCGGTGGCCGACACCGTCACCGAGGTGCTGCTGCTCACCGCCCTCAAGCGCAGCGAGAAGCCGGCCGACGAGGAACACCCCCTCGGCTACGGACCGGAGCGCTACATCTGGGCGATGCTCGCCGCCGTCGCCACCTTCGTCGGCGGCGCGGTGTTCTCCCTCTACGACGGCATCCACACCCTCGTCGCGGGCGAGGACCTCGGCGACCCGCTGGTCTCGTACATCGTGCTGGCGGTCGCCTTCCTGCTGGAGGGCTACTCCCTGCGCACCGGGGTCCGCCAGGCACGCGGTGAGGCCGAGCGCCACGGGACGCCGTTCGTCGGCTATCTCCGGCGCACCCCCGACACCGCGGTCAAGGCCGTCGTCATGGAGGACTCCGCCGCGCTGGTGGGACTGGTGCTCGCCGCGGGCGGACTGCTCGGCGGACAGCTCACCGGGTCCGGCGTCTGGGACGGCATGGCCTCCCTCTGCATCGGTGTCCTGCTGCTCTACGTCGCCTGGGTCCTCGGCCGCTCCAACGCGCAGCTCCTGATCGGCCGCCCGCTGCCCCGCCCGGTGCGCGCGCGGATCCGCGCCGAGCTGCTCGCCGTGGAGCACATCGAGGCCGTGCTCGACCTGGTCACGCTGGTGCAGGGGCCGCGGGAGGCCCTGGTCGCCGCCAAGATCGACTTCCGGGACGCGTCGTCCGCCGCCCAGATCGAGTGGGCCTGCGAACGGGCCGAGCGGCGGCTGCGCGAGACGTTCCCCGCCATCGGCCGGGTGTACCTGGACCCGACGCCGGGATCCGCCCAGCGCCGGGAGGAGGGCCTCAGCCCGTGGCCGTGACGCCGGCGCCGGCCGCCCGGCGGGTCACTCCAGGCCCGCCGCGTTCAGCAGGTACGCCGTCATCGGGTCGTAGTGGCGCGGGCTGGTGACGTGGTCGTCGAGGGGGATCGTGACCTGGAGCGTGCCCTCGGCCTCGGCGAGGAAGAGGGCGGGGTCGTTGCAGTCGGCGTAGCCCATGGAGTCGAGGCCGAACTGCCCCGCGCAGCCCGCCCAGCCGTGGTCGGCGACGACCAGGTCGGGCAGCGGGCGGCCGTCGCGCTCCAGCCCCTGCAGGATCGCGCGCATCGGTTCGCCCGAGTGGGTGTGCCACAGCGAGGCCCCGTGCTCCAGCACCGCCACGTCCGCGAACTGGAAGACGTAGCCCTCGTCGGTCTGCAGCCCGGCCGGGATGACGACGATCTCGCAGCCGGCTCTCCGCAGCGCGTCCGCGGTCGCGCGGTGCACGTCGAGCAGGCCGCCGGGGTGGCCGGTGGCGAAGAGGACCCGCTCCTCGCCGGCCGCCGCCTTGCGCAGCCGGGCCGCCATCCGGTCCAGGGCGTCGACGGTCAGCTCGGGGTCGATGGTGTCCTGCCCGTAGCGGTACTCGGGGTCGTCGTTCACGCCGCACCGCTCCGCCATCACCGCGAGCACGTCCTGCTCGTCGCTCCAGCGGTCGCCGAGCTCCAGCCCGAGCCAGAAGTTGCGGTCGCCGTTCGCGAGCTTGCGGTAGTGGGAGAGGTTGTTCTCGCGGGGCGTGGCGACATCGCCCGCGATACGCGTCCGGACGAGGTGGTCGACGAGCTCGGCGCGGCTGGGGGTCCCGGGTATCGGCATGTCTCTCATTGTGCCGGGGTGTCCCCTCCGGGGCGCCGGAGTCCCGAGCCCTGGGACGTGTGTCACTCGGACCGCGCCGCCCCGGTGACCTCCCCGGTCACCCCTCCCTCAGGGCGAACCACAGCTCCATGCGTACGTCGGGATCGTCGAGGTCGGCCGCCAGCAGGGTCGCGCACCGTGCGATGCGCTGGCGCACGGTGTTGCGGTGCACCGACAGGGCCACCGCCGTGCGGTCCCAGTTCCCGTGCAGGGAGAGCCAGGCGCGGAGGGTCTCGGTGAGGGCCGGGACCGCGGCGACGGGAGCGAGCAGGGTCCGCGCGTGCGCCTCGGCGTCGGCCGCCGGGACGAGATCCGCGAGCGCCGGGCGCTCCCCGTGCCGTACGAGGGGCGCCCGCGTGGCACGGGCGCGGGCCAGGGCGCGGGCGGCCTGGGCATCGGCCGCCGCCCAGTCCGGCGGGTCCGCGGGGGCGCTGACACCGCAGATCCAGCCCGGCTGGGCGGCCGGTTCGTGGTCGGCGGGGACGAGGACGCGCACGACGCCCCCGCCGACGTCGACGAGGGCGGAACCGAGCGCGGCGCCGAGCGCTGAGGCGGCGACGGCGTCCGGGGCGGGGGCGTCCCCGGCGGGCCGGGCGTGCACGACGAGCCGCCGCTCCCCGCCCAGCAGCGGCGCCACGTCCTCGGGGGCCGCCCCCAGCAGCAGCCGCACCAGGGCCGCCGAGCGGGCCGCCCCGGTCCCGCTCTGGTGCTCCCCGGTGAGGAGGGAGAGCAGGACGGCGGCCACGGAGGCGATGGTGTGGTCGCCGGGGGCGCGCCGGGGGCTCGCGACCCCGAGCACGAAGCCCTGCCCGGCACCGAGGGCGTACGCGGCGAGGTGCGTGCCGCCGACGGTGTCGGTGGCGGACGAGGGGCCGGGCGTGCCGCTGCCCGGCCGCACGACCCGTACCAGGGCGTCCAGCGCCCGCAGGGCCGCCGCTCCCGACGGCGGGGCGTCGTGCGCGGCCGGGAGCCGGGGCGCGCCCTCGCGGGGCGAGCCCCCGAGCGGCGGGGCACCCGAGGGATCCACCTCCGGCCCGGGCGGACGGTCCGGCCCGTCGGCGGGCGGTGCGGCGGCGGGGCGGGCGGTCCCGCGGTGGGGTGGTCCCGGTGCCGGGTGCGGCTCCGGCCCGCCGGTCCGGGGCGACGGCTCGGTGGGGAGGGGGGCGGTCGCGGGTGCCGGTGGTCCGGCCGCCGTGGGCGGGTCCGACCGCTCGTCGGCGCCGGCCGGGGGCGCGGGGGCCGGGAGGCGGCCCGCCGCGAGCAGCTCCTGGCCGTCCGGGCCGTACAGGGCGGCCCGGCCGCCCACCCGCTGGGAGAGCCGGCGCAGCACGGCCGGGACGGGGTCGGGCCGGGCGGCGGCTGCCGCGAGGCTCTGCTGCGCCTCGGTGACGCGGCGCAGCTCCGCGAGGCGGGCCTGGGCCATCAGCTGCCAGACCGCGCGGGCCACGCCCGAGAACGTGGTCTGCGGCGGCACCTCCAGCAGCGGCAGCCCGTACGCGTCGCAGGCGGCGACCAGGGCGGGCGGGACCGTGTCGTGCACGGGCGCCAGCCCGAATCCCAGCGCGGCCCCGCCGGCCGCGACGATCCGCGACACATAGCCGTCGAAGTACGGGCCGGAACCCGCGTCCTCCGGGATGTGCACCCCGGCGGTCAGCAGCAGCTCACCTCCGAGCAGATACGGGTACGGGTCGGCCATCTCCGAGGTGTGCGCCCAGTGGATCACCGCGTCGGGGTCGGCCGGGCCCGCGATCCGGCGCAGCCCCAGGTCCTCGCGGGCCAGGAGCGCGCTCAGCGAGACCGGCGGGGTGGGCGGGACAGGCGGGGCGGTCGGATCCGGCACGGTGGACGTTTCCTCCATCCGGAGTGGCTGCAGTGGATGAAAAGTACACTTCAGAGTCGCTTTCCGGCCACCTAGGGTCGGAGCCGTCGGTAGCCGCGGGTACGGGCGGATGTCCCCGCGAACAGCTGCCGCACACCGGTCGCGCGATCGCGCCGGCCGCGTCCCCGCTGCACGACACGCCACCGAGAGTGCGCGAAGGAGGGCCCCATGGCCGTCGACTACACAGTGATCGTCGTCTATCTGGCCGGCATGCTGGCCATGGGCTGGTGGGGCATGCGCCGCGCCAGGTCCAAGAGCGAGTTCCTCGTCGCGGGCCGCCGCCTCGGGCCCGTGATGTACTCCGGCACCATGGCCGCGATCGTGCTCGGCGGCGCCTCCACCATCGGCGGGGTCGGCCTCGGCTACCAGTACGGCCTGTCCGGCGCCTGGATGGTCTTCACCATCGGCCTCGGACTGCTCGCCCTCTCCGTCTTCTTCTCGGCCCGCATAGCGCGGCTGAAGGTCTACACCGTCTCGGAGATGCTCGACCTGCGCTACGGCGGGCGGGCCGGCGTGATCTCGGGCGTCGTCATGTGGGCGTACACCCTGATGCTCGCGGTGACCTCGACCATCGCCTACGCCACGATCTTCGACGTCCTCTTCGACATGAACCGCACGCTCGCGATCGTCCTCGGCGGCTCGATCGTCGTCGCCTACTCGACGCTCGGCGGCATGTGGTCCATCACGCTCACCGACATGGTGCAGTTCGTGGTGAAGACCATCGGCGTGCTGCTGCTCCTGCTGCCGATCGCCGTCGTCAAGGCGGGCGGGTTCGCCGAGATGAAGGCCCAGCTGCCCACCGAGTACTTCGACCCGCTGGGCATCGGCGGCGAGACGATCTTCACCTACGTGCTCATCTACACGTTCGGCATGCTGATCGGCCAGGACATCTGGCAGCGCGTGTTCACCGCGCGCAGCGACACCACGGCCAAGTGGGGCGGCACGGTGGCCGGCACCTACTGCCTGGTGTACGCGCTGGCCGGCGCCGTCATCGGTACGGCGGCCAAGGTCCTCTACCCGAAGCTGCCCAGCGCCGACACCGCCTTCGCGACCATCGTCAAGGACGAACTCCCCGTCGGCGTGCGGGGCCTGGTGCTCGCGGCCGCCCTGGCTGCCGTCATGTCCACGTCCTCGGGCGCGCTGATCGCCTGCGCCACCGTCGCCAACAACGACATCTGGTCGCGGCTGCGCGGAGCCGTCACCCGTGACTCGGGCGAGGAGCGCGACGAGGTCCGGGGCAATCGCGCCTTCATCCTGGTCATGGGCGTCGCGGTGATCTGCATCGCCATCGCGCTCAACAACGTCGTCGAGGCGCTGACCGTGGCGTACAACCTGCTCGTCGGCGGCCTGCTCGTCCCGATCCTCGGCGGTCTGCTGTGGAGGCGGGGGACCGCGCCCGGCGCCCTCGCCTCCGTCGCCGTCGGCGGCGTCGCGGTCGTCGGCCTGATGGCGGTGTACGGCATCCTCGCGAACGAGCCCGTCTACTACGGTCTGCTCTCCTCGCTGGCCGCCTACGTGGTGGTGTCCCTGGCGACCCGGCCCACCGACGCCGCCGTGCTCGCCGCCTGGCGCGAGCGTCTGGCCGGCCGCGGCTCCGAACCCTTGTCCGAACCCGTCCCGGCTCACCAGTAGAGTCGTATCTGTCGTACATACGCGACGAAGCGTAGGAAAGAGAGCACTTCACCATGAGCAGCAACGAGACGCCCCGCGGCCCCGTCGACTCGTCCCGCATCCCGCGGTACGCCGGACCCGCGACCTTCGCCCGGCTGCCGCGCCTGGACGAGGTCGGCTCGGCCGACGTCGCCGTGGTCGGCGTCCCGTTCGACTCGGGCGTCTCGTACCGGCCGGGCGCCCGCTTCGGCGGCAACGCGATCCGCGAGGCGTCCCGGCTGCTGCGCCCCTACAACCCGGCGCAGGACGCCTCCCCCTTCGCCCTCGCGCAGGTCGCCGACGCCGGTGACATCGCCGCGAACCCGTTCAACATCAACGAGGCGGTGGAGACCGTCGAGGCGGCGGCCGACGAGCTGCTCGGCACCGGCGCCCGGCTGATGACCCTCGGCGGCGACCACACCATCGCGCTGCCGCTGCTGCGCTCGGTCGCCAAGAAGCACGGCCCGGTCGCCCTGCTCCACTTCGACGCCCACCTCGACACCTGGGACACCTACTTCGGCGCCGAGTACACGCACGGCACCCCGTTCCGCCGGGCCGTCGAGGAGGGCATCCTCGACACCGAGGCGCTCTCCCACGTCGGCACGCGCGGCCCGCTGTACGGCAAGCAGGACCTGACCGACGACGAGAAGATGGGCTTCGGCATCGTCACCTCCGCCGACATCTACCGCCGCGGCGCCGACGAGGTCGCCGACCAGCTCCGCCAGCGCATCGGCGACCGCCCGCTGTACATCTCCATCGACATCGACTGCCTCGACCCGGCGCACGCGCCCGGCACCGGCACCCCCGAGGCGGGCGGCATGACCTCCCGCGAGCTGCTGGAGATCCTGCGCGGCCTGTCGTCCTGCCACCTGGTCTCCGCGGACGTCGTGGAGGTCGCCCCCGCGTACGACCACGCCGAGATCACCGCGGTCGCCGCGTCCCACACGGCGTACGAGCTGACGACGATCATGTCCCGCCAGATCGCCCAGGAGAAGGCCTCGAAGTGACCCACGACCACGACCTGGACCTGCGGCCGACCGCCGCCCAGACCGAGGCGGCGCTCAACCCCCCGCCGGGCCGCAACGGCGGGGACCTGGTCGTGGAGACCCTCGCCGGTCTCGGCGCGACGACGGTGTTCGGACTGCCCGGCCAGCACGCGCTGGGCATGTTCGACGCCCTGCGCCGCTCGTCCCTGCGGTACGTCGGACTGCGCGTCGAGAACAACGCCGGGTTCGCGGCGGACGCCTACGGCCGGATCACGGGGGAGGCGGCGCCGCTGCTGCTGTCCACCGGTCCCGGGGCGCTGACCTCGCTGGCCGCGCTGCAGGAGGCGGCCGCCGCCTCGGCGCCCGTCCTCGCGATCAGCAGCCAGGTCCCGACCGCCGGACTCGGCGGCGGCCGCCACGGCTACCTGCACGAACTCCCCGACCAGCAGGCCTCGTTCCGGGGCGTGGTGAAGTCCGTGCACACGGTCCGCTCGCAGTCGCAGATCCCGTCGGCGATCGCGGCGGCATGGGAGTCGGCGCTGACGGCCCCGCACGGCCCGGTGTGGGTGGAGATCCCGCAGGACGTGCTGCTCGCCGAGGCGCACCTGCCGGTGGTGACCGCGATGGACGCCACGCCCGAGGACGTGGTCCCGCGCCCCGAGCTGACCGCGCTGGCGGCCGACCTGCTGTCGCGCGCCGAGCGCCCGGCCGTCATCGCGGGCGGCGGTGTCGTACGGGCGGACGCGTCCGGGAAGCTCAGGGCGCTGGCGGAGAAGCTGAACGCGCCGGTCGTCACCACCTTCGGCGGCAAGGGCGCCTTCCCCTGGACGCACCCTCTCTCGCTGCAGTCCTGGCTGGAGGACCGGCACACGACCGACTTCCTGGAGGACGCGGACGTCCTGCTCGTGGTGGGCTCCGGCCTCGGCGAACTCTCCTCGAACTACCACACGTTCAAGCCCCGCGGCCGGGTCATCCAGATCGAGGCCGACCTCGGCAAGCTGGAGTCCAACCACCCGGCGCTCGGCATCCACGCCGACGCCCGCCTCGCGCTCTCCGCGCTGCTGGAGACGGTGGAGGAACGCCCCGATCCGACCGCGGCCGACCGCGTCACCTCGGTGCTCGCCCGGGTCGCGGACCGGATCGCCGGCCAGGAACTCACCCTGGAGCAGAACGTGCTGGCGTCCGTGCGCCGGGCCCTGCCGGACGACTCCCCGTCCTTCTGGGACATGACGATCCTGTCCTACTGGGCCTGGTCGGCCTTCGACGCCCGCCGCCCCAACACCATGCACTCGGCGCAGGGCGCGGGCGGCCTCGGTTACGGCTTCCCGGCGGCGCTGGGCGCGGCGGCGGCCGACCCGACCCGGCCGGTCCTCGCGGTCTCCGGCGACGGCGGCGCCCTGTACTCGATCGCCGAACTGGCCACGGCGAAGCAGTACGGCCTGGACGTCACCTGGCTGATCGTCGACGACGGCGGCTACGGCATCCTGCGCGAGTACATGACGGACACCTTCGGCCAGGCCACGGCGACGGAACTGACGCGTCCCGACTACGTCGCGCTCGCCGAGTCGTTCGGCGTCCCGGGCGTCCGGACGTCGCCGGAGGCGCTGGAGGCGGACCTCGCGAAGGCCCTCGCGACGCCCGGTCCCTCGGTGGTCCTCCTCCCGGCGGTGCTGCGGATGTTCGCGCCGACGCACCTGGGCTGACCCCGCCGGAACGCGAAAGCGGGGGGGGGGGGGGGGGGGAACCCCCCCCCCCACCCCCCTTCCGTGGTCTGTTGGTGGCGGGAGGGGAAGAAAAGGAGGGGGGGGTGGGGAGGGGAGAGCGTGTTTTTGGCGTAACACAGGGGGGGA
>NZ_JBVHPY010000011.1:272969-282900 GCF_055567695.1 Streptomyces sp. NPDC026417
GGAGAAGCCCCTCGCGACGCCTGTTCCTTGGTTGTTCCTCCCCCTGGTGGTGTGGGGGGTGTTCGCGCCGACGCACCGGGGCGAACCCCGCGGGAACGAAAAAGCGCCGGGGGGTGTGCGACACCCCCCCCGCCGCTTTCCCGTGTCCGGGTGCCGTCAGCGCAGGGCCGAGCCGAACAGGGCGTTGGTGTAGGGAGCCGAGATCGTGTTCGGGCCGAACGCGAGGGCGGACGTGGTGGTGAGCCCGGTCGTGGTGCCGCGCAGCACCCAGACCGCGCCGGCCGAGGCGTTCTCGGCCGTGGAGGCGGCGGCGAGGTCCCGGCGGCCGTTGCCGTCGACGTCCAGGAGCGCGGTGCTCACGCCGAACCGGTCGTCCTTCTCGGCGACGCCGGGGACGCCCGCGGTGTCCTGGTGGAAGACCTGGGTGCCCGCGCCCGTGACGCCGTCCGGACCGCCGTGGACCAGCGCGACCGAGCCGGCGTCGGCGATGTCCGTGACGTCCTCGCCCGCGATGCCGAGCGCGATGTCCGCGTAGCCGTCGCCGGTGACGTCGGCGACCGAGACGGAGGTACCGAGCCCGTCGCCCTCCTCCTCGACGCCGGGGAAGCCGGGCAGGTCCTGGTCGAAGGTCTGCACGCGCGTCTCGGAGAGGCCGGAGGCCGAGCCGAAGGCGATGCGGGCCTTGCCGTTCCAGCCGTCGCTGCCGACCACGACGTCGTCGTAGCCGTCGTGGTCGACGTCCCCGATGCCGGTGCCCACGCCCTCGCGGCTGGTGTCCTCGCCGGGTGCCCGGCCCTTGAGGAAGCCCGAAGTGCCGCCGTACAGCAGGCGGTTGCCCCAGACACCGTCACCCTCGTACCGCCACTGGACGAGGTCGTCCCTGCCGTCGCCGTTGATGTCGCCGACCTGGCCCGAGACGACGGGACCCGTGATCGAGTCGCCGTCCTCCTCGCAGCCGCCGCCGGTGGCGCACGAGGCGTCGTCCTCGTCGTAGCCCCACCACGCGGACTTGTCGAGGATGTTCAGGACGGCGGCCGGCGTGCCGGTGCGGGAGACCGGTCCCTTCCACAGGGCGGCTGGGGCGCCGACGGGGTCGTCGCCGCCGACGGACTGCGCGGCGAACAGGGCGAGGTCGGTGGTGCCGTCGCCGTCGAAGTCGCCGGCCTGGGGGGCGGCTCCGTAGCCGGTGAGGGCGGTGCCGCCGGTGAGGCCGGAGGAGGAACCCCACAGGATCACCGAGCCGGCCGTGCCGCCGGATATCAGCAGGTCGCTGAAGCCGTCCTTGTCCAGGTCGCCCTTGGTGAAGGTCGTGCCGAAGCGCTGGTTGGCGGTGGCGGCGCCGGGGACCCCGCTGGTGGAGCGGCTGACGATCTTCTTGTGCGAGGCGGAGAGGCCGCTCGCGGAGCCGTACATGACGGCCACGTAGCCCGCCTTGGCCTGGCTCGACACCGTCGCGGCCGGAGCGCCGACCACGAGGTCGGCGTAGCCGTCCCCGTTGAAGTCGTCCCGGGCGTCCGCCGTTCCGGCGGCCGCATGCGCGGAGGCGCCGGTGAGGGCCCAGGTGCCGATCCCGCCGGCCAGCAGCGCGGCGGCGGCCAGGGGAGCGGTCAGTCGCGCGGAGCGGGTCCTGCGTCGTGCTCGGGACATCGAGTGCCTTTCGTCGTTCCACTCGGACGCGGTGGTCGACGCGTCCACGGAGTGCGACTCGGGCGGGGCGTCACTGGTTGTACGCCCCGATGTCATGGAATGGTCACCGTCCGGTGGCCGCGGACACCGGACGGCACGTGAACTCCCTTTGTAACGCTGTGAGTTCAGGCGGCTACCGGGACTACCAGATCGCTTCCACCCACTCCGGGTGGTCGATGAACGGGTTGCGGTTGTGCTGGTAGGTGTCGTAGATGACCTGGTTGCGCTTCTCCTCGAAGGCGCTCGGCGGGTCCTCGTCGTTCCACTGCTTGAGCACGGCGAGCTTGCCGATGTAGGGGTTGCTGCCGTTGTTGACGCTCTCGTTGGGTTCGAGGTCGGCGAAGCCGTCGCCGCCGTCGTAGCGCACGGCCATGTAGAGGATCATGCGGGCCACGTCGCCCTTGTCCGCGTCGCGCGGCTCGAAGGAGTCGGAGTCGGTGAGGCTGCCGCCACCGCCGCTGACCGTGCTGCCGCCGTTGTCGAAGTCCTTGTTGCCGCGGATGCTGTTGACCTGCACGTCCGCCGGACGCAGGTGGTGCAGGTCCGTGCCGGGGCCGGTCACCTCGCCGAAGTCGCCGTGGGACTTGGCCCACGTGTGCTCGCGGTTCCAGTCGCCGGTGTCGCCGCCGTTGAGGGACTTGCTGCGGGAGACGCCGCTGTACAGCAGGATCACGTTGCTGCTGTTGTTCGGGTCCTGGTCGGTGACCTTGAGCGCGTTCCAGACCGCCGAGTACGAGATCTTGCTCTGGCTGCTGATGATGGTGTGCAGCGAGGACTTCAGGCCCGAACCGGTCTTGCCGACCGCGTTCTTGTAATAGGTGGTGTCGTACGCGGTCGTCGTGGCGCTCGCGGGGGAGGCGGTCACCGTCGGCACGGTGAGCGCCACGAGCACGGCGGAGGTGGACAGCGCCAGCGTCTTCCAGCGGCGTATGTGCGTGGCGGGCATGTGGGGGCATCCGTTCTACGCGGGTTGATTGAGCGGTCAATCGGGAGCGTGACATGGACATGCGTTTCATGGGGTGAACGAGGTGTGTCCGTTCCGTGTCGGAACCGGGCAGGTCCCCGGACGCCCGGGACACCACCGCCGCGGACGGCTGAAACCTGGGCCGGGGCTCGTACAACTTTTCCCGTCCCCGCCTGGTCAAGAGGGGCGAGTGTGCAGGGGGCGCACTCGTATCGCCTCAGGGGATGGGAAACCTTCATGACTCACCGGATATCCGGGCGTGCCCGCGTGCTCGCGGCCGGCCTCGGCGTCGGCGTGCTCGTGCCGCTCACCGCGGCGGCGGCGCCGGCCTCCGCGACCGCACCGCAGGTCACGTGCACGTCCGACCGGGCGGGCCTCGCCGAGAAACTCCAGCGCGACATCACGGCCGCACTGGCCGGCCGCGCGGGCACCGTCGCCGTCGGGCTGCGCGACCGCACCACCAACACCACCTGCACGCTGCGCAGTACCAGCGCCTTCGACTCCGCCAGCGTCGTCAAGGTGACCGTGCTCGCCACGCTGCTGTGGGACGCCAAGAAGCACAACCGCTACCTCACGCAGCGCGAGACCGACCTCGCCACGGCGATGATCACCCAGTCGGACAACGCGGCCACCAGCACCCTGTGGCGCCAGCTCGGCACCACGAAGATCAAGGGCTTCCTCACCGCGGCCGGCATGACCCAGACCAAGCCGGGCGCCGACGGCTACTGGGGCCTGACCCAGATCACCGTGCGCGACGAACAGAAGCTGCTCGCGCTGCTCACCGCCAAGAACTCCGTGCTGAGCGACAACTCCCGCGCCTATGTCCTGAAGCTCATGGGCAGGGTCGTCTCCTCGCAGCGCTGGGGCACCCCGGCCGGCGCGCCCTCCTCGGTCGCGGTGCACGTCAAGAACGGCTGGCTGTCGCGGTCCACCCACGGCTGGCGGGTGCACAGTGTGGGCACGTTCGACGGCGCGGGCCGCGACTACACGATCTCCGTGCTCACCCACGGCAACAGCACCATGAACTACGGCGTCGCCACCATCCAGGGGGTGGCCAAGGCCATCCACAAGGACCTGGTGCCGACCGCCACCAGCGCCCAGCGCTACACGCCGACCGCCACGCCGCGGGAGGCCTTCCCGGCGGTCCCGGCCGGCGGCTGATCCCGGAAGGCGCGTCCCGGCCGGCGGCCGGCGCCCGGCGCCCGGCGGTCGCGGTCGCGGCCCGGCCGGGGCGGACACCGGCGGGCGCGCCGACCGGCGCCGACCTCCCGCGGGGCCGTCCGGGCGGCGAATGTTGCGGAGGGATGAAATCCGCTCCGATCCGTGTTGGTGCTTTCCGGTGGAACCGGATCTAGGGAAGGCATCTGCGTGGCAGCGGAACAGGGCGGGGCGGGCGAACCCGGCTGGGTGCGGCGACTGGCCGGGTACGCGTGGCGCTACCCCAAGGACGTCGTGCTCGCGCTCGGCTCCTCCCTGGGCGGCATGGCCGTCATGGCGCTGGTGCCGCTCGTCACCAAGGTGATCATCGACGACGTCGTGGGCGACCACACCAAGGACATGGCTCCCTGGGCGGGCGCCCTCGTCGGCGCCGCCGTCCTCGTCTACGTGATGACGTACATCCGCCGCTACTACGGAGGGCGGCTCGCCCTCCACGTCCAGCACGACCTGCGCACCGACATGTACGGCACGATCACCCGGCTCGACGGCAGGCGCCAGGACGAGCTGTCCACCGGGCAGGTGGTCGGCCGCGCCACCAGCGACCTCCAGCTGATCCAGGGGCTGCTCTTCATGCTGCCGATGACCATCGGCAACATCCTGCTCTTCCTGATCTCGCTCGGGATCATGGCCGCCCTGTCCCTGCCGCTCACCGGCGTCGCGCTCGCCGTCGCCCCCGCCCTGTGGTTCATCGCCCGGCGCAGCCGCACCCGGCTGCACCCCGCCACCTGGTACGCGCAGGCCCAGGCCGCCGCCGTCGCGGGCGTGGTCGACGGCGCCGTCAGCGGCGTCCGGGTGGTCAAGGGCTTCGGGCAGGAGGACCAGGAGACCGGCAAGCTGCGGGAGGTGGGACGCCGCCTCTTCGCCGGCCGGCTGCGCACCATCAGGCTCAACGCGAAGTACACCCCGGCCCTGCAGGCCGTACCCGCCCTCGGCCAGGTCGCGATGCTCGCGCTCGGCGGCTGGCTCGCGGTGCGCGGGCAGATCACCCTCGGCACCTTCGTCGCCTTCTCCTCCTACCTCGCGCAGCTCGTCGGCCCCGTGCGGATGCTCGCCGTGGTCCTCACCGTCGGACAGCAGGCCCGGGCGGGCGCCGAGCGCGTCCTCGAACTGATCGACACCGAACCGGCCATCCAGGACGGCACGAAGACCCTGCCGGCCGACGCGCCCGCCACCGTCGAGTTCGACGACGTCTCCTTCGGCTACGAGGGCGGCCGCCCCGTCCTCGACGGCCTCTCCTTCGAGATCCGCCCCGGTGAGACCCTCGCGGTCGTCGGCTCCTCGGGCTCGGGCAAGTCCACCGTCTCGCTGCTCCTGCCGCGCTTCTACGACGTGACGCACGGCGCCGTCCTCGTCGGCGGCCACGACGTCCGCGAGCTGACGCAGGAGTCGCTGCGCGCCGCGATCGGACTGGTCCCCGAGGACTCCTTCCTCTTCTCCGACACCGTCCGCGCCAACATCGCCTACGGCCGTCCCGACGCCACCCAGGAGGAGGTCGAGACCGCCGCCCGCGCGGCCCAGGCGGACCGTTTCATCGCCGAGCTGCCCGACGGGTACGACACCGCCGTCGGCGAGCACGGACTGACCCTCTCCGGCGGCCAGCGCCAGCGGATGGCCCTGGCCCGCGCCCTGCTCACCGACCCCCGGCTGCTCGTCCTCGACGACGCCACCTCCGCCGTGGACGCCCGGGTCGAGCACGAGATCCACGAGGCCCTCGCGCACGTCATGCGCGGCCGCACCACCCTGCTCATCGCCCACCGCCGCTCCACCCTGAACCTCGCCGACCGCATCGCCGTGCTCCACGAGGGACGGCTCGCCGACCTCGGCACGCACGAGGAGCTCCAGAAGCGCTCGGCCCTGTACCGGCAGCTGCTCACCGACCCGGACGAGCTCGGCGGCGTCTCGCCCGGCCACGCCGGGCCCGCCCCGGTGCAGGAGGACACCTCGGTACGGGACGAACTCGACGCCGAGTTCGACGCCGAGCGCGGCGTCACCCCGCACCTGTGGACCGGCGACCGCGAACCGAAGGACGACGCGATCGCGGGGATGCCGGCCACCCCCGAACTGCTCTCCCAGGTCGAGGCGCTGCCCCCGGCCACCGACACCCCCGGCATCGACGAGGCGCACGCGGTCACCCCCGAGGACTCCTACGGGCTGCGCAGGCTGCTGCGCGGCTTCGGGCTGCCGCTGCTGGTGAGTCTCGCGCTGGTCGCCCTCGACGCGGGCATGGGCCTGCTGCTGCCGGTGCTGATCCGGCACGGCATCGACCAGGGTGTCTCGCAGCTCGCCCGCGGCGCCGTGTGGACGGCCGCCGCGCTCGCCCTGCTCAGCGTGCTCGTGCAGTGGGCGGCGCAGATCGGCGAGACCCGGATGACCGGGCGCACCGGCGAGCGGGTCCTCTACTCGCTCCGGCTGAAGATCTTCGCGCAGCTCCAGCGGCTCGGTCTCGACTACTACGAGCGGGAGCTGACCGGCCGCATCATGACCCGGATGACGACGGACGTGGACGCGCTGTCCACTTTCCTGCAGACGGGCCTCGTCACCGCCTTCGTCTCCGTCGTCACCTTCTTCGGCATCATGGGCGCGCTGCTGGTGATCGACGTGCAGCTGGCGCTGGTCGTCTTCGCGACCCTGCCCCCGCTGGTCATCGGCACCTTCTTCTTCCGCCGGGCCAGCGTGAAGGCGTACGAACTCGCCCGCGAGCGCGTGTCGGTGGTCAACGCCGACCTTCAGGAGTCCGTCTCCGGGCTGCGGATCCTCCAGGCCTTCCGGCGCGAGGAGGCCGGCCGCACGCGGTTCGCCGAGCGCAGCGACAGCTACCGCCGGGCGCGCATCCGCGGCCAGCTGCTGATCTCCGTGTACTTCCCGTTCGTGCAGCTGCTGTCCTCGGTGGCCGCGGCGGCCGTCCTGGTCGTGGGCGCGCACCGGGTGGACGCCGGCACGCTGACGACCGGTGCGCTGGTCGCCTACCTTCTCTACATCGACCTGTTCTTCGCGCCCGTGCAGCAGCTCTCCCAGGTCTTCGACGGCTACCAGCAGGCCACCGTCTCGCTCGGCCGCATCCAGGAGCTGCTCCGCGAGCCGACGTCGACGAAGAGTGCCGCCGAGCCGCTCGAAGTGCTGTCCCTGCGCGGGGAGATCGCCTTCGAGGACGTCGACTTCGCCTACGGGGACGCCGAGGAGGCGCTGAGCGGTGTCACGCTGGCCGTCCCCGCCGGGCAGACCGTCGCCTTCGTCGGGGAGACCGGCGCGGGCAAGTCGACCCTCGTGAAGCTGGTGGCCCGCTTCTACGACCCGACGGGCGGGCGGGTCACGGTGGACGGAACCGATCTGCGCGATCTCGACCTCACCTCCTACCGCCACCGGCTCGGTGTCGTCCCGCAGGAGGCGTACCTCTTCCAGGGCACGGTCCGTGACGCCATCGCCTACGGCCGCCCCGACGCCACCGACGCCGAGGTCGAGGCCGCGGCCCGTGCCGTCGGCGCCCACGACATGATCGCCACCCTCGACGGCGGCTATCTGCACGAGGTCGCCGAGCGCGGACGCAACCTGTCGGCCGGGCAGCGCCAGCTGATCGCGCTGGCCCGCGCCGAACTCGTCGACCCCGACGTCCTGCTCCTCGACGAGGCCACCGCGGCGCTGGACCTGGCCACCGAGGCCATGGTCAACCAGGCGACCGACCGGATCGCCGGCCGCCGGACCACCCTGGTCGTGGCACACCGGCTGACCACGGCGGCCCGCGCCGACCGGGTCGTCGTCATGGACCACGGCCGGGTCGCCGAGGACGGCACCCACGAGGAACTCCTCCGGCTGAACGGGCGGTACGCCGAACTGTGGCGCACCTTCGTGGGGGCGCCCGAGTCCGGGGAACCCGTCCGCTCCACCGCCTGATCCGGTCGTCCCGCAGCGCCGCGGCACTCGCGCAACCATCCGACGTACGTCCTGCGTCCGTACACCAGTACGCTGATTGCGGCGGGAGGGACGACAGTGGACAGTGGTGCGATACGCCGACGGCTGGCGCTCGGGACGGCCGTGCTGGCCGCGTCCGGAATGCTCGCCCTCGCCGTCCCGGGCAGCGCGGAGGCCGCCTCCTACTGCTCGGGGCGCAAGGTCCGCACGCTGCCCTTCTCCACCGGTTCCGTGCACGTGTACAAGCGCGGCGGGTACGTGTGCGCGGTGACGTTCCCCGGAAAGCGCGGCGCCCGCAAGTCGATGTCGGTGAGCGTGCAGGCGCGCGGCAGCCGCCCCGTCGTCGACCGGGGGCGCTACACGCACCACGCCGGCCCGGTGACCGTGCACGCCGGACGCCGTTGCGTCTGGGTCAAGGGCGCCGTCGGTGCCGGCTCGGTGAGTTCCGGCTGGATCCTCTGCTGAACCGCGCACCCACCCCTGCGGCTCCCGTCCCGGCCCGATGCGTGGGCCGATAGGGTCGGATACGGGACAGATCCGGCAGGTGCCCTCAACATCCCCTGGTGTACCGGGTGTTGCTCCGCTAGGTTCCGGCGGACATCCGCGTATTTCCCAGGGGAGGGTGCATGCGCAAGGCGCTCAGATGGCTGCTGGCGCTCACGGTGCTCATCGGCACGTTGAGCACGGCCGGGGCGGCCACCGCCGCCCAGCCGGAGGCCACCGGCACCGCCGGTACCACCAGTACCGACATCAAGGACCAGCTGCTCGCGATACCGGGCATGAGTCTGATCGAGGAGAAGCCGTACACCGGGTACCGCTTCTTCGTCCTGAACTACACCCAGCCCGTCGACCACCGGAACCCGTCCAAGGGCACGTTCCAGCAGCGCATCACCGTGCTGCACAAGGACGTCTCGCGTCCGACGGTCTTCTACACCGGCGGCTACAACGTCTCCACGAACCCCAGCCGCCGTGAGCCGACCCAGATCGTCGACGGCAACCAGGTCTCGATGGAGTACCGCTACTTCACCCCGTCCCGGCCCGCGCCGGCGGACTGGAGCAAGCTCGACATCTGGCAGGCGGCCAGTGACCAGCACCGCATCTTCAAGGCCCTCAAGCCCCTCTACGGCAAGAAGTGGCTGTCCACGGGCGGTTCCAAGGGCGGCATGACCGCCACCTACTACGAGCGCTTCTACCCGCGCGACATGGACGGGGTCGTCGCCTACGTCGCCCCGAACGACGTGGTGAACCACGAGGACTCCGCGTACGACCGCTTCTTCGCGACCGTGGGCACCAAGGAGTGCCGCGACCGGCTGAACGCGGTGCAGCGCGAGGCGCTCGTCCGCCGCGAGCCGCTGGAGAAGAAGTACGCGGAGCTGGCCGCCTCGGAGGGGTACACCTTCACCACCATCGGCAGCCTGGACCGGGCGTACGAGGCGGTCGTCCTCGACTACGTCTGGGGCTTCTGGCAGTACAGCCTGCTCTCCGACTGCGACGACATCCCGGCCGACGCGGCGCACGCCACGGACGACGAGATCTGGACCTCCGTCGACACGATCTCCGGCTTCTCCGCCTACACCGACCAGGGCCTGACCACGTACACGCCGTACTACTACCAGGCCGGTACGCAGCTCGGAGCGCCCACGATCCACTTCCCGGCCATCGAGAAGAAGTTCATCCGCTACGGGTACCAGCCCCCGCGGAACTTCGTGCCGCGCGACATCCCGATGACGTTCCAGCCGTGGGCGATGCGCGACGTCGACACCTGGGTGCGGCACAACGCGCACCACATGCTGTTCGTCTACGGCCAGAACGACCCGTGGGGCGCCGAGCGCTTCCGTCTCGGCTCGGGTGCGCGTGACGCGTACGTCATGACGGCCCCGGGGCTGAACCACGGCGCCAACGTCGCGGGACTCGTTCCCGAGCAGAAGGCGCTCGCCACCGCCCGCATCCTGGCCTGGGCGGGTGTCGCCTCGGCGGCCGTCCAGGAGAACCCGTCGGCGGCGAAGCCGCTGGCGAAGTTCGACGCCCGGCTGGACAAGCGGGACGTCGAGCGCGAGCCCGCGCTGCGTCCGTAACGCCTGTGCCGGGGGGGGGGGGGGGGGGGGGGGGGGGGGGGGGGGGGGGGCGGGGGGGGGGGAGAGGGGGGGGGGGGGAGAA
>NZ_JBVHPY010000012.1:0-977 GCF_055567695.1 Streptomyces sp. NPDC026417
GTAGGGCAGGAGCAGCGAGGGGAGGGGTGCTCTTGTGGGTTGGTGGTTTCCCCCGCTCCCCCCCTCTCCCTCCCCCTCCCTCGCCCCCGCCCCCGCCCCCCCCCCCCCCCCCCCCACGCGGGTGACACCCCTGAACGGTCCGACACGACCGTCAGGGGGTGTCACCGTGCCAGTCGTAGCGGCGGCGCCCGTCGCCGGGTCTGGGGCCGTACAGGGCGCGGCCACCGGGGCCGTAGCGGCCTATCTCCGTCGGCAGCGCCACGTCCTGGCCCCGGTGGTGGCCGGGGTGGTCGGTGACGTCCAGCAGCAGCCCGTCCAGGGGGCCGCCGGTCAGTTCCACGTAGTCGTGCCCGGGCTTGGGGCCGGGGTCAGGATCGTCATGGTCGGCCCCGTAGACCCGGCCGCGCATGAACTGCTGCTCATCCATACCGAGCAGCCTCCCACCCGGCACTGACAACCGCCCCGGCCCGGGTGCGGCCGCGGCGGGCAGCCCGTGCCGCAGCAGGGGCTCGCACCTTCACTCCGGACCCTGGGCCGCCCGCTGTGCCGGCCGTCGGGTGGCCGGCCGCGCGCGACCCCAGGCGGCCAGCGGCTCCAGGGCGTCATCGAGGCGTACGCCGTCCTCGGTCGGCTCCTCGCGATGGCACCGGCCGTGCATCGGACCGCCGCGCAGTTGCGCAGCGGGGACTGCACCCGGGGCGTCGTCTCCAGCCTCGCCGTGCAGGTGGCCGGCCGACCCTCCTGGGCACCGCCGAGCAGCAGGCGGTCGGCACGGAACTGCTCAGCCCGTACTTCGCGCTGATGCGCCGTCGCCTGGCCGAGGGCGGCGGCGAGGAGGACCTCACGGGGGTGATCGACCTGCTGGCGGACCGGGGGGGGCGCACCCACGGAAGGGGGGGGGGCGGGAAAAGCGCCGCAAAAGGGGGAGGGGGGGGCAGGACGCTCACCCACCGTGCGGGTTGGGGGGGTTTTTTTTC
>NZ_JBVHPY010000012.1:987-142993 GCF_055567695.1 Streptomyces sp. NPDC026417
GCGTGCCTCTCCGCCTGTCAAGGGCGTGAGGCGCGGAGGACTCCACGGGGTGGACCAACCGCCGGGCGGCCCGACACACCCCCCTTCGCGCAGGCGGGCGCGCCGGCAACAGTCCCGCAGGCGGGACGGGTGCGACCGGCACGTTCACCCCCGGTGCTGGTCGGGGGCGTTGCTTCCCGGGTTGACGACCTCGTCCAGGGCCTTGCGGACCGCCTCGTAGGCGCAGGCCAGCAGGTCCGCCTCCCGTGCGCCGGGGCCGTCCTCGGATCCTTCGGGGCGGGTCTTGTAGTGCCGTTCCTCCTGCGCGGCCCAGTCCCGGGCACGCTGGATCCGGCGCAGCAGCTCGTCAGAGTCCACGACATCGCTCATGGCCGGAACCTACCCCGCACGTCGCGCGGCACCCGGGTAATTCGGGACGGGAGTGACGCCGGTGGGGGGCCGGAGGCGGTCCGGGGCGGCGCGGGGTGTCCTCAGCAGCAGTTCACGCCTGCGGCCGGTGCCGTTTCCGGGGCGTCGGCGGCCGGTTCGGCGGTGGCGCAGCAGGTGCTGTCCTGCTGCCGGGCCAGGGTGTCGGCGTCGGCCTTGACCGTGTAGACCTCCCACGGCTCCCGGCCGGGGCCGTGGACCCACACCTTGTCCTGCAGGGCGTAACAGCAGGTGGTGTCGTTCTCCACGTCGGTTGCCAGGCCCTGTCCGGCCAGGCGGTCGGTGGCGGCGTGGACGGCTTCGGTGCTCTCCACCTCGACTCCGAGGTGGTCCATCCGCGTGTCCTGTCCCGGGGTGCCTTCGATGAGGACGAGCTTGAGCGGGGGCTCGGCGATGGCGAAGTTGGCGTAGCCGTCGCGGAGTTTGGCCGGCCGGGTGTCGAACAGCTTGCTGTAGAAGGCGATGGAGGCATCGAGGTCGGGAACGCGCAGGGCGAGCTGGACTCGGGACATGACGGTCCTCCTGTTCGAGAGGTGGTGCCCGGCCGTGGTGCCGGGCACCGGGGGTGTCTCAGGCGCCGCAGCCGCCGGGGGGTGCCTGCGGGCCGGGGGCGGTGCCGATCTGCACGAGGGACGGGGCGGGGGTGCAGCAGCCGCCGGCGTCCTCCTGCGCGCCGGGGTCGTCGAAGAGGCCGGCGCCGCCGCACACGCCGGTTTCGGGGAGGGTGAGTTCGACGCGGTCGGCTGCTTCCTTCTCGCCGGCGATCGCGGCGGTGACGGAGCGGACCTGCTCGTAGCCGGTCAGGGCCAGGAAGGTGGGGGCGCGGCCGTAGGCCTTCATGCCGACCAGGTAGATGCCCTGCTCGGGGTGGGAGAGCTCGCGGTGGCCGTGCGGGTAGACGGTGCCGCAGGAGTGCTGGTTGGGGTCGATGAGCGGGGCCAGGGCGGTGGGTGCCTGCAGGCGCTCGTCGAGGCCGAGGCGGATCTCGGACAGGAAGGACAGGTCGGGGCGGAAGCCGGTCAGCACGATGGCCTCGTCGACGGGCTCAAGGCGGCGGCCGTCCTCGCCGATGAGGATCAGTCGTCCGTCGTCGTCGCGCTCGACGGCTGCGGTGCGAAAGCCCGTCACGGCGTCGGCGTGGCCGTTGTCGACGGCCCGCTTGGCGGCCAGTCCGAGGGCGCCGCGGGCGGGCAGCTGGTCGGCTTCGCCGCCGCCGAAGGTGGCGCCGCCGATGCCGCGGCGCAGGATCCACAGCGCGTGGGTGTCCTGCTCGTCCCGGGCGAGGCCGGCGAGCGTCGCGAGCGCGGTGAAGGCGGAGGCGCCGGATCCGATGACCGCGGTGCGCTTGCCGGCGTAGCGGGCGCGTACGGCGGGATCGTCGAGGTCGGGGACGCGGTAGGTGACGCGGTCGGCGGCCGCCTTCTCGCCCAGGGCGGGCAGTCCGCTGCCGCCGGCCGGACCGGGCGTGCTCCAGGTCCCGGAGGCGTCGACGACGGCTCGGGCGAGGACTCTCTCCTCGCGGCCGTCCGCGGTGGTGAAGTGCACGACGAAGGGCTGGTCTTCCCGGTCGGCGTCGACGATGCGGTCGCGGCCGGCCCGGGAGACACCGGTGACTGTCACGCCGTAGCGGACGTGGTCGCCGAGGGCGTCGGCCAGCGGCTGCAGGTAGTGCTCGGCCCAGTCCCCGCCCGTGGGGTAGGTCGCCGCGTCGGGGCGGCTCCAGCCGGTGGGGGCGAGCAGCTTCTCGGCGGCCGGGTCGGTCACCTCGCCCCAGGTGGAGAACAGCCGGACGTGGGACCACTCCCGTACGGCGTGGGCGGCGACCGGGCCCGATTCCAGGACCAGGGCCTCCAGCTGCCGCTCGCGCAGGTGGGCGGCGGCGGCCAGACCCACCGGGCCGGCCCCGATGACGACGACGGGAAGCTGCTGCTCGCTCATGGCGGTGGGTCTCCTCATGGCACGGAAAGAGGGCGGCGGACGGGCTGCCCTCACAGGGGCGGGGCGGCGGCCGGTCGCGCCGGCCACTCGGGGCGGATCCGGGACCGGGGTGTGTGCTCACGCCGTCTCCGTGACGGCTGCTCCGGCCCCGGCCGAGGCTTCTTGTTTCGACAGGTATCGATGTCTGTCGATGTCTGGAGCTTGCCACCGGTATCGATGACTGTCAACATAGACGCATGTCGAATTCTCAGGTGGTGGAGCTCCCGGTCCTGCAGCCGGAGCAGGACGTCGTCCCGTGCTGCCCGCCGATCACCTCGGCGGAGCTGTCGCAGACCGACGCGGAGAAGATGGCGGCCATGTTCAAGGCGCTCTCCGATCCGGTGCGGCTGCGCCTGTTCTCCAAGATCGCCTCGCACGAGGGCGGGGAGGCCTGCGTGTGCGACATCGCCGACGTGGGCGTCTCGCAGCCGACCGTCTCCCACCATCTGAAGAAGCTGCGCGAGGCCGGACTGCTGACCTCCGAGCGGCGCGGCACCTGGGTGTACTACCGGGTCGCGCCGTCCGTGGTGGCGGCCATGTCCGCCCTGCTCGACCTGCGCCCCTGACCCCGGCCCGGGCCATCCGCAGCCCGGTGCGGGCCGGTGCGACCCGGCCCTTCGAACGTTGAGACGAGAGAGTTGTTCATGCCCGAGAATTCCGGCAAGCCGTCCGTCCTGTTCGTCTGCGTCCACAACGCCGGGCGCTCCCAGATGGCCGCCGCCTGGCTCACCCACCTGGCCGGGGACCGCGTCGAGGTCCGCTCCGCCGGCTCCGCCCCCGGCGAGAAGGTCAACCCCGCCGCGGTGGAGGCGATGGCCGAGGTGGGCATCGACATCTCCGCGAACAGCCCGAAGATGCTCACCGTGGACGCGGTCCGCGCCTCGGACGTCTGCATCACCATGGGCTGCGGTGACACCTGCCCCGTCTTCCCCGGCAAGCGCTACCTCGACTGGCAGCTCGAGGACCCGGCGGGTCGGGGCGTGGAGGCCGTACGGCCCATCCGCGACGAGATCAAGACCCTGGTCGAGGCCCTCATCGCGGAGATCGCCCCCGCGCCCGCCGCCTGAACACCCACCCCGCACGGCCGCATCACGGCACCCCCGCCCGCCACGCCGGCCGGTGACAGGAGGCAGGATGCGCTCAGTTGCCGTGCACCGAAGCCGTTGCACCGAAGTGGGGGAAAAAGCGGATGCCTGACCAGTCCGAGGACGAACTGCTGATCCAGGCCCTGGGCGCGCTCGCCGGGCAGGGCCGCCGTGGCGCGATGTTCACGGCCAAGCGCCTGAAGAAGAACGTCGGCGAGCTGGATCTGGTGCTGCCGCTGCCCTTCGCCGCCGCCCTCGAACGCGTACGCCGGGCCCTTGCCGAGGCGGGTGGCGGAAACAGTCCGTGGCCGGTGGAGAGCGGCACCGACCGAGCGGCGCTGCGCGTGATGGCCGGCGGCGGATTCGGCGGCCTGAACCCGGTGCTCGTCACCGCCGTGCTGAGCGCCAAGGAAGCGCACGGCACCGGCGTACGGGTGCGGGCCGCCGCCAAGGAGGGCCTGATCAAGCAGCGGGCGGGCGAGAAGACGGCCGAGCACATCGGACGGCTGCTGGGGCAGTGACGCCGGCTCCCCCGCGGGCGGGCCGCCGTGCGGGCCGCCCGGAACACCACGGTTCCGCGATGCCGGTGTCCCGCAACGCGGGTGTCCTGCATCGCCGCTGTCCTGCACGCCACGTGCCGCACCCCTGCGACAGGTCGGGGCCAGGAAGAGGCCGTACCCCGAGCGGCGGGCGGCGTTGGCCCGGACGGACCGGCTGCGGCGGCGCGGACAGGTGACGGCACGAAGAATGAACCCCTCTCGTGTCCGCGTACACACCGGTCTTCGACGAGGTCCTGGACCGTGCCGAGAAGAGGTGGAGCCATGGCGGCCGGAGCCCGCAGCGTCACCGCTTTCGCCGTTGCCGCAGTCACGGTGCTGTGGGCTCTTGCGGCGCCGTCCCGGGCGGAGTCGCCGCCGGTGCCCGATCCGCCGTCCTGGGCGGGGTCGTCGCCGGTACCCGGAGCGCTGTCAGGGAGAGGGTCGCCGCCGGTCACGGGGCCGCCGCGTCACCCGGTTCCGTGGTGGCCGGCGACCGTGGGGCCGGGCCGTTGGCCGCCCGTCCTGCCGGTGCTGCGCGCACCTTCCGAGACGGCGGTGATCGCGGCCGTCAACCGCGCCCGCGAGCGGGCCGGCTGCCCCGCGGTGCGGGCGAACCCCGCGCTCGGGCGGGCCGCCCGCCGGCACAGCGCGGACATGGCCCGCCACCGGCGCCTGTCCCACACCGGCAGCGGCGGCAGCACCACGGACGACCGTCTGCGGGCCGCCGGATACCGCGCCGCACTGACGGGCGAGGCCCTCACGGCCGGACCCGCCGGTGCGGAGGACGCCGTCCGGGCGTGGCTGGACAGCCCCGCGCACCGCGCCATCGTCCTCGGCTGCCAGTACGCCGACGCCGGTGCGGGCATGCGGGCCGGGCGGGGTGGCCCCTGGTGGACGCTGGTGCTGGCATCGCCCCGCTGACCGGCCGCGGCCGGACCGGGATGCAGAACGCCGGCGCCACCCGCCCCCGGCCTGTGCTTCGGACAGGGACGGCCTCAGCCCTTCGTCCTTCCATCCCCTCTTCGGGCCCGGAGTGAACTCCCGTGCACTCCGGGGAGGTTGACCAGGACGGCCGGGTGCGAGAGCGGTCTCGACCGGGGGCTGAGCCGCCCACCCGCACGCGTGCGGCCGTCGCCGGGCGACGCCCGCACCCCCGTGACGGCCGTCCGCGAAGCCTTGGCCCGCGGCGGCGCGGGCCGCATACTCGTGCGATGCCCCCGCGTCTGCGAGTCCTCGCCCTGAGCTGCACCGTCGTCGTCCTCGCGGCGGGCGGCAACGGCTGTACGGGCGAAGCCGGGAAGCACGGGCGCGACGGGGCCGCACGCGGTGTGCCGACGGAGTGCGTGACGCCTCCGGCGGCCGGCACGGCGGAGACGAGTACCCGTGAAGGGATCTCCGGCGGTTCCGGTGCACGATCGGACGACATCGACGGGGACGGCGTCGCGGATCTCTTCGTGGACGGCTGGTACCGGCCCGTCGACGGGGGCGGCTGGCGGCGGAACCCGGCCTACCTGCCGGGAACGGAGGGCGGCAGAACGCCTCCCTCGCACGGCGTCCCGCTCCTCTCCGGGGGCCGCACGATCGTCCAGGACCGGCCCGGCAGTCCCCGTGCCGGAGCGGGCGGTGTGCTGCCCTCGGCCGACCTGGACGGTGACGGCCTCGCCGACGTCGTCGTGCACGGTCTGAGGAAGGAGAAGCGGGCGGTCCGTGTCGTGCAGTACCTCGCCCGCGGCGGCCGTCAGGGCATCGCGATCGTCTCCGAACTCTCGCGCACACTGCCGGAGTTCGACGCCGGTGGGGTCACCGACGTACAGGGCGACGGCACCGCGGACGCGTTGGCCTTCCGGCCGCCGGCCAGCCTGTGGGACCAGTTGGGAGAAGACCGCTGCAACACGTTCTTCGCGCTGCGCGGACCGTTCGGTCCGGACGGCAATCCGGCCCGGGTGACGGCACTCGACCTGTCCCTCGGCGGTACGGTCACACCCCGTCAGGTGGTCTGGGGCGATTTCACGGGAGACGGCCTCACGGACCTGCTCGCCGAGTCGGTGGTCGGCGACCCGGATCCGTCCGACGAGGCCGACGAGCCACCGGTGTCCGACCACGTCGAGCTGTACGTCGGCACCGCCCGGGGCTTCGCCCATGCCGGTTCTCCGCCGGGGATCGGGCCGTGGGGCGACCTGCCGGCGGGCGACCCGCTCTCGCTGGGTGACTTCGACGGGGACGGGGCCGTCGACGTCCTCCAGGGCACGACCGTACGGTTCGGCGGCTCGGGCTTCCTGGAGGGCGGCGGCCGGACCGCTCCCGCCCCGGCCCTGCGTGCCGCGGCGATCGGCGATGTGAACGGCGACGGCCGGGACGATCTCGTCGAGGCGCGCTACGGACGCCGCCATCCGGCCGGGACGGTGACCGTCCACCTCGGGGGCGAGCGGGGCCCGCGGGCCGAGGCGCAGAGCTCCTTCGACCGACACGTCCTCGATCTGCCGGGAGGGCCCTCGCACGAGGCGGACAGCGACTTCTTCGGCTGGGACGTGGCCCTGGCCGACCTCGACGCCGACGGCCGGGACGAACTGGTCGTGGGCTACGTCGGCTACAACCGCCCGCGCGAGGAGAACGGCTACTGGGTCTTCCCCGGCACGCCGAAGGGATCCACGGCCGACGGCGCCTACTTCCTCCCCACGGGGCGACTCGGCGCGAAGTGACGGACGACGACGTCTGCCACGGCTGCTGCACGCCCGTCGGCCGGCCGCGGCCCGATCCGGATGCCGTCGGCAGCGGGGCCGGCCCGGACCACGGACGGGACGCGGGCTCGTACACGGGTGAGGTGCCGGAGCCGTTCCGGTCCTGGTTATGGTGGGAGAGGTGCTTGGGAAGCAGGCACGTCCGCGGTGCGCGAAGGACGCCGCCGCGGATCTCCGTTTCCTGCAAGCAGCGAGGGAGGCCCCGTCATGGCCGGCAGCACAACTCCTGAGGTGACGACGGCCGGTGGGACGCCCCAGGCCGGCACGAGCGACCCGGGGACGCGCCGGGACGATGTCGAGGTGCGCAACCGCCGGCTGGCCCGGTCCGGGGTCGCCGCCGCGCAGCGGATTCTGGCCGACCGCTACCGGATGTCCTCCCTGCAGGACGCGTTCGAGCTGCTGCGCCAGACGTCGCAGCGGTGCAACGTCAAGATGCACACGCTGGCCGACGCCGTCACGCACGTCGCCGGCCCGGACACCGGCGCGGCGCGGTGGTTCCCCCGTCGGGCCCGTTACGCTCCGCCGCCCCTGCCGGGCCTGGACCTCAACCAGGACGGCCGCAACAGCCACGGAGCGGTACTCCGGGCCGCGTTGCGGCGGGCCCTGCACATCACCGACACCCCGATGGGCAACGTACAACTGGCAGAGAACGGGCTGTTGCGGCTGGAGAAACACACCGGCCTGAGCCGGGAGTTCACCGACTTCTTCGCCTTCGTCCAGGACTCCACGACCGCCTGCGCGCAAGCGGCTCAGGACGGCCGGCCGGTCACCGTGAAGGACGTGGCGGCCTCCGACATCTTCGACACCGACTCGCGCGAGACCATCCTTCGCGCGGGCAGCCGGGCCGTCCACAGCCTGCCCCTGACCAGCCGGACGGGCACGGTCCTCGGCCTGATCTCCTCGCACTACGAAAACCCGCTGACGGACCTCGCCCGCAGCCAGCTCACCGCCCTCGACACCTTGGGCGCCCAGACGGGCCACTGGCTGCTCTGGCACCGGCACACCGTCGTCCTGGACGCACTGGAGCACCTCCACGCGACGGGCACCGGGGCACGCTGACCGCCGGGGCACTAAAGCACACGACCAGGGCGGCGTGCTCCGACCGATCGTCGGGGTACGCCGCCCTGGTGGGGGTCGGACGGGGGGCGGGCGGTGGCCCGCTTCGTCATGCCGGCTACTTGGGATCGCGGTTGAACTGGGCTCTGGACCAGCGGTGGCCGAGGACGGTCAGGGCCAGGCACCAGGCGAGGGCGAGCCACCCGTTGTGGCCGATCTCGGTGCCGAGGAGGAGTCCGCGCAGGGTTTCGATGGCCGGGGTGAAGGGCTGGTACTCGGCGATCGGCTGGAACCAGCCGGGCATCGAGTCGAGCGGGACGAAGGCGCTGGAGATGAGGGGCAGCAGGATCAGCGGCATCGCGTTGTTGCTGGCGGCCTCGGCGTTGGGGCTGCCGAGGCCCATGCCGACCGCGATCCAGGTGAACGCGAGGGCGAAGAAGGCGACCAGACCGAACGCGGCCAGCCATTCCAGGACGGTGGCGTCCGTGGACCGGAAGCCCATGGCCACACCGATGGCGCCGACCAGGACGACGCTCATGATCGTCTGCAGGACGCTGCCGACCACGTGTCCGAACAGGATGGAGCTGCGGTGGATGGCCATCGTGCGGAAGCGGGCGATGATCCCTTCGTTCATGTCGGTGGAGACCGAGACGGCGGTGCCGATCGTGGTGGAGCCGACGGTCATCAGAAGGATGCCGGGGACGATGTAGGCGATGTAGGCGGAACGGCCCGCGCCGCCGCTCATGGTGCCGCCGAAGATGTAGACGAACAGCAGCAACAGCATCACGGGTGTCAGCAGCAGGTTCAGGGTGAGGGAGGGGTAGCGGCGGGCGTGCAGGAGGTTGCGGCGCAGCATCGTGGACGAGTCGCGTACGGCGAGGGAGAGGGAGCTCATCGGACAGCCTCCTTGGGCTGGTTCGGCACGGTGGTGCCGTCGGTCAGGGCGAAGAAGACGTCGTCGAGGTCGGGGGTGTGCACGGTCAGTTCGTCGGCCTCGACGCCCGCCGCGTCCAGCTGGTCGAGGACGGTGCGCAGGGCGCGCTGGCTGCCGTCGCTGGGCAGTTGCAGGGCCAGTGCCTCGTCGTCTCGGGTGGCCGCGTCGAGGGCGTCGGCGGCGTTCCGGTAGGCGGTGGGGTCGGTGAAGCGGAGGCGTACGTGTCCGCCCGGGACGAGCCGCTTGAGCTCGTCGGCGGTGCCTTCGGCGGCGATTCTGCCGTCGTGCAGCACCGCGATGGTGTCGGCGAGTTCGTCCGCCTCCTCCAGGTACTGGGTGGTGAGGAAGACGGTCACCCCGCCGGTGACGAGTTCGCGGATGATGCCCCACATGGTGTGGCGGCTTCGGGGGTCCAGGCCGGTGGTGGGCTCGTCGAGGAAGATGATGCGGGGGCTGCCGACGAGGGTCATGGCGATGTCGAGGCGGCGTTTCATGCCGCCGGAGTAGGTGGAGGCCGGCTTCTTCGCCGCGTCGACCAGGTCGAACCGCTCCAGCAGTTCGGCGGTGACCCGGCGTCCCTCCTGCTTGGGCAGGTGGTGCAGGTCCGCCATCAGGAGCATGTTCTCCTCCCCCGTGATCAGGCCGTCGACGGCGGAGAACTGCCCGGTGACACCGATCACCGCACGTGCGGCCTGCGCCTCGGCGGCCAGCTCGTGGCCGCCGACGCTGATCCGGCCGGAGCCGGCGTCCGGCGAGATCAGCGTGGAGAGGATCTTGACGGCGGTGGTCTTGCCGGCGCCGTTCGGGCCGAGGAGGGCGAAGATCGTGCCTTCCGGGACGGTGAGGTCGATGCCGTCCAGGACGGTCTTCTCGCCGTAGGACTTGCGCAGCCCGTTCGCCGCGATGGCCAAGCTGGTCATGAGGGAAAGCTCCTTCGAAAGGCTGCGAGTGCCGATGGGTTGCCGCGGACTGCGAGCCGATTGCCGCGGGGCGGGGATCAGTTGCCGTGGGCGGTGATGTCGCCGTGGGCCGTGGTGGCGTGGACGGTGAGGGCGGGAGTGCCCGTGTTCGTGAAGGTGTTGGTGACGCGGCCGTAGGTGGTGCCGGCGTCGAGGGTGGCGGAGACGCCGCGGGCGGCGCCGATGGTGATGTCGCCCTGCTGGGTGTCGAGCGTGAGGATGCCGCGTACGGCTTCGGCGATGTGGAGGTCGCCCTTGTGGGTGGTGACGTGGCCGGGGCCGGTGAGGCGGCCGATGGTGATGTCGGCGTCCAGGCCGGTGAGGCGGGCGCCGGCCGCCTCGTCGAGCTTGACGGTGCCCCGGGCGCCGTCGAAGGCGACCTCGCCCAGGCGTCCCACGCCACGCAGTTCGGCGGCCGCCGAGGTGGCCTCGATGCGGGAGCCGGCGGGCAGTTGGACGGTCACTTCGACGGATCCGGTGTGTCCCAGGAGCCGGTTCCCGGCCTGGGGTGCCGTGACGTGCAGGACGCCGTCGTCGTAGGAGACCTCGACCTGTTCGGCCGCCTTGACGTCGCGGCTCTTGGCGGGCTGCGCCGGCAGGACCTCGACGGTGGTGTCGGTGCGGTCGGCCGCGATGAACCGGATGCGCCCGGCGGGGATGTCCAGGACGGCGGTGATCGCGGTGGGGGTGTCGAACTTCTGCATGGTCTTCTCCTTCAGCGGTGGTGGGCCCCGTCTGGGCCGCGCCGTTTCCGATGAAGGAAAAGCTACGTTGCATTCACTGTTCCGGCAACAGTCTTGTTGCCTCAAAACCCCGTATTCGCAGGTAAGTCGATGGATTTTGTTGCAATGGGCTCGCACCTAACGCAACGTTTCCCCTTAGCTTCGTTGCAATGGCATGCCGATGAACGCTAAGGTGCATGCATCGCACACCCCGAAGGAGGCCGTGATGCCGGGAGGCAGACTCACCCAGCAGGAACGCCAGCAGATCGCGCTGGGACTCGCCGACGGCCTCGCCTACGCGGAGATCGCGCGGAGCCTGGACCGACCGACCTCGACGATCACCCGTGAAGTGATGCGCAACGGCGGCCCCACGGCCTACCGCGCCGAACTCGCCCACCGGGCCACGGAACACCGCGCGCACCGGCGCAGGCAGACAGCGCCCCGCGACACGAGGAACGCCCCGCAGCCCTACGGACGCGACGCCGAAGCGGTGCGCGCGTACGAGGAGGTGTTCACGACCGTCATGATGGCCGCCGGCACGCCCACGATGATGGCCCGGGTGATGGCCTGCCTCACCCTCACCGACACCGGCAGCCTGACGGCCGCGGAGCTCGTCGAGCGTCTCCAGGTAAGCCCGGCGTCCATCTCCAAGGCGATCGCGTTCCTGGAGAGCCAGGGTCTGGTGCGCCGCGAGCGCGACGAACGCCGCCGGGACCGCTATGTGGTCGACGACGACGTCTGGTATCAGTCGATGATGGCCAGCGCCCGCTCCACCGCCCGACTCGTCGAGACCGCACGGCAGGGCGTCGGCGTCCTCGGTCCGGGCACCCCCGCCGCCGTCCGCCTGGAGAACATCGCCCGCTTCCTCGACTTCGTCTCGGAGAGCATCGCCCGCGCCGCCGAACAGGCCCGCGACATCCTCCACACGAAGTCCGACCCGCCCCCGGACAGCACCACTTGAGTGGCTGCCAGGTCAGCGGCCGCTCACCGGAAGGCAGCCACCCCGCCCGCCGATGAGCGAAAACCGGCGAGGCGGGCGGTCAGCGATCCGCGGAGCGGTCAGCGGACACCGTGGCCGGCGTCGGTTCCTGCTCGCCCCCGGCCGCGCGACCGCCCGGGTGGCGCAGTGCGCACAGGAAACCGATGCCGAGTGCGATGGCCATGCCGTAGAACACCCACTGGTTGGCCTCGGCGAAGTCCATGCGCACGGCCGCCATGGCGTCGCGCATCGTCTCGGCCGTCCGGCCGCTGCCGGTGGGCATGTTGGCGTCGCCGTTGCCGGTGACGGCCTGCGTGATGTCATGCGCCACTCCGTGCGCCTCGTCCGCGGGCACCCCGCGCGCGACGAGGGTGTCGACCACGCGGTCGTTCGTGACATGGGTCAGGACGGTGCCGAAGACGGCCAGGCCCACACTCGCCGCGTAGTTGCGCACCGTCTGGGTGATGCCGGTGACCTCTCCGTAGGACGCCCCGATGGCGCGGTTGACCGCGTCCGTGGAGGCGGGCGCGAGGATGAAGCCGATTCCGGCACCGGCCAGGGCCGCGTAGGGCCACTGGTCGTGCATCGACAGGTCCGTCATCTTGCCGGCCCACAGGGCGAAGCCCGCCGCGCCCAGCGCCGTTCCGATCTTGAGGGCCGGGCGGGCTCCCTGCTTGTCCAGGATCCGGCCGCCCCACTGCGAGGCGATGGCGAAGCCCGCGAAGAAGTACAGCAGGAACAGGGCCGCCTGGTTCGGCGAGGCGCTCAGGGACACCTGCGCGTAGACGGACGCGAAGAAGAACAGCGGTACGAAGGCGAGCATCGCGAAGAACAGGACGGCCACGTCCACCGAGAACGCCTTGTCGCGGAACACCCTCAGGTCGACCAGGGGATGGCGGACGCCCCGCTCGAAGCGGACGAACACGTAGAGCACCGCCAGGCCGCCGACGATGCAGGCCCAGGTCGCCGCGCTGTCCCAGCCCCAGACGCCGGCCTGCTGGAAGCCCAGCACGCTCAGGCCCATGCCGACGGCGATCAGGACGGCGCCGCGGACGTCCAGGGTTCCGGACCGGCGCCGGTCGGGGATGTGTGCCAGGGCGGTGAGGACCAGCGCGACCACGGCCACGGGAACGTTGACCCAGAAGACCGCCCGCCAGGTCCATGCCGTCAGCCAGCCGCCCAGCAGCGGGCCCAGCGCCGTCAGCGCGCCCGACAGGCCGAAGAAGAGCGCGAGGGCACGGCCGCGGCGTTCGACGGGGAAGACCGCCACCACGACGGCCAGCGCCGCCGGGAACAGCAGGGCCGCCCCCACTCCCTGCAGTGCGCGGAAGGCGATCAGCCAGGCCTGTGCCGCCTCCCCCTTCGGAACGCATCCGCACAGCACGGACGAGATCACGAAGACCAGGGTGCCGATCACCACCACGCGCCGGGGCCCGTAGAGGTCCGCCAGCCGCCCGCCCAGCGCGAAGAACGCCGCCAGGGTGAGCAGGTACGCGTTGACCACCCACTGGATGCCCGCGGTCGACAGGTCCAGTTCCCGGACGATGTCCGGGGCCGCGATGGCGACGATCGTCTGATCGATGAACGTCATGGCAACGGCGAACATCATGGCCGCGAGGGCGAGCGTCTGCTGGTGTGCCGACCGCACCGGGACCGTACCGTCGTCACGCTGTGTATCCGAAGCGTTCACGCATTCAGTCTGCGTCAGGGGATGCGGCGGCGCATCAGAGGAGCCCGCTTCCGGGTCCGGCAGGGCCGCGGCTGCCGGTGTCCCGCCCGGACCGCGTGGCCACCGGGGCGGCACAGGAGCCCACCGGCCTCTCCGGCCGGGGAGGTTGCCGGCCTCACCTGCGACGGCGTCACGGGCGGCCCCACCCGGTCGGCCCCGCCGGTTCCGTACCCTGGCGGCATGCGCATGCGTCCCACCCTGAGCTGGACCCCTGCCGGGGACCTGCCGCCCGGCACCACGGATCTGGAGCCGGTCGCCGACGTCCTGAGCGCCGGCGGTGTGCTGGTGCTCAGCGGGGCGGGCATCTCCACGGAATCGGGCATCCCCGACTACCGGGGCGAGGGCGGCAGCCTGAGCCGGCACACCCCGATGACCTACCAGGACTTCACCGCCAGTGCGCAGGCCCGGCGCCGGTACTGGGCGCGCAGCCACCTCGGCTGGCGCACCTTCGGCCGCGCCCGGCCCAACGGCGGGCACCGGGCCGTGGCCGCGTTCGCCCGGCACGGCCTGCTCTCGGGTGTGATCACCCAGAACGTCGACGGTCTGCACCAGGCCGCCGGCAGCGAGGGCGTCGTGGAACTCCACGGAAGCCTGGAGCGGGTCGTCTGCCTGTCCTGCGGCGTCTTCAGCCCCCGCCGCGAACTGGCCCGGCGGCTGGCGGAGGCCAACGCGGACTTCGCTCCGGTGGCCGCCGGAATCAACCCGGACGGTGACGCCGACCTCACCGACGAACAGGTCGGGGACTTCCGCGTGGTGCCCTGCACGGACTGCGGCGGCGTCCTCAAGCCGGACGTGGTGTTCTTCGGCGAGACCGTTCCGCCGCCGCGGGTCGAACACTGCCGCGAGCTGGTCCGTGACGCGGCTTCCGTGCTCGTCCTGGGCTCGTCGCTGACGGTGATGTCCGGCCTCCGGTTCGTCCGCCAGGCCGCCCAGGCCGGAAAGCCGGTACTGATCATCAACCGGGACCCGACGCGGGGTGATCCGCACGCCGTCACGCGCGTCGCGCTCCCCCTCGGTACAGCGCTGACCGCCCTGGCCGACCGCCTGGGCGTCCCGGCCGACGCCGAGGACGTGACGGCGGCCCGGGCCGGGGAGTGACGGCGACGAATCCGGCGGCGGCGCGGTAGCGGTCGCCGGACCGGCTGCGGCCCGGGTCCCGTACGGCAGTGTGCGGGGCGGGCGACCCACCACCCGCGTTCCCCCGCAGGGGCGGGCCGGTACTCAGTCGAGGGCCGCCAGCCCCTCGCGCCAGCGGGTACGGCGCTCCGCGTCGCTCTGCTCCCACCACGGTGTGCCGCGCTCGCCGAGAGCGACCTTGGCCGTGTGCACGCGGGCACGTGCGGCCCGTTCGGCTTCGGGGTCCTGCGCGCGGCGTGCGGCGGCGACCGCGCGCCGGGCCGCCATGAGGTGGGAGCGCAGCCGTGCGGCGACATCCTCGGGAAGCTGCGGGTCCGTCGCCCGCCAGCGTCGTCCGCCCACGATGATGTACCGCCCGTCCGGGGTGCGGTCCGGGCTCGCCTTGGCTGTCACCCCCGGAAGTCTGCCAGCGGGCGGCGGGTGCACCGGGGACCTGTCCGGCGCGCGTGCGGCGTGGCGGTGGTCCGCGCCGCCGGGATCAGGTCGGCTTGCCTTCGCTCCGCGTGGTGCCGCGCTGGGGGGTGGTCAGGTACTCGTACGTACCGGTGATCTCCAGCAGCCGCTGCAGCGCCGGCCCGATGTTGTCCAAGTGGAAGCCCAGACCGTCCTGGCAGGCGGTGCGGTGGATCTGCAGCAGGGTCGACAGGCCCATGGAGTCGACCGTCTCCAGCTCCCGGCAGTCCAGGCGCACGTCCTTGGTGTCCTCGCGGGCGTGGAGTGCTGCGCGTACCTGATGGAGGAGTTCGCCGCAGGTGTCGTAGTCCAGGTCGCCGGTGAGGGCGACCTGGACGGTGTGCGCGTCGGCGGGCGGGGTGGGCACGACGGGCTCTGCATCCGGGGAGGTAGTCATGGTGGTCCAGCGGGTCGGGGTCAGGTGCGGGGGGCGAGGGCGGTGTGCCCGGCGTCGAGGAGGCGACGGGCGCGCGGGAAGTCGTACAGCTGCTCCTTCAGCAGGTCCAGGCCCGGCAGGAGCGAACCTGCGGGCACGCCGCGGGCGCTGAGGACGTCCGCGGTCCAGGCGAGGAAGTCGGTGAAGACCTCGGGGGCGTCGACGTACAGCGCGGCGGTGAGGAAGTCGACGATGTGGGCGAGGTCCTCCGCCGTCCGTTCGCGCTGGTCGTCGCTGTAGTCCCGCATGGCGGGGAAGCGCTCCTGCAGACGCTGGAAGGTGCCCCGCACCAGGCGGGTGGAGGACCTGGCGACCAGGGTGTACTCCTGGTCGGCCAGGTGCGGCAGGTCGTCGATCGTCTGGTGGACGGACGAGGGCTGGGGCAACGGACCCGCGGCGAGCCGGTCGGCCGCCGCGCGCCCCTCGGGAGCCCAGGCGTCGGCGCCCAGCAGGCGGGCGTAGCGGCCGTCGGCGCCGAAGGCGAGACCGCCGGCCATGACCGGGGTCCCGGTGGCCTGGACGGCGGTGATCGCGGTGTGGGCCAGCGGCAGGCGGGTGGGCAGGGAGCTGGACAGGCACACCACGGCCGGGGCGGTGCGGTGCAGATGGCCGATCAGGTGGGCGGTGGGCACCTGCGCGCCGAGGTAGTCCACCTCCCAGCCGCGCAGCCGGAGGGTCTCGGCGAGCAGGCGGGCGGGCAGGGCGTGCCACTCGTGGTCCACGCAGGCGACGGTGACGCGGCCCCGGCTGCTCGCGGGCCGCCGGACGGGCAGGGCGGCGATGACGCGGTCGTTGATGGCGGTGGCGACGTGCTCGCCGGCGACGCTCAGGCGGTTGGCGGCCCACTCGGTGCCGACCTTGTGCTGGACGGCGCCGATGACGTCGAGCAGGACCGCTTCGGGTTCCAGTCCGGCGTTCAGGGCGTTGGTGACGACATCGAGGGCGGAGTACTCGTCCCCGGCCCGCACGGCGACCCAGAGCTTGTCCGCCCAGTGCGGGCTCTCCTCGTCGCTGTGCGGCGAGGTGAACCGGGCGCCGACGCCGTGGCGGCCCGGGTCCTCGTCGGTGTCGGTGGTGTGGGTGCTCATGCCGTGAACCTGCCCCGGGTCGTGCCGTTCACGGCACTGAGATGGGCGCCCCGCGGTGCGGTGATGGCGACGACGGCGATGTCGTCGTGGCGGCCGTCGCCGATCCACTGGGCGGTGAGCATCTGGATCCGCTCGACCACGGCCTCGGCCGGCATGCCGGCGCACTCGGCCGCGGCGCGCTTCAGCCGCTGGTCCCCGAACAGGGTGTCGCCCAGCGGGCCGCCCCTGGCCTCGGTCACGCCGTCGGTGAACAGCAGGCACGTCTCCCCCGGCGCGAGCCGGACGTGTGCGGTGCGGGAGGCGATGGTGGGCAGGACGCCGATCAGGGTTCCGCCGGTGTCGGCCTCCTCGATGGTTCCGTCGCGGCGCACGATCAGCGGCGTCGGGTGCCCGGCCGAAGTGAGCCGGAGGACCACGTCGCGCTCCTCGCGGCGGACGGAGGCGAGCACGAGGGTCGCGAAGCGGGTGTGGTGGCTGGTGCGCATGGCGTTGTTGAGCAGACGCAGCATCTTGGCGTGGTCGTCGGCCATGGGCAGCAGTGCGTGCAGGGTGTTGCGGATCTTGCCGGTGAGTACGGCGGCTTCCAGCCCCTTGCCGGCCACGTCCCCCAGCACGGCGAGGGTCTCGGGAAAGTCCTCGGTGGGCGGGTGGACGTCGTAGAAGTCGCCGCCGACCCGTTCGGTGTCCTTGCTGGGCCGGTAGCCGCCGGCGAACTCGACGCCCTGCACCTGCCGCAGGGTGGGCGGCAGGAGCTCACGCAGCAGGGTGTCGGAGATGGTGTTCTGCTCGGCGTAGAGGCGGGCGGCCGACATCGCGGCCCCGGCCCGGGCGGCGAACAGCCTGGCCAGCGCCTCCTCGCCGTCGGTGAAGGCGGCCGTGTGGCTACGGCGGAGCAGAACCAGCGCTCCGGCGGGCACCCCGTGCCCCGGAAGCGGGGTGATCGCCACTGAGCCGACCTCGCCGAACCCCTCGGGGATCAGCCAGGACGGGGCGGCGGCGGGATCTATCCAGCGCGAGGGCACCGGCGGGAAGCCCCGCAGTGCTTCGGCCAGGCCCGGCACGGTGTCCGGTGCCGCGGCGACCGTGTCGCGGGTCAGCATGCCGTGGTGGTCGCAGACGACCACGGGCAGTTTCTTGGCGGCGGTGGGGGCGATGACCAGGGCCGCGTCGGCCAGATGCTCGGTGGCGAGGCGGGCGGTGACCTCCATGCACCGGTCCAGGTTCAGCGAGGCGAGCAGGGCGCTGGAGGCGTCGGTGAGGAAGTGGGTCCGCTCGCGCTCCGCCTCGAGTTCGTGCAGCACCGACCGGTAGTCGCTCTCGTCCACGAGCCACCAGGCCGTGTTGCCGCCGGGCAGGACGGTGGGGTGCGCGGAGAAGGAGCGGTCGCCCACGGGGCCGCTGACGGGACCCTGGCGGGTTCGCCCGCCGGTGGCGGCGAGCCAGGAGGGGGCGGACAGCACCTGGCGGGTGCGGGCCCTGGGCAGCAGGGCACGGGCGGCGTCGTTCAGTTCCACGACGTGCCCGTCCGCGTCTATGACCACCAGGGGGTAGGGGGCGGTAGCAGCGCTGACCGTGCTGATGGCACTGGTGCTGGGGGCGGCCGGGGAAGAAGTCATGCAACGGGGCCCCTGCGCGTGGACCCTCACCTCACTTAGCGAAGAGAACAGATGTCTAACGGCAACAGTCCCGCAGTGCGGAGACTTTGTGCAACCGCCGCAGCCACCATCAGCTCAATGAGTCACCCCGCCGAACACAGGTTCCCGGCAAATACGGGGCCGTACCCGCCCCCGGGGCCGCCCGGCCGTTAGAAGATTCACATCTCGGCCACACCCCGTTCACAGGTGGGCGGTCTCGGAAGCAGCCGCCCGCCGCCCGCGCGCATCGGGGCCGCCGGGCCGCCACACGCTCGGCGGCCGGTGCGCCTGCGTGAGGGCAGGGCACGCGGCCGCCGAGGCGTCGGCTCAGCTGTAGGTGATGTCGGAGGCGGTGTACTTGCAGTACGTGCCGTCCGGACCGCTGCCGGTCTCGGTGGGCTCGGCTCCGGTGTTGTTGCCCGTGTAGCGGATGCACGGCTTGATCTTCTTGCTGCTGTCGCCGTGGATGCGGATCTTGGTCAGCGTCGCCGTGTCGCCGTAGTTGGTGTTGATGCCGACGACGGACTTGCCCGGCGCCGTGACGTCGACGTCACTGACGACGATCGTGCGCTTGTACTGCGTGGAGCAGTTTCCGCAGGAGCGGACCAGCTTGCCGAAGTTCGAGACCTGGAAGCCGGTCACGGTCAGCTTGCCGGCGCCGTTGAACTGGAACACCTTGTCCGAGGCGGACTTCGCGCCACCGCCGCTGACGAGGTACGTGGCCGAGGACGACTTGCCCTTGAACGTGGCGGCGTCCTCGCCGACGTCCTCCCACCACACGTTCTGCAGCGTGCAGGTACCGGCGCAGTGGATGCCGTCGGCCGCCGGGGCGCCGATGACGACGTTCTTGAGGACGGCTCCGTCCGCGAGGTTGAACAGCGGATCCTGGCCCTCGTCCTGACCGCCGTCGCCCAGGTCGCCGCTGCCGTAGAACCGCCGGAGGCCGCCGTCGTACGTGCCGGAGATCGCCTTCGTCGCGGTGACCGCCACGTTCCCGGTCGGTGTCGGCCAGGCCGCCGCGGCGTCGGCGGTGCCCGCCAGGCCGCCCACCAGGAAGGTGCTGACGGTCAGCCCCAGGGCGGCCGTCGCACCCGCCAGGGCACGGCGCCTGCGGGGGTGACCCGGACGCGGATGTGCTGAGGAAGTCATGTCCCGATTCCTTCTGTGCGTGGGGGATTCAGAGCTTTCCGGCGCCGCGGCGCCGGAGGTCACCGAGGCGACGGCGGACGACGCCGGCTCGGCGGTGCGGCCATCGGGCGGGCCGGCGAAGCAGCCCGTGCGGCTGCGGCGCCCGTCGCCAGGGTCGGTCTGCGGGAACGGGAGTGCGGGGGGTGAGTACGCATGCGGGCTTTCCCTTCGGGTGCGATCCGTAGGCCATGTAGATGAACGACGTACGCCATGTTGAACGTGAAGTACAGGCGAACATCCTCGCCAGGGACGGCACACCCTCCGAGAGAGGGGTTGTCCCCAGGTCGTACGGCTCTTGCTCATGTCCTTGCCGTACGCGCAATGACGCCTGCTGGTCACGCTGCTGAACGGGAAGGTAGGGGGAAAGCGCTTTCTAGTCAACGAGTTGCACAGAATGCCTGCGTCCGTATCCAGCCAACTGCCGGAGGCGAAGGCGGCGTTGAGGGTCGGGCGCGCCTGGGGGCAGCTGGAGCCGACAGCGGGTTCCGTCGGCACGCCTGCGGGACGGAGGGGCGGCATGCCTGCGGGAGGGAGGGGACGGCACCTCCCCCTCTCCCGTTGCCGGCGTCGCTCACCCCGCGGCGGGCGTGGTGCGCGCCTCCAGGTCGTGCCGCGTGTCGTCGCCGTACACGCCGGTTTCGTCGCCGCGTATCCCGTACCAGTTCTGGAAGCGGGCGACCGCGGCGGTGAGGGCGGCGTCGTAAGTTCCGTCGGTGGCCCCGTTCTTGTACACGTCGGGGATACGCAGCAGGCGTTCCTGAAGCTCGGTCACCTCCGGGCCGCTGTCGCCCTCGCGGAGCGTGCCGGGGCCGTCCGGATCGGTGTCGTCCGCCGAACCGGCCGACGATCCCACCGGGGCGCCGGCCGGCTCGCTGGAGCGGGCGGCGTCGTCACCCGGCAGCAGCATGGCGACGGTGAATCCGACCACGGCCGCCGCGACCACGGAGGCGCCGATCGCCGCGCGGCGCAGGACCGGGCCGCCCGTGACCCGTCGGACGTGGCTGTGTCCGGCGACCTTCGCGGCGGCTCGGCGTCCGGCCGCTCGCCTCCCGGGCGCCGCGGCCGCCCGGACCGTGGCCTGGCGGCCGACGGCCGCCCTCTTCCCGGCCCGTCGTCTCCCGGTGGCCCGCCGTCCCGCCGCCTCGTCGCCGGCGGGCGTGGCCCCGGGTGCCGCGTGCTCCGGGTCGGCGTCTTCGGTGGCGGGTGTACTGCCTTCAGGCACGGGCGATCCGGGCGTTGCGGGTCCTCCGGGTGATCCAGGTCCTCCGGGTGATCCGGGCGGCGGCTTCCCCGTCTCGTCTCCCGCCGTGTCCGGCGGTGCGGCAGGTGCGGAGGGCGCGGTGACGAACTCGTACCTGGCGTCGGGCAGCCCCGTCGACGGCCTGGCACCGGAACGTGGAACGGGCCCGGGGTCGGCCGGGGGCCCCGCCTCGGGTGCGGGACCGAAGTCCGGCGCCGGGCGTCGCCCCGGCGTGGGGCCGGAATCGGACATGCCCCTCAAGGCGGGCCGGGGACCGGCGTCGGGAGCGAACCCCTGATCGAGGCCTGGCCCCGGATCGGAGACGGGACCCTGATCGAGGCCGGACCCAGGCCCGGAGACGGGACCCTGATCGAGGCCGGACCCAGGCTCGTAAACGGGACCCTGATCGGGGGCGGGCCCGAGGCCTGACCCAGGACGGGGAGCGGATGCGTACCGTGAGCCGGGCGCGCCGTCCGGGCCCAGTGCGCCGTCCGGGCCCAGTGCGCCGTCCGGGCCCAGTGCGCCGTCCGGGCCGGGTGCGTGGGCAGGGGCGGGCGCGTAGGCGGGGGCGGCCGGATAGCCGAAGTCCGGTCCGAGGGAAGGATCGGACGGAAGCTCAGGACCGGGCGGGAGGCCGGGATCGGACGGATACACGGAGCCGGGCGCATGATCGGGTACGGGCGGGTGCGTGAGGTCGCCCGAGCCCGCCGAATGCGGCACCTGATCCGGCGCGGGCGGATACGCCGCGTCACCCGCACCCCCACCCGCAAGACCGGAGGGCCGACCCGGCGCAGGGAGGAAGGAGAAGTCGTCCGCACCCGCGGAATCCGGCACCCGGCCAGGAGCGGGCGGATACGCCGCATCAGCCGCCCCCGCCCCCACTCGCGCACCGGCATCCGCAAGACCGGACAGCCGACCGGGCGCGGGCGAGTAGGAGAAGACGTCCGTATCTGCCTGATCCGGCGCCCGATCAGGAGCGGAAGCGGGGGGATACGCGAAGTCGTCCCCTTCCGGGGGCGCGGTGTGCTGCGGACGGGCGGGGCCACGCGCTTCAGGTGCGCGCGAAGAGGCGGGGTCGCTCACGTCCGCAGGACCGGTCGGGCGGTGAGGAGCCGGCGGATACGCGGGACCGTCCCCGTCGGGGTGGTCGGGTGCTCGGTCGGCGGCGGAAGAGGGCACGGCGGCGGCCGCGGGCCGCGGGCCCGGGGGCTCTCCCCCGTTCGGCGCGGCCGTGCGGGCCTCTCTCTCCCGTACCTGCCGCAGCAGGTCCGCCAGCGAGTCCGAGGTGCGGCGGGGTTCGATGTGCGTGGGCTCGATCGCCGGGCGGTCGGGCCCCGAGCCGGGTTCGGGCGGTGTCGACACGCTGCTCTCCTTCCGCGGGCGCGGTTTCCCGGCATCCCTGCCGAGAGATACGGGGAGAACGGCCGCCGAGTTCACTCGGAAGCGCTTCCGTGACGTCGACGCCGCGACCATTCGATCAATACGCTCACTTCAGTTGCAGTTATTGAGCGTTTGAACAGATCCGTGCTAGACAACGCGCTCATGACGACTCGTTGGTCACGCCGCGGCTTTCTCGCCGCGAGCAGCGGCACCGCACTCGCTCTCGGCAGTGCCGGCCTCGCCGGCGCCGCTCCCCTGTCCGCCACCCGTACGACGGAGGCCGCGGACGAGTTCGCGACCCTGCGCGCGACCTGGCGCACCCTCCTGCTCGGTACCGGGTTCAGCCCCACCGCCGAGCCCTTCAAGAGCAGGCTCGCCGAACTCGGCACCACAGCAGCCCAGTTGCAGTCCTCGATGGCCCCCGCCACGGGCTCCCTGTGGCCCGAACTGGTCTACGCGGACCCTGAGCCCGACACCGACCAGGAGTCGTACGGCTACTCGGGCAACCTCAACACGAGCTACAACCGGCTGAGCACGCTCGCCCAGGCCTACTGCCAGCAGGGCACGGGCCTGACCGGGAACAGCGGTCTCCGGGACGCAATCCTCGCCGGCCTCGACCACCTGTACTCGGAGATCTACCACGAGGGTCAGGCCCGCTACGGGAACTGGTACAGCTGGCAGATCGGCGCCCCGCAGGCGCTGCTGGACGTCTGCGTGCTGATGTACGACCAGGTGCCGGCCGCCCGGATCGCCGACTACCTCAGGGCCGTCGACCATTTCGTGCCCGACTCGGCCGTCGCCGCCTACAGCGGCACGAGCACGGGGGCCAACCGGGTCGACCTCTGCCGGGTCCTGGCCCTGCGGGGTGTCGTGGGCGCCGCCCCCGCCAAGATCGCGCTGGCCCGGGACGCGCTCTCACCCGTCTTCCCGTACGTCACGAGCGGGGACGGTCTCTACACGGACGGGTCGTTCATCCAGCACACCACCGTGCCGTACACGGGGTCGTACGGGTCGGTCATGCTCGGCGGCCTCGGGATGCTCTTCACGCTGCTCGCCGGTTCGACCTGGGAGGTCACGGACCCGGGACGGCAGATCGTCTTCGACGCCGTGGAGAACGCCTGGGCGCCCTTCCTCTACAACGGGCTCGTCATGGACGGCGTGTCCGGGCGGGCGATCAGCAGGGGCGTGGCGGCGTCCGACGCCAAGCGGATCCAGCAGGACGACCATCTGCGCGGGCACCCGATCCTCGCCTCGATCGTGCTGCTCGGACAGGGGGCGGGCAGCGCACAGAACGCGCGCTGGCGAGGCCTGGTGAAGGGCTGGATGCAGCGCGACTACTACAGCCCGCCGCTGAGCGACCCCTCGCTCGGACTCACCGCCCTGGCCCGGCTCAAGGCGGTGGCGGACGACACCTCGGTGCCGGCGATCGCCGAGCCGACCGGTCACCGGTTGTTCACCGGCATGGCGCGGGCCACCCATCGCCGTCCCGGCTGGGCCGCGTCCATCAGCATGGCGGACCGCCGGATCACGTACTACGAGACGGGCAACGGTGAGAACCTGCGCGGCTGGCACACCGGTTCCGGAATGCTCTACTGGTGGGGCGACACCTTCGCCAACGGCCAGTACAGCGACGCCTTCTGGCCCACCGTCGACCCGTACCGGCTGCCCGGCACCACAGCCTCGCGCAAGGTGCTCGCGGACGCGGCGGGCGGTGACTGGGGCGCGGCCCTTCCGGACGTGAACTGGGTCGGCGGTGCCACGGACGGGCAGCGCGCCGCCGTCGGCCAGTACCTCAAGGGACTGCAGAGCACCCTGCTCGCGAAGAAGTCGTGGTTCTGCCTGGACGACACGATCGTCTGCCTCGGCGCGGGGATCAAGTGCGCCGACGGCACCGCGGTGGAGTCGACGGTGGAGAACCGCAACCTGGGCCCGACCGGCGGCGCCTCTTTCCAGGTCGACGGCGTCACCAAACCGGCCGCCCATCCCTGGTCGGAGACACTGACCGGTGCCACGTGGGCGCACCTCGGCGGTCACGGGGGCTACGTCTTCCCCGGCGGGGCGACCGTCAAGGCGCTGCGCGAGGCCCGTGACGGCAGGTGGAGCGACATCAACAAGGGCGGCTCCACCGCCGTGTTGAACCGCAAGTACCTCACCCTGTACGTCGACCACGGGACGAATCCGACCGCCGGCTCGTACGCCTATCTGCTCATGCCCGGTGCCACCGCGGCCCAGACGCAGGCGCGGGCCGCCGCCACGAACTGGCTCACCGTACTGGCCAATTCGGACAACCAGCAGGGTGTCGGCGTGCCCTCGCTCGGCTTCACCGGGGTCAACTTCTGGTTCGGCGGCACGGTCGGAGCCCTCACCGCCAGCCATCCCTGCTGCGTGATGATCAGTGAGAGGAGCGACGGCACCGCGGTCGTCTGCGTCAGCGACCCGATGCGTACGCAGACCGGTCTGACCCTCACCTGGGGCCGGGCCGTCGCCTCGGTGGTCTCCAAGCCGTCCACCGTCACCTCGGCCACCACGGGTTCCGCGCTGAAGCTCACCTTCGGCGACCTCCGGGCCACGGCCGGCGTCACCCAGAAGATCACCGTCCGGCTCGGCTGACCGGCCCCGGCTCCGACGGGGCCCCTCAGGCCACAGGACCGGCGTGCGGGTCTCCAGGCGCCCCCTCCGACGCCTGGAGACCCGCGGTCCACAGGTCGTGCACGCCGATCCCCGCGAGTCCGGGCCGCACACTGCGGCGTCGCGCGGGCGCGATCGGCGTGTACGACGGCACGGCGAGCACCCGGCAGCCCGCGGCCTCGGCGGCGGCCACGCCGGCCGGGCTGTCCTCGACGGCGAGACAGGCCGCGGGATCGACACCGAGCGCCCGGGCCGCGACGAGATAGGGATCCGCTGCGGGCTTGGTCCGGGGCGTCTCCCCCTCCGCGACCGTCGTGCGGAACCGGTGCGCGCCGAGCACCTTGAGCACGCTGTCCACCACGGGGCGCGGGGAAGCCGAGACCAGAGCCGCCGGGATCCCCAACTCGTCCAGTAGGGCGAGGAGTTCCACGGCGCCCGGCAGAGGGGCGACCTCGGCCTGCACCGCGGTGAGGAACGCGGTGTCCAGTTCGGCGGCGAGCGCGTCCGGGTCGCGCCCGGACAGGCCGTTCAGATGGGCCGCGGTGTCCTGGACCGAGCGGCCCAGGACGTGGGGCAAGTCGTCGTCGCCCAGCTCGTGGCCGAGGCGGGCGGCGCTCTCGCGCACCGTCCGCAGCCACAGCGACTCCGTGTCGACGAGGGTCCCGTCCATGTCGAGGAGCACCGCGTGGGGAGCCTCCGCAAAGGGGCGGCCGTCGAGGGTCCAGTGCCGGTCGGCGAGTCGCCCCACAGCCGCGAACACCTGGGCGGCGACGTCGACATGACGTACCAGCGGGGGCGGCGTACCGATGCCCGGCCCCGCGGCGGCCAGCCACGCGGTCCGCTCCTCGGGCGACCGCCCGCCGTGACCGCCCGCGTCGACGTGCCCGTGGTCGGTGACGGTGAGGAAGGTCCACCGCTCGTCGTCGAAGGAGGCGCGGGACCGCACCGCCGCGAGCAGCCGGCCGAGCCGTTCGTCGGCCCGCAGCACGGAGGCCTCGTAGGCGTCGCTGCAGCCGAGGAAGTGGGCGGTCTCGTCGGGTGCGCCGAGGTAGACGAACGACGCCTCGACGTCGTCGTCGGCGAGGACCCGTGCCGCCTCCACCGTGATCCGCTCGTCGCACTCCTCCCAGGCCTCGGGTGTGTCGGCCGCGGGCGCGACGTAGGCGGTCCTGGAGGGGGCGCGGAAGAGGGGGCCGCCGCCGCGCACCTGCATCAGGGGCTGCCATCCGGCGGCGACGAAGGTGCGGCGGCCGTCCTGCTCGGCCAGTCGGGTGGCGAAGTCGGGGAAGACTTCGAGCCGGTGGCCGCTGAAGTCGTTGCTCCACACGCCGTGTTTCCCGGCACCTACGCCGGTCACGATCGTCGCCCAGCACGGGCCCGACATGGTCGGTGTGCCGTCGTCCACCTCGACGGGGGCGAGGAATCCCGCCGCCGCGAGGGCGTCCAGGTGCGGAGTGGGCAGACGGCGCAGCACGTCGAGGCGTACGCCGTCGATACCGACGACGAGGGCGCGGTGGACGGCACCGGGCATGGCGGGGTCCTTTCGTTGCGGCGGTCACGGGCGGGGCGGGCCCGGTCGCCGGGGCGGGGGCTGTTCGGTGCGCCGAGCGTGCCGGCCGGCCGGGGGGACGGGGCACGGCACGCCTCACACGGCCGCGGTTCAGGCCGAACGGCTGAGTTCCTCCGGTCCGACCGCGTGGACGAACGGGAGTCCTCGGCCGTAGCGCCGCACCTCGTCGACGGCCCAGTCGGCCATCCGGCCGAGCTCGTTGCCGAGGGAGCCGGCGATGTGCGGGGTGAGCAGCACGTTGGGCAGCGCGTACAGCGGTGAGGAGGCGGGCAGTACGTCGGGTTCCGTCACGTCGAGGACGGCGTGGATGCGCCCGGTGAGCAGGTGCGCGGTGAGCGCGTCCGTGTCGACGAGGGAGCCGCGCGCGGTGTTGACGAGCGTGGCTCCGTCCCGCAGGAGCGCGATGCGGCGGGCGTCGAACATGTGCCGTGTCTCGGGGAGTTGGGGTGCGTGGATGGACACGACGTGGCTGCGTTCGACGAGCGTGTCGAGGTCGGCGAGTTCCACCCCCAGGTCCCGTGCTTCTTCGTGGTCGAGGTACGGGTCGTGCAGGACGACGTCGAGGTCCAGGGGGCGGAGCAGTTCGACGACGCGGCGCCCGATGCGGGAGGCGCCCACGATGCCGACCGTGCGGCGGTAGTTGCCGTGTCCGGTGAAGTACGGCAGCAGCGCGGGCCGGGTGCGTACGTCGGCGTAGGTGCGGGCGATGTCGAGGACCCGCTTGTTGGCGAAGAGGATGGCGGCGAGGGTGAACTCGGCGACGGGCAGGGCGTTGGCGGCCGCCGCGGAGGAGACGGTGATGCCGCGCTTCCAGACGGACTCGGTGACATGGTGCTTGATGGAGCCCGCCGCATGGACGACGGCACGCAGCCGGGGCATGCGGTGCAGCGCCTCGTCGGTCAGCAGTGGTGCGCCCCAGTGGGTGAAGAGGACTTCCAGAGCGGCCAGTTCACTGCTCTCGGCGGTGGCGAAGTCGGTGATGTGGGAGGAGAGGTCGACGGCCGCGACGGTTCGCAGCCTGTCGAGTGCGCCCTCCGCCAGCAGGGAGCCGTGGACCTCGGGGCCCATGGCCAGGGCGGTCCTGGGACGGCGGCCCGTGTCCGCCGGGTCCGGGCCGTCCAGGAGGGTGTCTTCCGGCACGAGCATGGTCACTTCACCGCGCCGGCGGTCAGACCGGAGCGCCAGAAGCGCTGGAGGCAGACGAAGGCGACGATCAGTGGGACGACGGCGACGAGCGAGCCGGTGATGACGAGCGAGTAGTACTCGGGCTGCTGCTGCGTGACGCTGTTCCACATGAACAGGCCGAGGTTGACCGGGTAGAGCTCGTCGTCGTTCAGCATGACCAGTGCACCGAAGAAGTTGTTCCAGCTGGCGGTGAACGAGAACAGGAAGATCGTCATGAAGCCCGGTGCGAGCATGGGCAGGGAGATGCCGGCGAAGGTGCGCAGCTCGCCGGCGCCGTCGACGCGGGCCGCCTCCAGCACCTCGCCGGGGACGTATCCCTCGGAGAAGACCCGGGCCAGATACACGCCGAACGGGTTGACCAGGGCGGGCAGCAGGAGTGCCCAGTAGGTGTTGACGACCCCGGCTTTGGTGGCGAGGAGGTACATCGGCAGCTGGATCACGGTGGTGGGGACCAGCACGCCGCCGAGGACCAGGCCGAACAGCTTCTCCTTGCCACGGAACTCGTACTTGTCGAAGGCGTAGCCGGTGGCGATGCACAGGAACGTGGAGGCTGCGGAGCCGACCACGGAGTACAGGATGCTGTTGCCGAACCAGCGCAGGTAGATGCCGTCGTTGAAGGTGAAGACGCGATGCAGGTTGGTGAACAGGTTGAAGTCGCCGAGGGAGAACCCGGAGGTGCCGAAGAGGTCGCGGTCGTTCTTGGTGGCGGCGAACAGCAGCCAGCTCACCGGCATCAGGGTGTAGAAGGCGGCGACGATCAGGACGCCGTTCACGACGCCCTGGGAGAGCAGGGCGGGGGGCGAGGTCCGGCGGCGGGCGGCCGGGGCGGCGGTCTCGGGGCCGGCCGCGGGGCGAGGGGTGCTCGGGGTTCGGGTGAGGGTGCTCATGACGCCGCCTTCCACCGGTTGCCGAGCCGGGTGACGATGTAGGAGAGGACGACGCCGAGGAGGGCCAGGATCAGGGAGGCCGCTGCGGCCAGGCCGTAGTCGTGCTGCACGAAGCCCGCCTTCCAGATGAACAGCGTCGGTGACCACTCGGTGTCGATGGAGGGCGCTCCCCGCTGGTTGAGGAGTTTCGGCTCGGTGAAGATCTGGATCGCGCCGACGCAGGTGAACAGAACGGTCATGACGACCGCCGAGGCGATCATCGGGATCTTGATCTGGAGCGCCGTCCGGACGGCGCCGGCTCCGTCGACGACGGCCGCCTCGATCACCTCGCGGGGCACGGCTTGGAGGGCCGCGTAGAAGATGACCATGTTGTAGCCGATCCACTGCCAGGCGCAGAGATTGACCATGGACGACAGCACGTGGTCGTTGCTGTAGAAGTTCCAGGAGCCGCCGAAGGCGCCGATCCATTCCAGCACCGGGCTGAGTCCCGGCGTGTACAGGTAGATCCAGATGATCGAGGCGATCAGCCCGGGGATCGCGTGCGGCAGGAACAGCGCGAGCTGGAAGAACCGTTTGGCGCGCGCGAGCGCCGAGTCGACCAGCAGGGCGAGGAACAGCGAGCCGCCGATCATCACCGGGATGTAGAGGGCGCAGTAGAGCCCGATGTGGACGAACGAGCCCCGGAAGCCGGCGTCGGACAGCGCTCGGGTGTAGTTGCCGAAACCGGAGAACACCCGTTCCGTGCCGCCGAATCCGAGCCCGGAGGAGTGCTCCTGGAACAGGCTCATCCACACGGCGTAGCCGATGGGTGCCACCATGACGGCGGCGAACAGCACGAAGAACGGAGTGATGAACAGGACCGCGGCACGGCGCTGGGTGCGCCGGAGCCGGACGGAGCCCGGCTGCTTCGCGGGCCCGGGGGGCTGCTTCGTCGGTGGCCGGCTCACGGCCTTCACGGGCTGGGCGACAGGTGCTGCCACTGCGGGCTCCTTGGCGGGCTGGGCGCTGCGGGGAGACGGTTCGGGACGGGGTCGGCCGGGCACCGGGTCCGGGTCCTGCCCGGACGCGGTGCCCGACTGCCGGACCCGCGGGGTCAGTCGGCGAGCTTCAGCCCGCGCTCCTCGATGCCCGACTCGGCCTTCCGCTGTCCGGCGTCGACGCCGGAGACGAAGCCCGACTTGGCCGCCGCGTCCTGCACCGCGGTGTAGACGTCCATCTGGTTGGGGCCCCAGGTCCAGCCGGGGACGATGGTGTCGACCTGTTCGGAGGCCAGCTTGTAGAGGTCCTGGCCGTTCAGGTACGAGGTGTCGAACTTGGCGGCGGCCACGGTGCGCAGCCCCGGGCTGGCGGGCAGGGCGCTGCTGGGCGACTCCAGGTCGGCGAGGCGGGCCTCGACCCCGGCCTTGTTCGTGGTGAGCCAGGTGATGAACTCGGTGGCCGCCTCGGCGTGCTTGCTGCCCTTGAGGACGCCGTAGGAGGTGCCTCCGTAGTTGCCGGTGGCGGCGGTGCCCCAGTCGGGCAGCGGGGCGACGGCCCACTTGCCCTTCAGGTCGGGCATGGCGGTCCTCATGCCACCCGCGGACCAGGAGGCGCCGAGGAAGGAGAGCGTCTTTCCGGTGGCGCGGGCCTTGGTCTCCTCGGGGCTGTAGCCGGTGTAGGACTGCACCAGGTCGTCCTTGGCCAGGCCGTCCCAGTAGGCGGCCACCTTCTTGGTGGCGGCGTCGTTCACGCCGGGCTTCCAGGCGTCGCCCTCGGTCGCGAACCACTTGCCGCCCGCCTGCCAGGACAGGGCCGCCAGCAGGGCGGGGTCGGACTTGGGCATCGACGCGAGCCGTACGTTCTTGTCCTTCTTCTTCACCGTGGCGGCGGCCGTCCTGAACTCGTCCCAGGTCCTGGGGACGTCGATGCCGTACTTCTTGAACAGGTCGGTGCGGTAGTAGTACAGCTGCGGCGCGACGTCGTAGGGGACGGTCCAGGTCTTCCCGCCGAAGGTCACGAGGCTCTGGATCGACGCGGGGAACTTCGACTTGACCGTTTCACCGGCGTACTCGCTCAGATCGATCAGGTTCCCCTGGCTCGCGAACTCGGGGACCATCTGGTACTCGATGGTCGCCACGTCGGGAGCGTTGCCCGCCTTCACCGCGTTGGAGAGCTTGCTGTAGCCCTCCGTCGCGCTGGGGATCTCGGTGAACTTGACCTTGATGTCCTGATGCGTCCGGTTGAACGCCTCGACGGTCGACTTGGCTCCGAGCGTCCAGGTCCAGTAGTCGATGGTGACCGGCTTGCCGTCCGACCTGGCGTCGGACGAGCCGTCGCCGCCGCAGGCGGTGGCGAGCAGGCCCAGGGCGGCGACGGCGGCGGTGGCGGCAAGGCGGGTACGGAACGAACGTGAAGTGCGCGACATGGCACGGCTCCTACGAGACCTCGTACGGGGAAGAGGCGGATGCAGGACATCTTTTGTGCGCACACGATCAGAGTCAAGAGCGTTCGACCATAACAATCAAAACGATCGCACAACGCTCAGGAAGCGGAGTCTCCGCCACCGCAGGACGACCGCACCCTCAACTCGGGGAGCAGTTCGATGTGTTGGCGTGGTGCGGGACCGTGTCCGCTCCGGCTCTCCACGATCCGCCGCAACAGCAGTCCGGCGGCCAGCTCCCCCACCGACCGCGTGGGCGGGGCGACGGCCGTGAGGGGGACGTCCGAAAGGCCGGCCACCTCATCGTCGTACGCGATGAGTGCGAGGTCGTCGGGCACGCCGATGCCCGCCGCCTGGAGCTTCGGCACCAGCACGATGGCGTCCTCGTCGCTGTGGATCAGCGCGGCGGTGACCCCGCGCCCTCGGACGGCCTGGACGAGGTAGTCGATCGTGGCCTCGTAGTCCCCGTGCTCACGCGTCGCGGGAGCACCCGTGTCCGCGTGCAGTCCGAGGGACCGGACGGCAGCCCGATAGCCCGCCGAGATCTGCTCGGCGTGCGGCCCCTCCTGGAGCACAGCGGTGATCCGGCGGTGGCCCAGCGCCGCGAAGTGCCCCACGGCGACCGCGGCGCCGTGCGCCCGGTCCGTGCGCACCCGGTCCAGGTCCGCCGCGGGGTTCCCGGCCGGCGCGGAGCGCTCCACCAGGACGGTCGGCACATCGCAGTCGACCAGCCACTTCTCCTGGCCGTCCACGGGCACTCCCCCGAACCAGCTGGGGGCGACGAGCAGCCCGTCCGCGCCGCCCGCGATCAGGTGCTCCGCCTGCGCGGGGTCCTCGGAGTCGACGTACCCGGTCATGCCGAGGACCAGGCGGCCGCCCTGCCCCGTGACGACCTCCCGGGCCCCCTGGACGATGTCCGCGAAGATGTGCTTGGTGGTCGGCACGATCATCCCGATCACCGCGCCCTCGGCGGTCTCCCTCCGGGGCGCCGGCTCGGCGGCCGCGTCGCCCGGCCACACCACCGCTCCGTGCAGCCGGTGCACCCTGCCCTGCGCGGCGAGGGCCTCCACGTCACGCCTCAAGGTGACCGCGGACACCCCCAGTTCGGCCGCGAGGTCGGCGACCCGGAGGCTGCCGCGCTCCCGGACGAGTTCGAGCACCCGCTCGTGGCGCTGGTCGACATGCAGTCGCATGGGTTCCCCCTGGGGCAAGGCCGGACGGACGAACTACGGGCAACGCCGCGCGTGATCCCGTGCGCTCACTGTACGCCCACGATTCGTATCGATCGTTTGCGTTCAATATGTTCATCACGGCATCCGACCTGCACGCGGGCGCTCCGCGGGCATCGGCCGCGGTCTCGATCGACGCCTGCCGCCGTCCCGACCGGCGTCACGCGTCCTTGGCGATCCGGTCGAGGAGCTCGGTGAGCAGCGCCCGCTCGCCCGCGGTGAGCACGCCGTCCCGCGGGAGGAGGGCCCTCAGGGCCAGTGCCGCGCCGGCCGGCCCCGGTGCCGGCGCGGCGGGCGCGTCGGTCGCGATCGCGGCGATGACCGCTTCCCTGGCCAGCTCGGACACGGTGAGGTCCCGCCGGTCCTCGGGGGTGGCGATGAGGGCGAGGGTGGTTCCCCCGCCCACGGCGTGGACCAGTTGGGCGGCGCGGGCCTCGTCGACACGCAGCCGTCCGGCTTCGGCGATCCGGTGGATGTGGACCCCGAGGATCTCCAGCGCGGCCGTGGCGGCGGGCGGCACGGTGCCGGGGCGGGGCTCGGCGTACATGAGCGTGTAGAGGGCCGGGTTGGCGAGACCGAACTCCAGGTTGAGGTTCCAGCCGGTGCGCAGGTCCTCGACCGGGTCGCCCGTGGGTGTCAGGCCCGCCTTCGCGCCGAGATGGGTCGCGAAGCCGTGCTCGGCGACCGCGTCGAGCAGTCCCTGCTTGTCACCGAAGAGCCGGTAGATGGTCGGCGCCTGGACGCCCGCGGCAGCGCTGACGGCCCGGGTCACCACCGCGTCGCGTCCACCGTCGGCGAGGAGCCGGGCGGCGGCGGCGATGATCCGTTCACGATTGCTCTCCGCCGGCGCGGTGCGGTCGGTCTCCAGGGACTCCATGGTTTCCAACGATAACAGCGAACCGTTAGCGGCTTGCGTTATCGATGGAAACGTGTGACCGTTAACAAGGGAAACGGCCGGGGCCTCGGCCCTGATTCGGGCCCCGACCCGGGCCCGTGTCCGTCTCCAGGACCCCTCACCACACCGTCTGCTTCAGGAGGCCTCCGTGATCGTCCTCACTGCTCCCACCGGCCGGATCGGCCGCCAGATCCTCGATGCGCTGCTGGACGAGGGCCGGCCGCTCCGGGTGATCGTCCGCGATCCCGGGCGGCTGGCACCGCGAACGAGGGAACGGGTCGAGGTTGTGCCCGGCTCACACCGTGACCCCGGGGTGCTCGCCGAGGCGTTCAAGGGCGCCGACAGCGTGCTGTGGCTGGTCCCGCCGGATCCGGGCGCCGAGGACATCCACGACCACTATCTCGGCTTCACACGCCCGGCCTGCGACGCCTTCGTGGCACAGGGCGTCGGTCGCGTCGTCGGTGTCACCAGCCTGGGCCGCGCTCATGGCAGGCACGCCGGACTGCTCTCCCCCGCGTTCGCGATGGACGACATGATCGAGGGCACCGGGGTGAACTACCGGGCGCTGGCCATGCCGTACTTCATGGAGAACCTCCTCAACCAGGTCGAGGCACTCGGAACGCAGGGCACCTTCTCCATGGCGAACGCCGTGGACCGCCCGCTGGCCACCGTCGCCACGCGGGACATCGCCGAGGTCGCCGCCACCCTGCTGACAGATCACTCCTGGACGGGGCAGGACACCGTCCCGGTGATCGGCGACACCCTGTCCCCGAACGGCATGGCACAGGTCATGACCGAGGTGCTGGAGCGGCCGGTCCGCTGCCGGCAGGTCGATCCGCAGGCCTACAAGGCGACGATGCTGCGGTACGGAATGAGCGACGCCTGGGCACAGGGCCTGGCCGACATGGCCGCCGCCCAGGACGACGGCATCTACGACGCCGAACAGCAGGCCCTGACCTCGCCGGCCCCCACGGACTTTCGCACCTGGTGCCGGGAGGTGCTGAAGCCCGCCGTCGGGTCCTGAACGGGGCTGCCTCCGGGCGGAGTTGGCGTCGGCAGGCACCGCGCGAGCTCATCGCCGCTCCGATCGGCATGGCATGATCACGCTGTGACCAGTGAGTTCGCGGAACGCGCATCCGGAAGATACGTCCTCCTCGACGTCGACGGCACGTTGATCGATGCCATCGACAACCAGCGCCGGGTCTGGAGGACGTGGGCCGAGCGGTACGGGCTGGACGCGGACGAGGTCTACCGGGTGGCCCTGCGGACGCGGCCCCTGGAGACCTTCGCGCGGGTGGCGCCGGACGAGGCCCCGGCCGAGTGCCTGGCGGCGCTGCACGAGCTGGAGGACGACGACGTCCGGTCCGGCGTCTACACGGCCTTCGAGGGTGCGGCGGAGTTGCTGAACGCGCTGCCGCCGGCGTCGTGGGCGCTGGTGACCTCGAACTACGCGCACCGGGTCCGCGGGCGTTTCGCCCGGACCGGTCTGCCGGTCCCGCGCGTCCTCGTGGACGCCGCCGCGGTGGACGAGGGCAAACCGTCCCCCGTGCCCTACCTGCTGGCCGCCGAACGGCTCGGCGCCGATCCGGCGCAGTGCCTGGTGATCGAGGATGCGCCGTCCGGCGTGGAGGCGGGTCTGCGAGCAGGCATGACGGTGTGGGGAGTCAACGCTCCGGCCCAGGTCTCCGGTGTGCACCGCCATTTCACCGACCTGCGGGACGCGGTCCCCGAAATCCTGGCGTTCGTGTCCGGGGCCCGCGGGTCGTCCCCGGTGCCCGGCTGAACTTCCGGGACACGGCTGGACTTCCTGGATTTCGGTGAACCTCCGGCAGACCGCTGAACCTCCGGAGTCCGCCGAACTCCGGTGGTCCGGCCGGACCACCGGAGGGTCGGGGGAAGATCCTGCACCCCGCCCGAGGACGCGGAATGCGGGCCCGCGTTCATTGGCGGCTGACCGTGCGGCTCACGCCGGCCACGATGGTGGTCGCCAGAATCCAGCCGGTGACGATCAGGGCGTAGGCCAGCCACTGGTACCAGCCGGCCGGGGTGAACGCCGACTCCTGGCCGAAGTCGATGATCGGCAGAAGCAGATCGAGGGTGTAGAAGACCGGGTTGAAGTCGGGGGCCTCGTCCGCCTTGACGGGACGCGGGTGGTGCAGGCCGTAGGCGATCGACCCGACCGCCAGGAGGGACACCAGCCAGAAGGCCGCCCGCAGCGGGCGGAACCCGTAGCCGACGGTGGCGTCCTGTACGTACCCCCAGAGCCGTCCGTACCAGGTGAGCGTGGCCCGCCGGCGGCGCTGCCCGGCGAGTTGGACGAGCCGGGCCGCGTCGTCGTCGCCGACGTGGCGGTACGCCGCCGTCAACTGCTCGTAGGGGTGCGGCTCGTACCGCTCCCCGTCCCTCTCCAGCATCGGAAGGCGGCGCTCTGCGGGCTCGTGCGGGGCGAGCACGGTGTACGTGAGGTTGCTCAGGTGCACCTCGTCCGGCAGCATCTCCGGCTCCAGCGTCAGGATCTCTATCTGGGAACGCCGCAGGTTCAGGGCCCCCTCGATGCGGTCCCCCCGGCGCAGCCAGAGTTCGCCGATGACACAACTGCTGGCCCGCAGTGCGATGTCGCCGGGATGCGACAGGTGGGCGTGCAGCAGGTCGAGGCGGCCCGGTATGCGGGAGCCGCGAAGCTCGACGCGACCCCGGGCGCGTACGCACCGCGCGCTCACATCTGCTCCCACGGTGAGGTTCTGTGCCTCCAGCGCGGTGCCGTCGGGCTTGTCGAACTCGGCGTCCTCAAGGTTGATCCGGCCCGCCACGGAGGCGCCCGTCAGCCGCACCTGCCCGTGCGCACGCAGCGCCGGCGCCCACACGTCGTCCCCGACCGTCGCCTGGTTGAGCTGCAGTACGGGTTCCGCGTCGTCGGTCGACGTGAATTCCGCGCGCTCCATGAACAGTGCCCCGGACACCTGCGCCCCGCCGAGCCGTACCGGCCCCCGCATGCGGCAGTCCGTCATCCGCAGCACCCCCTCCACCCGCAAGGTCGCCGCCGTGAGTCCCGGGAGCACGGACCTGGACACGTTCAGTTGCCGTACCTGGGCGCCGTAGAGGTCCGGGACGTCGTCGAAGTGGCAGTGGCTCAGCCGGACGGCGGCGTCGATCGTGGCGTACTTCAGGTCCAGTACGCCGGTGATCCTGGCTCCCGTGACCTTGAGCGCGGCGACCTCACCCTCCTCCTGGGGGGCCGCGAGCAGCAGTGACCTCAGCACTCGCGCCCGGAGGGTCCGTTCGGCGCCCCATGCGCGGCCGTCCGCCGGATCCTCGTCCTCGGCGGTACGGAAATCGACGGACTCGCCTCTCGGATAGGCCTGCCGGACACGCGCCTCGGCCGGCGTCAGGTCGTCACTGTCGCTCACGCCGGGACTCTGACGTGCCGGGTCCGGGCTGTCAACTTCCCGACGAGGTACGGCTCGTGAGGCCGGGGGCCGCGGAGGGACGAGCTCCCGGCAGGGCAACTCCGCACGCACCGATTCTGCGCTCCCCCGGCCCGCACCGCGTGTCTCTCGCGCAGGCGACGCCCTTCAGCCGACCGCTCGCCTTTTTTGAACGCGTTCAACTTTCTGTACTAGGGTGGGGTGCCAGGAAGGGAGACCCGATGAAGATCGTGATACCCGGGGGAACCGGGCAGGTGGGGACGATCCTGGACCGAGCCCTGACCGCGGCCGGGCATGACGTGCGGATCCTGACGAGACGGCCCACGCGCGAACGCGAGATCCGCTGGGACGGCGAGACGCTCGGCCCGTGGGCCGAGGCCGTCGACGGCAGCGACGTGGTGGTCAACCTGGCCGGACGCAGCGTCAGTTGCCGCTACACCCCGGCCAATCTGCAGGCCATGATGGATTCGCGTGTGCACTCGGCCCGGGTGGTGGGCGAGGCGATCCGGGCCGCCGCACGACCTCCCCGCGTCTGGCTGCAGATGAGCACCGCCACCGTCTACGCCCATCGTCACGACGCGCCCCACGACGAGGCGACCGGCGTGATCGGCGGCAGCGAGCCGGACGTACCCGCGTACTGGGCCTACAGCGTCGAGATCGCCAAGGCCTGGGAACGGGCGCAGGAGGAGGCACCGACCCCGCACACCCGGAAGGTCGCCCTGCGCTCCGCCATGGTGATGAGCCCCGATCGCGGCGGCGTCTTCGACGTCCTGCTGCGGCTGGTACGGCTCGGTCTCGGTGGCCCGGTCGCGGGAGGCGCGCAGTACGTGTCCTGGATCCACGACCGGGACTTCGTGCGCGCCGTCGAGTTCCTGATCGCCCGGGACGACCTCGACGGACCCGTCAACCTCGCGGCCCCCGATCCCCTCCCCCAGCGCGCGTTCATGCGGGAGCTGCGGGCCGCCTGGGGTGCCCCCGTGGGCCTGCCCGCGACGAGGTCGATGGCGGAGCTCGGCGCGTTCCTGCTGCGCTCGGACACGGAACTGCTCCTCAAGAGCCGGCGCGTCGTCCCCGGCCGCCTGCTCGCGGCCGGCTTCTCCTTCGGCCACGCGCTGTGGCCGGCGGCCGGCAGCGACCTCGTGCGACGCCTGCGGGACGAACGCACCCGCCGGCCTGACCACCGCTCCGTTTGCGGATCGACCGGTCGCGCGGCGCACACCGAGTGAACCGGTCGACCGGCCACCAGGCGCAGGGCGAGCCGGTTAATCGCTCGCGCGGCACACGGTGAGCCGCTACGTTCCGCCTCGGCGGTGCGGTGACGAACGAGGGAGCGGTCGGGCATGGACACTCAGGGCACACGGACCGACCGGCTGGGCCTCCTTCTCGAACAGTTCGACCAGGCCCGGGAGATGGCGCAGGTGCGGCTGGCGGGGCTCGGCGACGAGGAGTACCTGTGGGAACCGGCGCCCGGCTGCTGGTCCATCCGGCGCCGGAGCGAGGCGACGACTCCCCGGGCCTTCGGGCCGGGCGAGTGGGTGCTCGACCTGGGCGCCGCGGACATCCCGGCAAGCGAGTACGCCGAGGTGGCCCGGCAGGCCGCGGGCGGCATGACCGTCGCGAAGATCGCCGAGGACTGGAGTGTGAGTACCGAGCGCGTCGAGCAGGTCCTCGCCCACACCGGCACGCCGGAGCCCGACGTCACGCCGGTCACGACCATCGCGTGGCGGCTCGGGCATCTGCACTTCCACTTCGCGGGCGGCTGGGAGTGGACCTTCGGCGAGCGGCGCCGGGAGCCGAAGCTGATCGTCGACTTCACTCCCTCCGCCGCCCTGGCACTCGAGCGGTTCTGGGCGCTGATCGACCGCTGGCGCGACAGCGTCGCCACCGTCACCGAGGAGCAGCTCGACACGATCGGCTTCTCGCAGTATCCGTACGCTTCCGACCGCGACGACCCCTTCGTCGGCGTACTGGCCGGGGCCAACCTGGAATTCATCCACCACATGGCCGAGATCTCGCTCCTCCGCGACCTGTGGCGGGCAGGTCTCCGCAGCGCCGGCTAGCCGGCCACGGCCCTCCGGGGAAGGGACCGCGACCGGCGTTCAGCACGGATCTGCGCCTACACGCAGCCGATCGAACCAGCGGGCAGGTTGTTGCCCGAGGAGGTGGCGGTGAAGCCGAAGGTGACACTGCCGTCGGCGGCGATGACGCGGTTGTGGTCGACGTTCTTGACGGTCACCGTGCCGTCCGTGCCGGTGGAGAGGGCACCGTTCCACACATTGCTGATCCGGGTCCCCGTACCGGGTTTCCACGCCACCGCCCAGCCGTTCCGCGGCTCCGTGCCGTGGTTCATCACCTCGACGGACGCCTGGAAGCCGCCGCTCCACGCGTTCACCACGGTGTAGGTGGCCATGCAGGAACCGGTGTGCGGGTCCGACGGGGTCGGGGTCGGCGTGGGTGTCGGGGTCGGCGTGGGTGTCGGCGTGCCGCCGGAATCCCGGATGCCGGTCACCTCTCCGTTGCCGCCGTCGAAGACGATGTCGGAGCAGGAGAAGAAGTTCTCCTGGCTGTCGGACCGCACCCACTGGATGAAGATCAGGGCATTGCCCGAGCGGCCGGACGGCAGTGCCAGGTCCCACGAGTAGTGACCGCCGTCGGTGCCCGGCGATCCCTGCTGGGACGGATTGGTGACCGTCTGGATCAGGTCCAGGTCGTCCCAGCCCAGCTCGGACGAGGGCGACCAGCCGGGCTTGGACAGGTACACCCGGAAGTCGCCCGGGTGCGCGGCCCAGTTGCTGTACTGGACGCGCAGGGTCTTCCCCGACGTCAGGTGCGTCCTCGGCCAGTCGGTCCGGGCGGCGTTGTAGGCGGAGAAGTCGTACGGGGAGCGGTCGCCCGCGCTGCACAGGGTGCCGTCCGGCACATACCCGGCGCCCCGGCCGCCCGCCTGGGAGTCGAGCACGGCGAACCAGTTGTACAGAGGTGTCGTGCCGCTGTCGTTCACCGCGTCCTTGCACGCGGGGTTCGTCGGGTCCAGAGCGCCGTTGCCGGTACGGGCGTCCAGATAGCAGAGGTAGGTGCGCGAGCCGGGAAGCATCGCCACCCCGTGCGCCTCGGCGGAGCCCTGCCCCAGCAGGGTCATGCCGAGCGCCGCGAGCAGGGTGGCGAAGGCGGCGGCCATCGACAGAACGGTGCTGCGTCGAGCCATGGTGTCTCCTTCCGGTCGTACCGGGTCGGGTGGTGGTCGGGGCGCGCTGTTCCTCGGGGCGAGCGGTCGTCCGACGGCTCGCGGGGGCAGATCCACGAATGGGCGCAGCGGACGCGACGAGGCCGGCTGGGGCTCCCGGCGCGAAGGCCCCGGGGCCCGGTCCCTGTCGGCGCAGGCGAAGGACGGGCCCCGGAGCGACTCGGGCGCGGCGACGCCGGCGCCGGGATCGCGGCAGAAGCACACCGCACCGGTCCGTACCGCCCCGCTCCTGACCGTCGCGATCGCGACCACCGGAATCGTGACCGTCGCGATCAGAACCGTCGCGATCCGACCGCACCGGTCGCCTGCCCGCTGCCGGTCACGCGGCCGTGCAGGCGGTCCCGTTCAGACTGAAGGCCGCCGGCTTGGCGAACGTGCCGCTGTACGTCCCCTGGAAGCCGAAGGTCTGGCTGGCACCCGGGCCCAGGTGTGCGTTGTGCGCGACGCTGCTCGCCGTGACGGCGCCGGACGACGGGGCGACCGTGGCGTTCCAGGCGTTGGTCACGCGCTGCCCCGAGGGCAGGGTGAACGCGAGCTTCCAGCCGTCGACCGGTGCGGCACCGGAGTTGGTGACGGTCACGTCGGCGGTGAAGCCGCCCTGCCACACGTTCGTCGCGTACGCCACCTTGCAGGCGGTCGAGCCGCCTGGGTTGCCGGGATCGCCGCCGCCACCCGTGTTCACGGTGGAGGAGAAGGAGTCGACCGCGAGCCCGGCCCCGTTCTGCCAGGGCTCGAAGCCGGCCTGAATACTCGTCAGATACCAGTTGTTCTGGGCCAGTCCACGGCTCACGGCCTGCCGGACGAAGTCCATGACGTCGAAGCTCCAGCTGCTGATCGCCGAAGGGGCGACGAAGGACAACACGTCGTTGCCGCCGTTGTTGCCGGACCAGACCTGCCAGGTGCGCCCGGCCACGGTGGCCGTGCCGACCTGCGAGCCCACCGGCTGGACGGACCCCACCTTGTTGAACCAGATCATGATCTCGGTCCGGTTGACCCCGTCGGTGCGCGGCGTGGGGTCGAGCCAGATGTCGTAGGCGGCGTCGTACACGGCGTCGCCGACATAGCGGTAGGAGATACTGCTGGGCGCACCGGAGATGGTGCTGAGCTGCGCCGGAAGGTTGGTACCCGGCGAACAGTTGGTGTAGTGGCAGCCGTTGAAGACCGACGGGTACGACTTCGGGGCGCCGTTCGTGGGGACGGAGCCGTCGGCCCGGTCGATCCGGAATCCCGTGTCCGTGGCGGTGATGCACTGCGTGGCGCTGGTGCCCCAGCGGTTGTTCTGGACGACGTAGCGGCCCTGGATCGTGGTCGAGCCGAACTCCTCGCAGATGGCGGTGTCGGCGGCGGCGGGCGAGGTGGCGGTGACGAGCGTCGCCACGAGGGCGAGCGCGGTGAGCAGTACGCCGAACAGGCCACGGGCGGCGCGGGTCGGGTGCGGTAACGGTCGCATGCGGGGGGTCCTCTCTGGGAGGGGCGGCCGGAGTCCTTCGGGTGTGGGCTCGCATCGGTGAATGGGAGCGCTCCCATTGGCGATTCGAGAGGGACTGTAGGAGTCACGCATGTCCCTGACAAGAGGCTGAACCGGATGCCGTCAAGGCAATCGGGAAGCCGCAGGTCCTGGTTCCGGCCGACCCGAGGTGACATCGGGACCGGATACTGGGAGCGCTCCCGATCAATGTCCCGCGACCCCTGGAGGACGCCCCCGCGCGTCGGCGGGTGCCTGCGGGTCGGTGGACGCCTGCGGGTCGGTGGATGCCGCCGCGCCTCAGCGCATGGCCGCCGCGCGTCGGCGCACGTCTGCCGCACCCCGACGCACCCCGGCGCATGGCTGCCGCCCCTCTACGCACCTCGGCGCCTCGACGCACGTCACTCGCGAGCGGGGCGCGGACGCACCCCGCAGCCCCGCATCCGAGCCCAAGGCCGCCCGCCCCGGATCAGGCCGAGTCGCGCAGCACCAGCTCGGTCCGGAGGATGACGTGCCGCCAGGCCACGGCCGGCTCCTCCATCTCCTCCTCCAGGAGCCGCACCATGGACCGGCCGATCTCGTCCACCGGCTGCCGGACGGTGGTCAGTTTCGGATCGGTGTGCTGGGCCAGCAGGAAGTCGTCGAAGCCCACCACTCCGACGTCGTCCGGCACCCGGCGGCCCGCCGCACGCAGTGCGTTCAGCGCCCCCGCGGCGGTCGTGTCCGAGGCGGCGAAGACCCCGTCGATGCCGGGATGCCGCTCGATGAGGTCGGCCATCGCCCGGCGTCCGCTCTCCTCCGTGAAGTCACCCTCCACGACGAGGGAGGGCACGTCCTCGGCTCCCGCGCGCCGCAACGCCTCGCGATAGCCGCGCAACCGGCACTGGGCGACGTACATGTCGAGCGGGCCGGTGATGGTGGCGATGGTCCTGCGTCCGCTGTCCAGGAGATGAGAGACGGCGCTGCGCGCACCGCCGACGTTGTCCGCGTCGACGTACGTCACGCACTCCTCCCCCGTGCGGCGCCCCAGCAGCACGGTGGGCAGACCCGCGTCCGCGAGCATGTCCGGCAAGGGATCCTGGGCGCGGACGGACATCATCAGGACGCCGTCCACCCGGCCGCCGCGGGCGAATTCGACGAAGCGCCGACGCTCGGTCTCCGAGCGGATCAGGGTGAGCAGCAGTTGCCTACCGCTGTCCGTCAGGGCGTCGCCGACCGCGCGGACGATCTCGCTGAAGAAGGGCTCTCCGAACAGCCGCCAGTCCGTCTCGGTCATCACCAGCGCGACGGCGTCGGCGCGGTGCCCGGCCAGCGAACGGGCCGCGAGGTTGGGTACGTATCCCAGCTCGGCGATGGCGCGCCGCACCGCGTCCCGAGTCGAACCCCGCACGCCGGCCGCGTCGTTGATGACCCGTGAGACGGTGCCGCGCCCCACGCCCGCGCGGGCGGCCACCTCCTCCAGCGTCGGGCCGCCGGGACGTCGCCTGCCCATACCCCACCCCCCTCTCCCACCCGGGATCACCGATACTACGACCCGGCCGGTCCGGGCACCGGGTGCCGCCCACCCGGCTGTCGGGGCGACGACCTATGCGTTCGGGTGGGGCTCCACGACCTACGGCGGCGCCTCCAGCCCCGTGCTCAAGCGTGCCGAGCTCAAGGTCGCGAGCAACAGCGGGGTCGACCTGTACGGAGGTCGGGCCATCGACGTCACCGGGCTCAACGGCGTTGCCTGCTTCGGCGATTCGGGAGGTCCGCTGTTCAAGCTCGTCGACGGGCTCCGCTACCAGGTGGGCGTCCTGTCGGGCGACAACAACCCCTACTGCGAGTACGGCGAGCGGGACAGCTACGCGAGCACGCCGGAGAGTCTCGACTGGATCAACCGGGTGATGGCCGACTTCTAGAGGCCGAAGTATCGCCCGGACCAGGCCGTCGGCCGGCTTCCATGAGCGTCTCTTCGGCGTGCCGAGGCGCGGTCGGGCGGGCGTGTGCAGGTGAGGGCTCCGGTGCCGGGCGGCACCGGAGCCCTCCCCCGTCCGCTGCGGCCCCGCAGGACATCCGTCCGCCGGGCCGCGGCGCGTGTGCCGCGGTCAGCGTGGGGCCGTCGCTCCCGCGGCCGTCGCCCTGGGCCTCAGCAGGGTGATCCTCGACGCGCCCAGTTCGGTGACGTAGAGCGTGCCGCGGGCCGTGTCCTCGGTGACGTCGAGCGGCTGCTGGAATCCGGTGAACCCGGTGGTGCCGACGGCGGGCGCCGACAGCCTGCCCTGTGCGTCGACGCCGAAGGTGACGAGATCCTGGCCGCTGCTGTACCGGACCACGAGGAGCCTGCCCTTGAGCGCGCCGCCGAACGTGTCGCTGCGGTACTCGACGACACCGTCGGCCGAAGCGTGCAGCCCCGCGTCGTACATCCCGGCCGGATCCAGGTTGCGGTCAGGCTGGGTGCCGACCGGGTAGCCGGTGACCTCGAACGGGCTGGTCCCCGACGTGGGGTTGCCCCCGGCCAGCACCCATTCGCAGCGGGCCGGATTGGGGTGGCCGTAGTACCGGTTCTTCTTCACGTCGAAGACGTAGTCCGTCTCGGCGACGGGATTCGACGTGATCGCCGGAACGGCCGGGCCGGTGTAGGCGCCGGCGGTCCCCGCGTCCACCCGGCGGGAGCAGGCGGCGGGCAGCGGCGTGGGGGTCGCCGGTGTATTGCCCCCGGCCGCCGACCCGTTGGTGGGCGTGTAGAGGTGGCCGTTGGTGTGCCAGACCAGGTCGTAGGCGTTGCGCACACCGGTCGCGTAGAGCGTCAGCGGGGCGTTCGCGGCATACGGGTCGTACGTCCCGGGGCTCTCGGTCCGCACGTCGAGCGGGCCGGAGGCCGGGAGTTTCGCAGGGTCCAGCCGCAGCACGGCCGCGCTGAGCAGATGCTCGGACCGATTGCCCCAGACCGGATCGGCGGCCCCCATCGCGTTGTTGGCCCCCTGCGTCACGTACAGGGCGCCGTCCGGACCGAAGGCGAGGGAGTTGGTCTCGTGGTCCTTCACCGACCTGGGCAGGTGGCTGACGACCTCCGTGTACGTGGTGAGGCCGGGGCCGCTCAGCCGGGCGATGCTGCTGGACCAGTCGGGCTCGGCGGGGGTACCCCCGGCGTACATGGTGTTGGAGGTGATCCACAGCACCGGGTTCGCGGCCGTGGAGGAGGGGTCGAACGCCATCCCGATGACGGAGCGGTCGGGCGCCCCCGGCAGCCCGCGGTCCGCCGCGTCGGTGCGCACGGTGGAGATCGTCTCCGCCCCGCCCAGGGTGCCGTCGGCGGCGATGGTGTACCGCATGATGTAGCCGTCGAGGGTGGACGCGTACAGCTTGCCGTCCGGGCCCTTGAGCACCGAGGCGAAGCTCTTGCCGGTCGCGGACGTGGCGACCTTGTCGAAGGCGACGGCGCCGCCGCCGCCCCCCGCTCCGGTCGTGAAGACCGAGCTCCACGGCGTGAACGTCCGGCCGTCCAGATCCTTCACGCCGCTCGTGACCGTGAAGCGGTAGCGGGTGCCGGGCTTCAGACCCGCGGTCGGGGAGAGGTTGACGACGTCGCCGCCGCCGCTGGTGACCACGTGGGCGGCCACGGCGGTGCCGGTGGCCGACTCCTTCAGGGTGACGGTTCCGGCGGTGAGGGTCGCGGCGTCGACGCCGGGGCCCAGGAGCCGGAGGTCGGCGACCACACTGCCGGTCGGCGACGCTCCGGTCGCCGTGTTCGCGGGGGTCACGGCCCGGATCCCGGGATGGCCGGCCGCGTCGGCGAGCGGTGCGACCGTCACGTACGCGATCTTCGTGTTGCTGCCGCCGAGTGGGCTGATCGTCAGCCGGCCGTCCGTGACGGTGGGGTGCACCGTCCGGGTCTGGTACCTGGTGGTGGAGGAGGGGACGAACCCGTCGACGGCGTTCTGGTTCTCCACCTGGATCGCGTGCGCGCTGTCCACACTGGTGGCGTCGCCGACGGCGACCGTCACGCTGTAGGTGCCGTCGGGCACCGCCATCTCCCACCGGCCGGGCGTCTTGACCCCGGCCGACGAGGCGGGCAGTTGCATGTGCACGAAGGTGGCGAGCAGCCGGTCGGACTCCGCGGTCCCCCTGTCGCGGCCGTTGCCGGTCAGGTCGAGCGGGGTGTCGGCGGTGAGGCCCACCCAGCCGTAGGTGAGACCCGTGCCCTGGTTCGGGCCGGTGCGGGCGCCGTAGGGCTGTCCGTGGTCGAGCGCGTAGCCGCTCACGGGCACCGTCGCCGCGGTACCGAAGTCGATCTTCGCCGAGAAGGCGGTGTCCGCTCGTGCGGGGGACGGCACCACCAGGGCGATGCCGAGAAGAGACAGGACCGACAGAAGGCCGACGGTGCGGGGGGAGCCTCCGCCTCTCAGGTGCCCGCGCCCGCGCCCGGGGTGGCCGGAGCCGCGGCTGAGCGAGAGGCGTCCGCGTCCGTGCGGGGCGGAGCCGTGGCTGAGCCATGGACGTATGGGTCCGCGCGGGGCGGAGCCGCGGACGAGCGACGTCCCTTTCCGTTCGCGCGAGGCGGAGCCGCGGATGAGGGCTGCGCGTCTTCGAAGGCGTAACGCGGTCAAGGTATTTCTCCGTCCGGAGGGAAGGCGCCCGCTGTCCGCCGTCCGGCACGGGGGCGCCCGCCATCTCCGCGCCGGGCTCCCCTGTCCGGCACAGCGTCCGGGGCATGACAAGCCGAAGGCTGCCCCACCCGCCACAGCCCAAGCCCCGGACGGCAGATGGAGTGCCCGCGGCACGACAGGTGCCCGTGCCGTCCCTACTGCCGATGCACCAGGCGAACTCCGCCCGGAGGGGGTGCGGGCGGGTGCCCGGTGGCGCGTCGGCCCGTGGCGCGATGGGATCAATCATGTGCGAGGCGGCGGCCTGGGGGCACTGGAACCCCTGGGAGCCAGACAGTCTGCAGCCGGTGAAGGGATGAGAATCGTGTCACGACCGAGGATCTTGGTAGTGGGAGCGGGCTTCGCGGGAGTGGAGTGCGTCCGGCGGCTGGAACGCAAGCTCGGACCCGACGAGGCCGATCTCGCTCTGGTGACACCGTTCTCCTACCAGCTCTATCTGCCGCTGCTGCCGCAGGTCGCCTCCGGGGTGCTGACGCCTCAGTCGGTCGCCGTATCGCTCCGCCGGAGCCGCCGGTACCGCACCCGCATCATCCCGGGCGGCGCCATCGGGGTGGACCTGAAGTCCAAGGTCTGCGTCGTCCGCAAGATCTCGGGCGACATCGTCAACGAACGGTACGACCACATCGTGCTGGCGCCGGGCAGCGTGACGCGCACCTTCGACATCCCCGGCCTCGCGGACAACGCCCGGGGCATGAAGACGCTCGCCGAGGCCGCGTACATCCGCGACCACGTCATCTCGCAGCTCGACATCGCCGACGCCAGCACGGACGAGACGGAGCGGGCGGCGCGGCTGCAGTTCGTGGTGGTCGGCGGCGGGTACGCCGGGACCGAGACCGCCGCCTGCCTGCAGCGCCTGACGCACAACGCGGTCAAGCGGTACCCGAGGCTCGACCCCCGTCTCATCAAGTGGCATCTGATCGACATCGCGCCGAAGCTGATGCCCGAGCTGGGCGACAAGCTCGGCCGCAGCGCCCTGGAGGTCCTGCGCAAGCGGGGCATCGACGTCTCGCTGGGGGTCTCCATCGCGAAGGCGGGACCCGACCAGGTCACGTTCACGGACGGCCGGGTGATCCCCACCCACACGCTGATCTGGACGGCCGGCGTCGCGGCCAGCCCGCTGATCGGCACCCTGGGGGCCGAGACCGTCAAGGGGCGGCTGGCGGTCACGTCGGAGATGTGCCTGCCCGGCCACGAGGGCGTCTTCGCACTCGGTGACGCCGCCGCGGTGCCGGACGAGGCCAAGGACGTGGAGGGCGCGATCTGCCCGCCGACCGCTCAGCACGCGATGCGGCAGGGCAAGCACGTCGCCGACAACGTCATCGCGACGCTGCGCGGGCAGCAGATGACGCCGTACGTCCACAAGGACCTGGGACTCGTCGTGGACCTCGGCGGCATGGATGCCGTGTCCAAGCCGCTCGGGGTCGAACTGCGCGGCCTGCCCGCCCTGGTCGCCGCTCGCGGCTACCACTGGTCGGCGCTGCGCACCAACGTGGCGAAGGTCAGGGTCGCGACGAACTGGGCGCTGAACTCCGTGGCCGGTGACGACTTCGTCCGCACGGGGTTCCTGGCCCGTACGCCCGCCACTCTGCGGGACTTCGAGCACACGGACGCCTACCTGACCCCCGAACAGGTCCGGGAGCGCGTCGGCCGGCAGTGACGACGGGGCGGCCGGGGCCCCTCCCCCTCGGGCGCGCCGGGCCCGGACGTGCCACGTGCCCGCGTCCGGGCCCGGCCCCGGAACCAGGTGCTGTCCCCGGTACGGACCGGAGCCCACTCCGGCACCGTCACCGTCACCGGCGCGGTCTACGCTGCCCGTCATGATCGCCAAGCTGCAGTGTGTCGTGCTGGACTGCTCCGACGCTCTCGAACTCGCCCGGTTCTACGAGGGCCTGCTCGGCGGCGCGGTGAACCGGCCGGACCCGCGGTGGGCGCTCGGCGACGGCTGGGCGACCCTGCACACGGGCACGGGGCTCGTGCTGGCCTTCCAGCGGGTGGACGACCATCGCCCGCCCCGGTGGCCGGACCCCGCCCGGCCCCAGCAGTTCCACCTCGACCTGGAGGTTCCGGACCTCGACGTGGCCCACGCGCAGGTGCTCGCCCTGGGCGCCGCGCCGCTGGACACCGGCGGGGGCGGCCGCGGATGGCGGGTGTACGCCGACCCGGCGGGTCATCCGTTCTGCCTCGTCCGGCACTGACCCGACGCGTCACGCGCGCTCCGTCCGGCGGTTCGCGCAGCCCTGCGCGGCGGGTGTGCGAGATGTGTCGCTGCGGTGGAAGCATGTCCCGGCCGTGCCCAGGGCGAGTTCCCGGCGGCCGGGTTGGGGCAGACTGGGGCCGGGCCGTTGGGAAAGCAGCGGCCCTACCCGTCATGACCGGCCCGGCCGGTCGGAAAGTGCCGGACGTGAGCGGAGACCTTCTGCCGGGGCTGCAGGTGCGCCGGAGCCAGCAGGAGCACGGCAGCATTCTCATGACGCTGGTCGGGGAACTCGACGTGCACACCAGTCCGCAGGTGCGGGAGGCGATCGTCACCGCCGTACTGCCCCGGACCACCCGGCTCGTCCGGCTCGACCTGGCGGGCATCACGTACTGCGACGTCGGCGGGCTCTACAGCCTGCTCGGCATGACGGACGCGCTGGAGATCATCGGCCTGCCGGTGGAGATCACCCGTACCAGCCCCGCCGTCGAGGCGATCGTCCACATCACCGACCTCGGCGCACGGCTTCCCCTCCACCCCGCGACCGGTGGCCCGGGCGACGGCCACGCACCCGGGACGGTCTGACGCCCGGACGGGCTCCCGCTCCGCGCCCCCGACCGGCACCGGCCCGGACCCGGTGCACACCGGACCCGCCACACACCGGAACCGGGTCCTCGCGGGACCGGTCAGGATTCGAGAAGCGTCCGGCGCCCCGCCGCCCCTAGCGTGAGGGGCATGGCATCCATCGCATCCCTCACCCTCGACGTGGCCGACCCGACGGCCGCCCGCCGCTTCTACACCGACGCCTTCGGTCTGGACACACAGCTCCGGCTGCGCGCCTCGGAGGCACCCACGACCGGGTTCCGCGGGTTCACGCTGTCGCTCACCGTGTCCCAGCCGGCCACCGTCGACGCCCTCCTCGGGGCCGCCCTCGACGCCGGTGCCACGCCCCTGAAGCCCGCCTCGAAGTCGCTGTGGGGGTACGGCGGTGTCGTGCAGGCCCCGGACGGGACGATCTGGAAGGTCGCCACGTCGGCGAAGAAGGACACCGGCCCCGCCACCCGGCAGATCGACGACATCGTGCTCCTGCTGGGCGTCGCCGACGTGGCCGCGAGCAAGCGGTTCTACGTCGAGCGGGGCCTCACCGTGGCGAAGAGCTTCGGCCGCATGTACGTCGAGTTCGAGGCCGGGTCGAGCCCGGTCAAGCTCGCCCTGTACCGGCGCCGGGCGCTGGCCAAGGACGCCGGTGTCTCCCCCGACGGCACGGGCTCGCACCGGCTGGCCATCGGCGGCGACGCGGGTCCCTTCACCGACCCGGACGGGTTCGCCTGGGAAGCGGCGTCCCTGGCGTCCGCGTCCTGACGTGACACCGCTGCCCGAGCCGCCCTCCCCGTGCGGCCCGGCGCTCCGCGCCAGTGCCGGGGAACCGACCGAGGGCCGACGGAGTCCCTCCCCCGGGGAAGGTCCCCACCGAGTGAGCCGGAGGAAGCATGACGGGCGCGCCGCCGCGTGGACTTGAGGAGAGACTGCGGGACACCCGCACAAGGCTGGAGAACGACATCGATCTCTGGGTGGCCACGTCGGGCTCCGCCGCCGGTGTCCATCTCGTCCCGCTCTCCTACCTGTGGGACGGGAGCGCGCTCCTCGTCGCCACTCCGCGCGACTCCGTCACCGGCCGGAACCTGCTGGCGGACGGCCGGGTGCGGATCGGCCTCGGGCCGACCCGCGACGTCGTCGTGATCGACGGCACCGCCGAACCGGTCGACGTCGACGGTCTGGGCCCCGGGACGGGCGACACCTTCGCCGCCAGGACCGGCTTCGACCCGCGCAAGCTCGACGAGCCCTACCAGTACTTCCGGATCCGCCCGCGGCGCATCCAGGCCTGGCGTGAGGCGAACGAGCTTCGGGGACGCACCCTCATGCGCGACGGGCACTGGCTGGGCTGAGCCCGCGGCGCCTCGGCGGGGAAACCGGGTGCCGTCGTCACCGCGGTTCGCCAGGATGAGGATCATGACTGGTGGGAAGCGCACGGAGCACCGGCCGGACGCGGAGGACGCGGGGCGGAAGCTCGCCCTGGTCACGGGGGCGGGGCGGTCGGCGGGCATCGCCTCGTCCGTGGTGCTGGGCCTGGCCCGGGCCGGCTGGGACGTGGCCTTCACGTACTGGACCCCGTACGACGCACGCATGCAGTGGGGCGCGGAGCCGGGTGCCCCCGAGGAGTTGCGGCAGAAGGCGGCGTCCCTCGGGGCGAGAACGCACGCGGTGGAGGCGGACCTGGGCGATCCTGCCGCGCCCGCCCGGCTCTTCGACGACGTCGAACGCGAGCTGGGGAACGTCACGGCGCTGGTGCTCTGCCACTGCGAATCGGTGGACTCCGGGCTGCTGGACACCTCGGTGGAGAGCTTCGACCGGCACTTCGCGGTCAACGCCCGGGCGAGCTGGCTGCTGATCCGGGAATACGGTCTCCGTTTCCGCGGGCCCCACGGCAGCGGCCGGATCATCGGCCTGACGAGCGATCACACCGCCGGCAACCTGCCGTACGGGGCGAGCAAGGGGGCGATGGACCGCATCACGCTGGCCGCCGCCCGTGAGCTCGCCCGTCTGGGGGTGAGCTGCAACGCCGTCAACCCGGGGCCCACCGACACGGGATGGATGGCCGAGGAGCAGAAGACGGAGCTGGCCCGCTCCACTCCGCTGGGACGGCTGGGCGTCCCCCAGGACTGCGCGAACCTGGTCACGTTCCTCTGCTCCCCCGAGGGCGGGTGGATCAACGGCCAGCTGCTGCAGAGCAACGGCGGCCTCGGCCGGTAGCCGCGCGGAGGGACGCCTGCGCCGTCCCTCCTCGGCCGGGTCGAAGCCCTGCCGCCGGTCCCCGCCCGGGGCGCACCTCGTGCCGCCGCTCCCGCGCACAGCCACGACACGGCCGGCCGGGCAACCGCAGGCCGTGCCGCGGTTCCGCTCCGGCCGACCGGGCGTCAGGCCGGGAGTTTCGCGCCGGGCAGCGGGGTGTCCTCGTCGGACCGTCCCCCGCCGTTCCGGCGGCGCCCGCGGTCCATCTCGCGCCATTCCGGTCTCAGCCCGGCCAGGTTCGTGGTGAGGAAGTACGCGGCTCCGCAGACGAGCAGCACCGGTACGAGTCCGGCGGAGGCGACCGCCGCTCCGGCGATGAGCCCGCCGAGCGGAATGCCCGCCCAGGCCAGCGAGTCGCCGAGGGCGTTGACCCGGCCCAGCATCGGACGCGGTACCCGTTCGAGGAGCAGGGCTCCGAGGACCGGGTTGACGAAGCCCGCGCCGAATCCACCGACCGCGAACACGACCAGCACCGCACTCATCGGGGCGTCGAGGGCGAGGACGAGGAACCGGGGGGCACCGATCAGCAGGAAGCCGGTGAAGAACACCACGCGGCGCGGCAGCCGGTGTGCGGCCAGCGTCGCGATCAGGCTCCCGCCCACCGCCGCGGCCCCCATCACACTGCCCGTCAGGCCGAGGGCGGCGGGCCCGTTGCCGGACTCCTCCGCCCAGACGGGGGCGAGGACGGTGGCGAAGGCCGCGTCGAGCAGGTTGGTGAGGCCGATCACGACGATCACGGTGAGCAGCAGCGGCTCGCTCCGCAGGAAGGTGAAGCCCGCGCCGAACCGCCGCCAGTAGCCCTCGGGTTCGGCCGCGGTCTCCGTGGTGGCGTCCTCGGCCGGCCGTCCCAGGCCGCGCGGCAGGGCCAGCGCGACGATCACGGACCCGAGCGCGAAGCAGCCCGCGTTGAAGACGAGTCCGGTCAGCGGGCCGACCGAGGCGACGAGGGCGCCGCCGGCCGCGGGTCCGACGGTGGACGCGAGCCGCTCGGTCACGCCGGACAGTCCGGTGGCCCGCTCCAGCGGCACCCGGCCGTGCTCGGCCGCCTCGGGAACCATGACCTCCTTGGCCAGGTCACCGGGACCGCGGGTGGCTCCGATCACCGCCACCAGGGCCAGCAGGAGCGGGAAGGACAGCAGGCCGAGGGTGTGCAGCAGCGGGACGGCGGCCACGGCTGCCGCGCTGACCAGGTCGGTGGTCCAGGAGACGACCCGGGGTCCGATGCGGTCCGTGACCGGTCCGGAGAGCGCCTTCACCAGGACGTAGGGGGCCATCTCGCAGAAGGCGACCAGCCCGGTCCGGGTGGCGCTGCCGGTCGTGACGAGCACGAACCACGGCAGGGCGACGGCGGAGACCCGGGTGCCGGTCAGCGACACGGCCATGGCGGCGAGGACTCCGGTCAGCGGCCGCAGGGACCGTCGCCCGGGTATGCCGCCGGCGTCGGGGCTGCCGCCTGTCATGAGGTCCGCGGTCCCGTCTCCTCACGGGAGCCGGGGTACTCGTCCGGCGCGGGCGGCGCGTCCAGTTCGGGCAGGATCTGCGTGATCACGGAGATCCGCTCGGCGCCCTCGGGGGCCTCGGCCGCGGCCTCCGGCGTGTCCGGCCGGTAGCGGTCGACGACCTCCCGCAACTCCAGGCGCAGGGCGACGCATTCCTCGGGCGTGAGCCGCAGGGACCAGTCGCTCATGTCGAAGGTGCCCCGCCATGCGTGGGGCATCGTGTGCAGCTCGTTCAGGGCCTGCTGGGTGCGCACGGCATAGGTGGAGGCGACGGACTGCAGGTAGGCCAGGGTGGCCTCGGGCTCACGGTCGGCCAGGTCCCGGTCGTTGAGCTCCGTCGTCCGGTGGACGGCGCGCCACCAGCGCTCACGCGCGTTGCCGCGTTCCGCGTCCTCCTCCACGAAGCCGGCCGCACCGAGCTGGCGCAGGTGGTAGCTGGCCGTTCCCGAGTTCACGCCCAGCCGCTCCGCGAGGCGGGTGGCCGTCGACGGGCCGTACTTGCGCAGCAGGCCGACCAGCTGGACGCGTACCGGATGCGCCAGGGCCCGCAGCCCCTTGGCATCGAGTACCACCGAATCCGCGTCGGCCCGGGGGCCGTTGGGCTCCTCACTCGTCTCCGTCATAGCGCACACCCTAGACCGCAAAGGGTTCTTCGCAAAGACTTCTTTGCGAAGAACTCTTCGCGGTTCGCGGCGCGGAGAGTCGGCTCGGGGCCCGGGGTGACTTCAGCCCGGGAAGCGTCCCGTGCTGCGCAGGTGCCAGCGCCGTTCGGCATAGGCCAGGTCGTCGCGCCACAGGCGGCCCGCGGCCGCCCGCATCAGCGGACGGAGCAGGGGCGCCGCGCCCCGGGCCACGGCGAAACCGCGGCGGCCGGACGCGGCCACGATCGCCTCGGTCACGGTGGTGCGCGGGCGCCCGAGTCCGTCCGGACCCAGCGGGGTGGCGTGTGTCTCGACCACCGAGCCCTCCCCCTCCCCGTCGGTGATGTGCATGACCACCGTGCGCGGTTCCGGTGCCGTGAACACCGCGCGTACCGGCACGACGAGCCGACCCGCGAGCTTGAACGAGACGTCCACGGCGAAGGCGTCGTCACCTTCGCCGGCTCCCGGGTCGGCGGGACTGCGCACGACGGTGAGGTCCACGAAGGAGTACGGGTGGAACCAGGCGCCGTGCCAGGGGTCGAGCCGGTTGGCCACCACGTCCTCCGGCTCGCACCCGCCGACCGCGCTGTACACGGCCTCGACCGCTCCCGGCAGCGGCGGCCGGACCGGCACCAGCGGTGCGGACAACGGCTCCTCGCCCCCGACTCCGTCGAGGCGCACCCACACCAGCACACCGTCGTCGTGGACGGGGAGCGGCTCCCAGCCCGCGGCGGGGCCGCCGTCCAGGGCGAGGCCGTGCCAGTGGCAGACGAGGGTGCCGCAGCGGACGGGGCTGTCGGCCAGCGGCGCCCCCAGGTGCGGGCACACCCCCGGCCCCGCCACGAGACGCCCGCCCGCGTCGCGCCAGACGACGACCTCCTGCCCGGCGACCGAGCAGGCCAACGGGCGGGAGGGGCTCAGATCCCGGGTGGCCCCGACGACGTACCAGTTGCCCGACGGGCGGGCCAGCGCCCGCTTCAGGGCGTCGGCGATGACGCCCGGCCGGGCGTCGCGCCAGGTGGGGCGCTGCTTGTCCCAGGCCACGGCACGGCGCCGCAGCCGCAGGGGCAGCCGGCCGGGTACGGGACGGTGCGGGCTGTTCACGCCGCCTCCTTGCGCCGGGACGACCAGGTGCGGCCGTCGGAGGTGTCACAGCGGGCGGTCCGCTGTGCCGTGCGGTCCTCGCCACCCGCTCTGACCCGGGCCGCCGCGACGCGCACGAGACCGTCGAGCGCGACCGCGGCCCGCCGGCGCCGGGGTACCACCGCACGGCGGTGCAGGACGGCGTACCCCTCGTCCGCGACGGTGTCGAGGATGGCCCCGTACAGGACGAACGCGGTACGGATGCAGGGCCGCGCCACCGGGTCGAGCATCGCCAGTCCGGGGGCCGCCGTGCGGTAGACGCCGCGGGTCAGGTCCTCGGCGGCGCGCAGCGCCTCGGTGATCCGGTGGTCACGGCGGCCCGTGTCCCGGCTCCACCGCAGCAGCGCCCGGTCGACGCCGTGGGCGGCGAGCAGATCCGCCGGCAGGTAGACGCGACCGCGGTCGAGGTCCTCCCCCACGTCGCGGAGGAAGTTGGTGAGCTGGAAGGCCACGCCGAGGGCCGCGGCGTGCGGGGCGGCCTCCTCCCGCGGTACGACCGTGCCGAGCACCGGCAGCATCTGCAGCCCGATGACGGCCGCCGAGCCGTGCATGTAGCCGTACAGGTCCTCGTAGGTCGCATAGCCCGTGACGTGCAGGTCGCTGCGCATGGAGGCCATGAAGTCGACGAAGTGCCGGTGGTCGATGTGGTAGCGGGCGGCCGTGTCGGCGAGCGCCGCGACGACCGGCTCGTCGACCGGGCCCTCGCGCCGCAGTCCGAGGTCCAGGCGCGTTTCCAGCCGGGCGAGCGCCGCGGTGCGGTCGTGGACGGTGCGCGGGTCGTCCAGGGAGTCCACGATGTCGTCGGCCCAGCGCGCGAAGCCGTACAGCGCGTGGACGGCCGGCCGTCGGGCGACGGGCAGCAGCCGGGTGGCGAGGAAGTAGGTGCGTCCGTGCCGGGCGTTGAGCGTGCGGCAGTGCGTGTAGGCGGCGCGCAGCCGCGGATCGTGGATGCCCGCGGCGTCGAGTTCACGGTCGGTCATGGGCGGGCGCCTTCCACGGTCGTACGGCGGGCGGCGGGGCGCGGACCGCGGCGGGAGGACGGCCCGGCGACCCGGGCCGCGGCGAGCTTTCCGGAGATGAGGACGGTCGGGACACCGACCCCAGGGGTGGTTCCGCAACCCGCCAGCACCGCGTTCTCGGTGCCGCTGACGAGGTTGCGCGGGCGGAAGGGGCCGGTCTGCGCGAAGGTGTGGGCCGCGGAGAAAGGGGTGCCCGCCGCGAGCCCCTGCCCGTGCCAGTCGGCGGGGGTGACCAGGCACTGCTCCTCGATCGACGAGGCGATCCCGTCGAGTCCGCGCTGCTCCAGGACCGCCAGCAGGCTGTCTCGGTAGCGGGGAGCGAGGTCGCCCCAGGCGGCGGCGCCGGGTCCGATGTCGGTGTTGGGGCAGGGGGCCAGGATGTAGTGCAGGTGCCTGCCTTCGGGGGCCAGGGAGGGATCGGTGGCGGTGGGGCGGGTGATCAGCAGGGACGGGTCGGTCATCAGGCTCCCGGTCCTGGTCAGTTCGTCGAAGGTGCCCTTCCAGGCCCCGCCGAAGGAGAGCGTGTGGTGTCCGAGGCCCGGCCAGGTCCGGTCCGTGCCGGCGTGCAGGACGACGGCGGACGGGGCGTGCCGCAGTGCCAGCGGACGGCGCGGGCTGCGGCCCAGCAGGCGGTAGGTGACGGGCAGGTCGGGGGTGAGCACGACGGCGTCGCAGGCGATGCGGCCCTGCGAGGTGAGGACCGCCGTGACGCGTGAGCCGGAGCGTTCGAGACCCGTCACGTCGTGTTCGTAGCGGAGGTCGGCGCCCGCGTCGGCGGCGGCGTCGGCCATGCCCTGGGGCAGGGCGTGCATGCCGCCGCGCGGGAAGTACACCCCGGCGACGGTGTCCATGTAGGCGATGACGGCGTACGCGGCGAGGGCCCGCTCCGGGGGCACTCCGGCGTACAGGGCCTGGAAGGAGAAGACGCGCCGCAGCCGTTCGTCGCCGAGGAACCGTCCGATGCGGGCGTCCAGCCGTCCGAACCCGCCGAGTGCGGCGAGCCGGCCCAGGTCCGGGGTGAGCAGTTGCAGCGGCGAGTCGAAGTTGGCGTCGATGAAGCGGCGCATCTGGACGGCGTAGAGCCGTTCGAGCCAGTGCCGCAGGCGCCGGTAGCCGGCGGCCTCCCGGGCCCCGGCGAAACGTTCGATCTCGGCCTCCATCGCGTCCGCCCGGGTGTGCACGTCGAGTTCGCTGCCGTCGGCGAAGCGCGCCCGGTAGGCGGGGTGGAGGGGGATGAGGTCGACGCGGTCGTGGAGGCTGTCGCCGACGGCGGCGAACGCCTCGTCGGCGATGTCCGGCATGGTCAGCACGGTGGGGCCGGTGTCGATGCGGTATCCGGCCCGGTCGATGCGCCCGGCGCGTCCGCCCGGCAGGGCGCCCCGCTCGACGACGGTCACCCGCCGTCCGGCGCCGAGCAGATGGAGGGCGGCCGACAGTCCGGCCAGCCCCGCGCCGACCACCACCACGTGGTCGGTGCGGCCGGGGATCGTCCTGGTCATCGTGTTCCTCCCGCGGCTCCGGCGCCGGTCAGGCATGCGGCCGGGTCCTTCTCGGCGGTCTCCGGCGGTTCGGCCGCCTGGTCGGGGGCCGGTGCCGTCCCGGCCGCCGCGCACATCAGGGCGTGCAGGCGGACCCGTACGGCGGGCAGGATCCCGGCCCCCGCGAGATGCTCGGCGCTGCGGGCGGCGAGCCGCTCGATCCGCTTCTCGACGGCGGCCCGGGCACCGGTGGCCGTCAGCACGTGCCGCACCTGGGCGAGTTGACCGGGTGTCAGGTCCTCCGCCCCGAGGCACCGGTCGAGGACTTCGAGGCTCGCGAGGTCCCGGGCCTGCGTGGCGCGTGCCCGGGCCACCGCGACCAGGTAGGTGCGCTTGCCCTCGCGGATGTCGTCGCCGGACGGTTTGCCCGTGCCGCGCGGGTCGCCGAAGACGCCCAGCAGGTCGTCGCGGAGCTGGAAGGCGACCCCGGCGCAGCGGCCCGCGGCGCACAGGGCGTCGGTCGTGGCCGCGTCCGCGCCGGCGAGCGAGGCGCCGAGGGCCAGGGGCCGCTCCACCGAGTAGCGGGCGCTCTTGAGGCAGGCGGCGCGGATCGCCCTGGCCGGTGAACCGGAGACGGTGCTCTGGTCGAGCACGTCCAGGTACTGGCCCGCCACCATCTCGGTGCGCATGGCCCGCCAGATGCGCTGCACCGCGGGCGGCATCCCGGGCTCGGTCCCCAGGTCGGCGACGACGTCGTCGGCCCAGGCGAGGGCCAGGTCGCCGGCGAGGATCGCCCCGGCCTCGCCCAGGGAACCCGCCCGCCGGGCGCCCAGTTCGGCGTACTGCGCGGAGAGGTCGACGTGCAGGGCGGGGCGGCCGCGGCGCAGTTCGGACGCGTCCATGAGGTCGTCGTGGACGAGCGCGCAGGTCTGGATGAGTTCCAGCGCCGCCCCGATCCGCAGGGCCCACTCGGCCTGTTCGGCGTGCCGGCCGCCGCCGCAGGCGCGCAGGGCCCACCACAGGAACTGAGGGCGCATGCGCTTGCCGCCGTGCCGGGTGAAGCGGGCGACCCGCTCGGCCACGTCGGCCCCGAAGGCGGCGTCCAGCACGGACGCCTGGCCGACCCGCTCGCGCAGCACGACGTCCAGCACCCGTCCGACGGCGCCGGGCACGTCCGCGTCCACCGCGTCCGGGTGCCAGGCGGCGGACGCCGCGGTCTCCGTGTCCGTACCGCCGCGCGGGCCCGAAGTGGCGTAGGCCTCACGGGCGTTGTGCGGGGGCACGGATGCCGGGCCGATCGCGGGGTGCTCCCCGGCCCTCGTACGACGCATCCCGGTTCCTCTCGTCGTTGCGGACGCGGGTTTGCCGGAAGTGATTCGGCCGGGGTGGGCGTGGCGGATGCGACGACGTCCTGTTTTTTGCCGTCCGCCGGGTGGTCGGGGGTGCCGGAGCCGATCCGGATCGTGGCGGCCGCGAGCGGTGAAGCTACTGCGGACGGCGGGCCGGGAGGGCCGCGACACACGAGGACGCCGCGAATCGGACGCTGTTCGGGTGAGGCCACGGGACCACCTGGCGGCGCCCGGGCCGACGGGGCGGCGGACGCCGGGTGGTGCGGCGGCGCCGAGCCGCGCGGCGGGCGCCGGATCCCCGCGCCCCCGCCCACGTCGGGGCGGGCACGGCCGGAGCCGGACTCGGCCGGAGCCGGACTCGGCCGGGTGCCGCGGTCGTTCCTTCGGCGGTCTCTCGTCCGGTCGGCCGGGGCCCGGCTGCCGCGGGCGTCGCGCCGGCCGAAGCGACGGGCCGGGGGCCGGACTCGGTGTCGATGTGACGGCCGGGCGTCACCGAACGGTTCACCGGCAGCCCCGGGCGCGTCGTACGGCCGCGCGGGCGGACCACGGCCCGCCCGGATCCTCCGGCGTGGCGATGCGCCGACCGGCCTACCCCGCCGGAGGATTCGGTGCGCCGCGCATCCGAACGGGTGCCGCACGCGGAATGCTTCGGCGGGCGCATCCCTGTACCCGCCACCCGGCCGTACCCGAGGAGGGGAACCTGTGCTCGACGCGGACGTCGCCATCATCGGCGCGGGAGCCGCGGGCCTGTCCCTGGCGCACCGGCTCTCGTCCGGTGCCGCGGGCCGCCGCCCGCCGTCCGTCGTCCTGGTCTCGGCGCCGCCCGGACCCCTGCGCCCGCCGCCCCGCACCTGGTGCTTCTGGGAGGCGGGCCCGGGTGCCTACGACCGTGCGCTGACCGCTTCCTGGCAGCGCCTCAGGGTCCGGGGCGGGCAGGGTTCGTCGACCGAGAGCCGGATCGCCCCGCTCCGCTACAAGATGCTGGGCTCGGACGACTTCGAGGAGCTCGTCCACCACGATCTCGCCGCCCGGGACTCGGTGCGCCGGATCGAGGCGGTCGTCGAAACCGTGGAAGGCCTGTCCGGCGGCGGGGCCCAGGTCCGGGCGTCCACCGCGACCGGCGACCGGCTGGGGGTACGGGCCCGCTGGGTCTTCGACTCGCGGCCGCTGGGGGCCCTGCCCGCGGCCCGCACCACTCTGCTGCAGCACTTCCACGGCTGGTTCGTGCGCACCGACCGTCCCGCCTTCGACCGGGACGTCGTGGACCTGATGGACTTCCGTACTCCGCAGCCGGCCCGGGGACTGTCGTTCGGCTATGTGCTGCCCACGGGGCGCCGCACCGCGCTGGTCGAGTACACCGAGTTCTCGTCGGCGCCCCTGAGCGCGCCGGAGTACCACGCGGCCCTGCGGCACTACACGCGCCATGTCCTCGGGCTGGACGGCTTCGAGGTGACCGCGCGGGAGACGGGCGCGATTCCCATGACGGACGGCTCGTTCGCCCGGCAGACCGGCCAGGCCATCTTCCGGATCGGCACCGCGGGAGGTGCGACCCGGCCGTCGACCGGGTACACCTTCGCGGCCGTGCAGCGCCAGACACGCGCCATCGCGGCGGCGTTCCGGGCCGGCCGGCGGCCCGCTCCCCCACCGGCCCACTCGGCCAGGTCACGTGCCATGGACGCCGTGCTGCTGCGCGCGCTGGCCACCGGCCGGATCGACGGCGCGGACTTCTTCTCCCGCCTGTTCTCCCGCGTCCCCGCCGAGCGTCTGCTGCGCTTCCTCGACGGGCGCACTCGGCTGCACGAGGACATCGCCGTCGGGCTGCACACCCCCGTCGGGCCGATGCTGCGGACGGCGGCCGAGCTGCCCTGGCTGCCCCGCCGTCCGCCCGCGGACCTGTGACGACCGCCGAAGCGGCAACCCCTTCCGGAAATCGAGGAGACTGCATGCCCCTGCTGCGCGACGCGGAACTGGCGACGGCGTTCGACCGCGCCTCCCGCACCTACGACCGCCTGGTCGCCTTCAACCCCGGCTACCACGCCCATCTGCGGCGCTCCGTACGCCGCCTGGGTCTTCCGGACGGCGGCGCCGGGCGGCGGGTGCTGGACCTCGGCTGCGGCACCGGGGCGTCCACCGCGGCCCTCGCCGCCGTACTGCCCAGGGCCGAGATCGTGGCGGTGGACGCGTCGGCGGGCATGCTGGAGCAGGCGGCGGCCAAGAGCTGGCCGCGGCACGTGACGTTCCGGCACTCCTCGGCCGAACGGCTGGCCGAGGAAGGCGTGGAGGGCCCCTTCGACGCGGTGCTGGCTGCCTACCTGTTCCGCAACGTCGCCGATCCCGACGGGATTCTGAAGGCCGTGCACGAGTTGCTCGTCCCGGGCGGCAGGCTCGCGGTGCACGAGTACACGCTCAGCGGCCGGCCCGCCCACCGCGCCGTGTGGCACGCGGTGTGCCGCGGCGTCGTGATGCCGGTCGGCACCGCGGCCGGGGACGGCCCGCTCTACCGCCATCTGTGGCACAGCGTCGTCGAGTTCGACACCGCGGGGGCCTTCGGCGACCGGGTGCGGCGAGCGGGCTTCGGGCAGGTCAGGGTGCTGCCGGTACCCGGCTGGCAGACCGGCATCGTGCACACCGTGGTGGGACGGCGCCAGGGTGGTGCGGCATGAGCGGGGGTGCGGCGGGCAACGCGCGGCGGCGGGGCCGCGACCGGCGCGCCCGCGTGCTTCTCCCGCGGCCGGGGCGCCCGCGGGTGGCCGGAGAGGCCTCGACGGCCGTGATCGGCGGCGGCATCGCCGGGCTCGCCGCCGCCACCGCGCTCGCCGAACGCGGGGTGCGGGTCACGCTGTACGAACGGGAGCGGATGCTCGGTGGCCGGGTCGCCGGCTGGCCCGTCACGCTCGCCGACGGAAGCCCGGCGACCATGAGCCGGGGCTTCCACGCCTTCTTCCGCCAGTACTACAACCTTCGGGGGCTGTTGCGCCGGGCGGATCCCGACCTCGGCATGCTCACCGGCCTGCCGGACTACCCCCTGCGGCACAGCAGCGGACTGCACGACAGCTTCCGTCGCGTGCCGCGCACTCCGCCCTGGAGCGCCCTGGGATTCGCGGCCCTGAGTCCCACGTTCGGTGCGCGCGACCTGCTGCGGATGAACCCGTCGGCGGCGCTTCCGCTGCTCGACGTGCGGGTTCCCGACGTCTACGAGCAGCTGGACGGCACCAGCGCCCACGACTTCCTGGCCTCGATCCGGTTTCCCGAGGCCGCCCACCACCTGGCCTTCGAGGTCTTCTCCCGCAGCTTCTTCGCCGATCCCCGGACCCTGTCCGCCGCGGAGATGGTGCTGATGTTCCACATCTACTTCCTCGGGTCCTCCGAGGGCCTGCTCTTCGACGTCCCCGACGAGCCCTTCCCGGCCGCGCTGTGGGAGCCGCTGGCCCGCCGTCTCGTGGCGCTCGGCGCCCACCTGCGCACCGCCACTCCCGTGGAGAGCGTGGCGCCCGCCCCGCAGGGCGGTTTCCGGGTCGCGCACTCGGCGGGCGCGGAGCATCACGACACGATCGTGCTCGCCCTGGACACGGAGGGGCTGCGCACGGTCGTGGCCCGCTCGCCGGAGCTGGGGGACGCCCGGTGGCGCGAGCGGGTGGCGGGGCTGCGTACCGCTCCGCCGTTCCTCGTCTCCCGGCTGTGGCTGGACCGCCCGGTCTCCGCCGGACGTCCCGGCTTCCTCGGGACGAGCGGCTTCGGTTCCCTGGACAACGTCAGCGTGCTCTCCGACTGGGAGGGAGAGGCCGCCCGCTGGGCCGCGCGCACCGGCGGGTCCGTGGTCGAACTGCACGCCTATGCGCTGCCGGACGGCTGCGCGCGCGACGTGGAGGAGAAGCGGCTCGTCGAGCAGTTGCACCGCGTCTACCCGGAGACGCGCACGGCCCGCGTCGTCGACGTACGGCACGAGTGGCGCGCCGACTGTCCCCTGTTCCCGGTGGGCGGGTACGCCGACCGGCCCACCGTCCGGACCCCCGACCCGGGCCTGACCGTCGCGGGCGACCTGGTCCGTACGGACCTTCCCGTGGCGCTCATGGAACGAGCGGCGACCTCCGGGTTCCTGGCCGCGAACGCCCTCCTGGAGGGCTGGGGCGTGCGGGGGCAGACGCTGTGGACCGTGCCCGACCGCGGGCGCTCGGCCGTGCTGAGGGCGCTGGCCGGCCGGGGACGCGGGTGAGGCGTCCGGTCAGCCCACGTCCCAGAGGAACCGGTGGGTGTGGATACCGAAGTACGGGAACGACTGCACCTGCGCGACCCCGTCGATCGGCCGCACGACGTCGTTGACGAAGTCCAGCAGATCCCTGGGTCCCGGGCACACCACCTCGGCAAACAGGTCGAAGCCGCCCGAGGTCAGCACCGCGTAGACGACCTCGGCGCGCCGGGCCAGCTCGTCGGCGACGGCGCGCGGGTCGCCGTCCACGGAGATGCCCAGCAGCGCCATGGACTGTCCGCCCATGCCCATCGGGTCGGTGACCCCGACCACCTGGACCGCCTTGGCGTCGAGCAGTCTCTGCAGCCGCTGCCGCGCCGCCGACGCGGACAGACCGACCCGGGGGCCCAGGTCCGCGTACGCGATACGCCCGTCGGTCTGCAGTTCGCGCAGGATGGCCCGGTCGATCTCGTCCACGCTCTTCCTTCCGGCTCGGTGGCCCCAGATTAACGGCGCGGTTCAGCCCACCAGTTCGTCGAGGGCGGCGGCGAAGACGTCCGTGTGCGTGTCCACGTCCTGCTCCGTGGTGTCCGGGCACATCAGCGCCATGTTGTGGAACGGGGTCAGCAGGATGCCGCGGTTGGCCAGGTAGAGGTGGAGGTAGTCCTCCAGCTCCGGGTCGGCGGCGGCCGCCGACTCCGTACCGGTGCGCGGCGCGGGGTCGGCGAACCGGTATTCGGTGCGCGCCCCGAGCCGGCTCACCGACCACGGCAGGGCGCGCGCCGCGATGCCCGCCCGCACTCCGGCCTCGAACCGCTTTGAGAGCCTCGCCATGTGCGCGAACGCGGCGTCGGTGAGCACGTGTTCCAGGGTGGCGCGGGCCGCGGCGATCGACAGCGCGCTGCCCGCGAGGGTGCCGCCGACGCCGCCCATGTCGACCAGGTCCAGATCGTCCCGGCGCAGCAGCCGTTCGGCGAGATCGGCCGAGAGCCCGTACGCGCCGACCGGGACGCCTCCTCCGATCGCCTTGCCGATGGTGAGCATGTCCGGCTCCAGAGCCCACGCGGCGGTGCAGCCGCCGGGGCCGGCCGAGAAGGTGTGGGTCTCGTCGTTGACGAGGAGAGTGCCGTACTGCCGGGTCAGGGCGCGGACACCGGTCAGATAGCCGGGTTCGGGGAGCACGATGCCGATGTTGGTGAGGGCCGGCTCCATCAGCACGGCGGCGACGTCGCCGTGGGCGAGCTCCCGCTCCAGCTGGGCCAGGTCGTTGAACTCCGCGACGCGGCTGGTCAGCGTGACGTCGCACGGCGCTCCGACGTTGCCGGGGCGTGCGGTGCCGTGTCCGTCCGGGCCGACGACGATGAGCGACTCGTCGACGCTGCCGTGGTAGCTGTAGCTGTTCACGAGGATCTTGGGGCGGCCGGTGACCGCGCGCGCCAGCCGGATCGCCCAGCGGTTGGCGTCGGTCGCGGTCAGCGAGAAGCTCCAGCGGGCGAGCCCGAAGCGGCGGGTCAGCTCGGCTCCCACCCACTCGGCGTCCTCGGTCGGCAGCATCGCCGTCGCCCCGCCCAGCTCGGTGAACCGCCGCTGCACCGCGCGGGCCACCGGAGCGGGCGAATGCCCGGCCATCGCCCCGGTGTCACCCAGGCAGAAGTCGATGTACTCGTGCCCGTCGACGTCGACGACCCGGGCGCCCTGCGCGGTGCCCAGGTAGCGGGGGAAGGCGCCGGCGGTCTTGTTCATCCAGGTCATCGGCACCCGGCCGAAGAGGTGGTCGGCGCGCTCGTAGGCAGCTCTGGACCGCGGATTGCGGCGTTCGGCCGCCGCGCTCTCGCGGGCCAGGAGGTGCTGCAGACGGGTGCGATCCATGGGTACCCCAGTTCAGACGGTGACCGAATACCTGGAGCGTACGATTGAAAACGGTGCTTGAACAAGGACACGCAATCGATTCGATGGCCACGACAGACGATTCGATGCCCGCTCGAGAGGAAGGGCCAGCGGAAAGGACGGTGCGGCGCGGGGCGCCGGACCGCCGCCGAGGTTCCGGGGACGGAGGGTGCCGGGGTTGCCCGGCCGGTCATGCTGTGCCGTAATCGAAGAATCCGCGGTGCGGATCCTGGCGGTGTCGGAGCCGCGCCGGAAGGAGCGGCTGGAATGCACGGGTACGCATCCGGATCGGGCGACCGGGTCACGGCGGCGCCGGGAGGCCTCCTCGATCTGCTGCAGGTGGCGGCCGTGGTCCTCGACGGCGACGGCCGGGTGGTGCTGTGGAGCCCCGAGGCGGAGCAGCTGCTCGGGTACCTGGCGGACGAGGCCCTGGACCAGCGGGCCGACAAACTGCTGGTGTCGTCCGAGAACCGGCAGCGCGCCCGGGACCTGTTCGCCCAGGTGCGGTCGGGCTCCGGGTGGGCGGGCGTCTTCCCGCTCCGCCACCGGGACGGCACGGAGGTTCCGGTCGAGTTCCGCACCATGCGGCTGCGCGACCGCGAGGGGGAGATGCATCTGCTCGGCCTCGCGGCGGACGCCACCACCGTGCGCGGTGTGGAGCGCGATCTGGCCCTGTCGCACAGTCTGGTCCGGCAGACCCCGGTGGGCATCGCCGTCTTCGACACCGACCTGCGGTGGGTGAGCGTCAATTCCGCGCTGGAGCAGATCAACGGGCTGCCCGAGGAAGCGCTCCTGGGACACCGCATCGGGGAGGTCCTGCCCGACCTGGAGGTCGAGGACATCGAGTCGCGGATGCGGCACGTGCTGGTGACGGGCAAACCCCTGCTCGACCAGATGACCATCGGCCGCACCCCGGGGCACCCGGACGCACGGGCGTTCTCGGAGTCGTACCACCGGATCGAGGACACCCACGGCCGCGTCCTCGGGCTGGCGATGGCGATCATCGACGTCACCGAGCGGCAGAACGCGGCGACGGAGGTGTCCGAGGCCCGCGAACGGCTGTCGGTCATCGCGGACGCGGGCGCGCGCATCGGCACGACGCTCGACCTCCAGCAGACGGCCCGCGAGCTCGCCGACGTCGCGGTGCCGCAACTGGCCGACCTCGCCGCCGTCGACGTGCTCGAATCGGTGGTCACGCACGGCACCACCTCGGCGGTCACGGGCGACTCCTACGCCGAGTTCCGGGCGCTGGCGGTCGCGGCCGGCTATCTCACCGACGCGATCCACGCGGCGGACCCGGTGGGGGAACTGGCCACCTACAGCTCGTCGAGGATCATCACCCAGTGTGTCCGCGAGGCCCGGCCGGTCCTGGTGGAACACGTGGACACGGCGATGATGCGGCGCATCGCCAGGGACTCGCACGCCGCCCAGGCCCTGCACACCGCGGGCGTCCACTCGTATCTGGCCGTCCCCCTGGTGGCCCGGGGCGAGGTCCTCGGCACGCTCAGCCTGTACCGCTCGATCAACCTGCGCCCCTTCGACGAGCAGGACCGCATCCTCGCCTCGGAACTCGCCGCACGTGCCGCGATCTGCGTCGACAACGCCCGGCTCTACGGGCGGGAACGCGCGGCGGCGCTGACCCTGCAGCGCAGTCTGCTGCCGCCTGCGCCCGCCGAGCACGCGGACCTCGACATCGCCGCCCGCTACCTCCCGGCGCTGAGCGAGGTCGGCGGGGACTGGTACGACGTGTTCGACCTGGGCCCCGGCAGGACCGGACTCATCGTGGGCGACGTGATGGGCAAGGGCGTGCAGTCCGCCGCGGTGATGGGCCAGTTGAGCACGGCGACCCGCGCACTGGCCCGGCTCGACCTGCCGCCGGCCGAGCTGCTGCGCCATCTCGACGACATCACGGGGTCGCTCGGCGACACGATCGCCACCTGCGTCTACGCCGTCTGCGATCTCGGGCGGGGCAGTTGCGAACTCTCCAGCGCCGGCCACCTGCCGCCCGTCCTCATCCGGCCCGACGGCAGCGCGGAGCTCTTGGAGATCCCGGGCGGGGTGCCCCTCGGCGTGGGCGGCGTGGACTTCGGCACGGTGGAACTCGCCATGGCTCCGGGCTCCCTGCTGGCCCTCTACACCGACGGACTGGTGGAGAACCGCAACGACCCCATCGACACCGGGCTGACGACCCTGACGCGGCTGCTCCGGGGCCCGCAGCGCCCGTTGGAGACGACCAGCGACATGCTGCTCAGCGCACTGCGTCCGGAGCCCGACGACGACGTCGCCCTGCTGCTGGTGCGCCGGCGCGCCTGAGCCGGCGCACGCCGAGGCGGCGCGGGCCCGGCCGCCGCCGGTGCCCCGCGCGGCCCTCAGGCGCTCGGAGAGATACGGATCCCGAGGGTGCCGTCCCGGCCGCGGCGCAGCCGGCTGCCGAACAGGGTGAGGCGCCCGACCAGGCCGTACTTGCGGGCGATGAGCTGCCTGATGCGGGCGGTCCCGGCACTGTCCAGGATCTCGGCCGTGGCGGGGAGCTGGGCGCCGGTCGGGTGGCCTCGCAGGTCACAGGGGCCCGCCAGGACGTCGGGGCGGTTGCGGATGCGCTTCACCTTGCCGGTGTCCGCGGCCGTCCAGATGCCGAGGGCGTCGCCGTCGCGCACCACCCAGACCGGCGTCGAGACTCCCGTGCCGTTCTTGCGGTAGCTGGTCACGAGCAGGTACTTGCCTGCGGCGAGCACGTCCAGCGGGGAATCATCCATACCGGAATTCTAGGCCCTGCCCGGCGGATCTTCGCGGGGCGGCGGGCTGCGCCCTCTCGAACGCGGCCGGTCGCTCCCGCGGTTCCGTCAGGACAACTGTCCGTCGTAGTCCGGCAGTTTGAAGGTCCGTTCGGCGTGGCCGCCCACCAGGTCGGACGTGTTGTTGCCGATGTTCGCGACGATCGTGTAGCCCTGGGCCTCGATCTGTGCGCGCCTGCCCGTCTTGTAGGCGCTGACCTCGCCGAACAGGTCCGGCAGGCTGCGCACGTGGAGTCCGTCGACGGGGTACCCGACGGTCTTGAGGTTCCACTTCGTCTCGCTCGCGATGATGCCCGGCCGTGCGGTGACGAAGAAGACGGCGACCCCTCGGGCGTGGGCGTAACGGGCCAGTGCCAGCGAGGCCTTGAGCGCCGGGGTGGGCAGCTCGTACCAGGGGTGGAAGTCCGTCTCCAGGGTGGTGTTGTCGATGTCGAAGACGACCGCGAGCTTCTGCCCCTCGGCATGCTCGGTGCGCTGCTGGAGGTACGGCAGCGCCTGGTCGATCACGACCTGCACGTCCCGCTGCCAGGTGGCGTAGTCGATGTCGGCGGCCTGCACCGACGCCGCTGCCACCGCCGCCCGGGGCGGCGCCGCGGCGGCCGTTCCCGTCGCCCCGAGAGCCATGGCCACGACCACCGACACGGCGCCGATCCGACGCCCCGTACCGCGTGCCGCCATTCCCGTTCCCTTCGTCGTTCGGAGCGACGAGGAGAACCCCCAGGCCGCGTCAGTCATGGTCACGACAATAAATGGCGGGAAGGCGAAGCGGGAGTTACCGGACGGTAGAAAGTTGACGCCATCGCGGGCGTCCGACGGGCCCGCCGCGCCGGGGATCCGCTCGGGTAGGGCTACCGGTGGTCCTTCGGACGCGAGAGGCAACTCGGCGGTCTAGATTGCCTGTTGACACTGCATTCCCAGAAGACCAGGAGCTGACCGTGCCCGAGAACCAGGCAGCCGCGGAACACCCCTCCGAGTCGGTGCGCAGCCGCATCGTCACCACGCAGCCGCACACGGCGCGGATCTGGAACTACTGGCTCGGCGGCAAGGACAACTACGAGGTCGACCGCGCGGCCGGTGACCAGATCCGCCAACTGCACCCCGGCATAGGCGACTACGCCCAGGCCGACCGCCTGTTCCTGGGACGGGCCGTGCGCCACCTGGTCGCCGACCGCGGGATCACGCAGTTCCTCGACATCGGTACGGGCCTGCCGACCGCCGACAACACCCACGAGGTCGCGCAACGCCTCGCCCCGGAAGCGCGGATCGTGTACGTCGACAACGACCCGCTCGTCCTCGCCCATGCCCGCGCGCTCCTCACGAGCACCCCGGAGGGCAGCACGGACTACCTCGACGAGGACCTGCGCAACGTGGACGCGATCCTCGAACACGCCTCCAAGACGCTGGACTTGAGCCGGCCGGTCGGACTGATGCTGCTCGGCGTGGTCATCTTCGTCAACGACGACGAGGAGGCGTACGGCCTCGTGCGCCGCCTCCTGGACGCCCTGCCGTCCGGCAGCCACCTGGTCCTGTCGCACACCGTCACCAGCCCCGCGATGCCCGATGTGGACGCGGCCGTGGCGTTCTGGAACGAGCACGGCACCCCGAAGCTGACCCAGCGCACCCCGGAGGCGGTCACCCGGTTCTTCGACGGCCTGGAGCTGCTCGAACCCGGGGTGGTCTCCTGCTCGCGCTGGCGCCCGGAGACCACGTCGGGCGAGGAGCCGGAAGAGGTGGCGATGTTCGGCGGAGTCGGACGCAAGCTCTGACGACCCGTCCGGCGCCGGGACCGGCCGGCGCCGGACGGTGAACACCGGGCCGCCCGCGCACGTATGGGGGGAGGGCGTTCGACCGGCGCCCCGGCGGTGGTGACGCCGTGCAGCTCGGCTTCGGGAGCCATGGATGAGGCACGCACGACGACGGATCGTCCGACGGGGGGCGCGCTTCGCGGCCGTCGGCGGACTTCTCTGCGGTGGGCTGATGGTCACGCACGCCATGGCGAGCGAACCGTCCGACACCGCGCGTGCCCAGGGGAGTTCCGCCGCCTCCGCCGCCGACACGGGATCCGGACTGGTCACGCGCCTCGGCGCGGAGCGCACCGCGGGCAGCTGGCTCGGCTCCGACGGCCGCCCGGTCGTCGCCGTGACGGACGCGGACGCGGCGGCGGAGGTGAAGGAGGCCGGAGCCCGCCCCAAGGTCGTCGACCACAGCCTGCGGGAGCTCAAGTCCGCGACGGAGAGCCTGGCTTCGGCACCCCGGGTGCCCGGCACCGCCTGGGCCGTGGACTACGCGCACAACGAGGTGGTGGTGCGCGGCGACAGCACCGTCTCCACCTCGGACTGGTCCCGCATGACGAAGCTGGCCGACGGTATCGGTGACCAGGTCCGCATGGAGCGCACCCAGGGCACGTTCACCACGCGGCTGAACGGCGCCCAGCCGATCTTCTCGAACGGGGGGCGCTGCTCCGCCGGGTTCAACGTGACCGACGGCCGGAACAAGTTCATTCTGACGGCCGGGCACTGCGGTCCGGCCGGCTCCGTGTGGTTCGCCGACACCACCGCCACCCGGCAGATCGGCCGGACGACGTCACGGTCGTTCCCGGGCGGTGACTTCTCGCTCGTGCAGTACGCGGACGGCGAGGCCGACGCGGACGGCAACGTCGTCGCCATCGGCGAGGGGCGCGGGGTGCGGATCACGGCGGCCGCCGATCCGGCGGTGGGGCAGCGGGTGTTCCGCAGCGGCAGCACCAGCGGACTCCACGACGGCGAGGTGACCGCGCTCAACGCGACGGTCAACTACCCGGAGGGCACGGTCACCGGCCTCATCGAGACCACGGTGTGTGCCGAACCCGGGGACAGCGGCGGGCCGTTGTTCTCGGAAGGCGTGGCCCTCGGCGTGACGTCGGGCGGCAACGGCGACTGCGCGTCGGGCGGTACGACGTTCTTCCAGCCGGTGACCAAGGCGCTCACCGCGCTGGGGGTGCAGCTGGCGGGACAGCCGAAGGCCTCGACGGCTCCGGGCGGTCAGGCCTCCGCGGCGCCCTCCGCCACGCAGGGCGCGGCCGTCGCCCCGGGCTCCGCGGCGCCGGGGGCCGTGGAGCCGGTCGGTACGCCGGACAGCTCGCAGACGCTCGTGTCACGGCTCACGGATCCCCGGAACATCGGTCCGGGCCTGCTGGTCATCGCGGGGAGCATCATCGCGTTGGTCGCGACCCGCTACATCCGGACGGAACAGGACCGCAGCCGCTATCGCCGCCATTACGCGCAGAGTTGGAGTTGAGCTCCGCCGGGCGGCCGGGCCGGTGCGCAGGCACCGCGGCCGCCCAGTACGGCGGAGGGTGGGGAACGGTCGGTGGGGAGGCGCGCCTACGCAACCTGCGTGGGGCGCGGGGAGGCCGCTGCCCACTCGAGGACGAGCCGCTGGTACTCCCGCCGCTCGTCCATGGTCAGCGTCCCGCCCGTCCGGAACCAAAGAGCCCGGATCTCCTCGTTGACCTCGGCCGCGGAGCGTGCCGAAGTGGATTCAGGAGTAGTGGACATGATGTGAAGCATACGGCGCCGACCGTGAAGACGATGTGAGTAAAGACGCATCTTCGGGCATCTCGGACCGTGAAGCTGATCACTCCTGTTCAAAACCGGGCGAACAGGCGGGTCCGCCGCGCGCAGGGTGTCGGATCAGGTGCCGGGCTTGCGGCCGTACACGAACACGTCGTCGCCGTTCTTCAGCAGCGACCAGTACTTCTTGGCGGTGGTCGTGGTCATGTTGACGCAGCCGTGCGAGCCCGGCGGATTCCACATGCTCAGGCCCACCGAGTGGAAGGCCTGCCCGCCGTCGAAGAACTGGCTGTAGGGCATCGGGACGTCGTAGATGCTGGAGACGTGGTCGATGTCCCGCCAGTAGATCTTCTTGAGGCCGGTGCGGGTCTCGTACCCGTCCCGCCCCGTGCGCACCGGCACCGGGCCGTAGACGAGAGTGCTGCCGTCCTGGATCCAGCTCAGCTGGAGCGTCAGGTTCACGCAGGCGATGCGGCCCTTGTTCACGGGGCACGTACCGGCCTTGTTGGGGTTGTTCCCGACGGCCTTCTGCTTGTTCATGAGATCCATCACGCCCCAGGTGACGGGTCCCGCGTAGCCGATGTTCGGGCTGATGCCGTGCTTGGTCTGGAAGGCCTGGGTGGCCTTGCAGTCGGCGCTGGACTGCCGGCCGTCGACCGGGCGGCCGAGGAACTTCTCGACCTGCTTCTGGTAGGGGCCGGTCTCTGTGGTGCAGCTCGCGGCGTGCGCGGGCGTGGTGCCGAGTGCGAGCGACAGCGGCGCGATCAGTCCGGTGATCCCGAGCGCGACGGCTCCCCGTCTGCGGATGTCCCCCATGGCAGGCCCTTCCCCTTCTCACGGTCTGGCGATCTCTGACACGTAGACCGACGGCCGGGGGATTCGGTTGTAGGTCCCCGCACGCTGCGACCGAACGGTGACATTACGCCTCGCCGCCGCCCGGAGCAAAGGGCCACTTTTCTCGGATTGGCCCCGGAATCCGGCGCAGTGGCCTGCTTACGCTAACCGTCATGCATCCCACCTTGGCCGAGGACCTGGCCCGGTTCCCCGCACTGCTGCAGTCCGCCCGCGATGTCGCCGCCCGCGAGGTGAGCCGCCTGGGAGACCGGCCGGTCGCCCGGCCGGGCGGGACGCCCGACGCCGAACCCCTGCCCGCCGACGGCGCCGGGGCCGAGGGCGCCCTGGCACGCTTCACCGAGCGGTGGGCACCCGGGTTCTCCGGCTCGGCCGGCCCCCGCTACCTCGGTTTCGTCACCGGGGGCACCACACCGGCGGGCCTCACCGGGGACTGGCTGACGAGCACGTACGACCAGAACGTGTCCGGCGCCGGCGACTCCTCGGCCACCGCACTGGAGCGGGAGACGCTGGGCTGGCTGCGCGAGCTGTTCGGGCTGGGGGAGGAGCACGGCGGGGCCTTCGTGACCGGCGCCACCGTCTCCAACACGGTCGGTCTTGCGGTCGCCCGGGAGTGGCTCGGCGAGCGGCTCGGGGTGTCCGTGTCGCGCGAGGGCGCGGCCGCGCTCGGGCCGGTCGACGTGCTGTCGGGCAGTCCCCACTCCAGCATCGCCAAGGCGCTGTCCGTACTCGGCATCGGGCGCGACCGGCTGCGCCGTGTCCCCGTGCTCGCCGGAAACCGGGAGGCCGTCGACGTGGGGCGGCTCGCCGAGGCGCTCGACGCCCTCGACGGACGGCCGGCCGTGGTGGTGGCCAACGCGGGGACGGTGAACACGGTCGACTTCGACGACCTCCGGGCGATCGCCGCGTTGAAGGAGCGCTACGACTTCTGGCTCCACGTGGACGCCGCCTTCGGCGGTTTCGCCGCGCTCTCCCCCGCCCACGCGCACCTCACGGACGGGCTCGACGCGGCCGACTCGGTCTGCGTGGACCTGCACAAGTGGCTGAACGTGCCCTACGACGCGGCCGTCCAGTTCACCCGCCGCCAGGACCTCCAGGTCCGGGTCTTCCACAACGCCTCCCCTTACCTGGGCATGCCCACCGAGGACCCCGACTTCCTGCACCTGACGCCGGAGAACTCACGGCGGCTGCGGGCACTGCCGTCCTGGTTCTCGCTGATGGCGTACGGGCGGACCGGACACCGGGAGATCGTCGAGCGGAACGTCGCGCTCGCCCGCCGGCTCGGCGAACGCATCGAACGGCTCCCGCAGTTGCGGCTTCTCGCACCCGTCCGGCTCAACGTCGTCTGCTTCGCCCCGGCGGACGACCCCACGCAGGAGCGGGTGCACGCCCTGGCCCGCTCGGTCGCCGCTTCGGGCGAGGCCTTCCTGACGCCGACCGTGTACGGCGGGACGCACGCGCTGCGGGCGGCGGTCAGCAACTGGCGCACGTCGGAGGCCGACATCGAGCGGGTGCTCGACGCGCTGGTGCGGGGCGTGGACTCCCCGGAGACGTGACACCCCCCGCCCCGCGGTCCGCGACCGGGCCCCGGGCCCCGGTCCCTCAGGGTTCCCGGGGCCGCCGAACGGCCTGCCGGAAGCCGGTGTTGACCGCCGTCAGGCCGCCGTCCACGCAGAGGGTGATACCGGTGATCCAGGCGGCGTCCCGCGAGGCGAGGAAGGCCACGGCGGCGGCGATGTCCTCCGGCTCCCCCACCCGGCCCAGCGGGTACAGCTCGGCCGCCGTGGCGAGATCGGCGTCGCGGCCCTCCCAGGCCGTGGTCCGGACGGTCCCCGGCGCCACCAGGTTCACGCGGACTCCGCGGGCGGCCGCGTGCCCGGCGAGGGTGCGGGTCAGCGAGGCGAGACCCGCCTTGGCCGCGCTGTAGGCGTGGTTGCCGAAGTCCTGGAGGCCGTTGACGGAGCCGATGCTGACGACGGCACCCCGGCCGGAGGCCACCAGGTGGGGCAGCGCGGCCCGGCAGCAGCGGTAGGCGCCGGTCAGGGTGAGGTCGAGGTCGCGCGCCCACACCTCGTCCGGCTCGTCCTCGAAGAGCGGCTCGTCCGGGGTGCACCCGTACGCGTTGTTCACGAGCACGTCCAGCGAGCCGAAGGTCTCCACCGCGTGGGCCACGGCCCGCTCCACGGACTCCCGTTCGGCCACGTCGCACGGGAAGGCCTCGGCCCGTCCCCCCGCTTCCCGCACGGCCCCGGCGGTCTTCTCCGCCTCCGCCCGGTCGATGTCGGTGACGAGGACCCCGGCCCCCTCCGCGGCCAGCCGCCGGGCGGTGGCCGCGCCGATCCCCCGCGCGGCGCCCGTGATCAGGACCCCGTACCCCTCGAAACGTGTCGTCGCAGTCATACCGGCGACCGTACTGGCCCGGCGATCACCGCGACAGCTCCGTGCCGCCGGTTCCGGCGGCCGTCAGCGGTAGCCGGTCGCGTCGGCCCGCTCGCCCGGGTCCTGGACCTCGACCATGTAGCGCCAGGCGTCGGGGCGGCTGCCGTCGAGATCGGTGAAGCCGTAGGTCCGGGCGAGCCCGCCGCTGGAGAGCGACTCGCCGTTCCAGCGGGCCCGTTCGGGGTCCGCGGCCAGCGCGGCCACCGCGCGTCCCACGTAGAACGGCGTCTCGGAGATACAGAAATGCGGCACCCTCTCCAGGGCGTCGCGCCAGGTGTCCTCGGTCACCCCGAAGTGCTCCAGCATCATCTCGGACCGCAGCCAGCCGGGTGTCAGGGCGACGGCGGTGGCCCCACGCGGTCCGAGCTCGTGGCCGAGGGCGAACGCCATGCGCAGCACGGACGACTTGGCGAGGTCGTAGAAGAAGGAGACGCGGTAGCGCGTGCGGTTGTACTCGGCGGTGCCGTCGGTCATCTCCACGACGAGTCCGCCGGGCCGGCGCAGCATCAGGGGGAGGGCGTGGTGGCTGGTGATCGCGTGCGTCTCGACCGCGAGCCGCAGCAGCCGGAGCCCCTTGTCGAGGTCGTGCTCCCAGACGGTGCTGTCCCACTCGAAGAGCAGTTCACCGCCCCACACGTCGTTGACGAGCACGTCGAGGCGCCCCTGCTCGTCGGCGATCCGGTCCACGAGCGCCCGCACCTCGGACGGGACCAGGTGGTCGGTGGGGACGGCGATGCCCCGGCCGCCCGCCGCGGTCACCAGATCCGCGGTGTCCTCGACGGTCTCCGGACGGTCGTACTCCGAACGCCGCTCACGCGTCGTGCGGCCGGTGACGTAGACGACGGCTCCGGCCGCGCCCAGTTCGACGGCGATGCCGCGGCCCGCACCCCGGGTCGCACCCGCGACCAGCGCGACCTTGCCGTCCAGTGCTCCTGCCATCGTCGGACCTCCCGATCTCCGTGCCCACCTTGACGGACGCGGCGCTCCGGCCGGCGTCGCCACGAGGGTGTCGTGGAAGCCGGACACCTACTGTCGTCTTTTTCCGCCGGTCCGGTGGTGCGTTCGGATCACCCGCTGCCTCGGCCGTCGGCGGGACGGCGGAGCCGCAGGACGTCGTACGCCATGAGCGCCACGTGGAGTTCGCTGCGCCGCTCCCCGGAGGCGAGGTCGCAGCCGAGCAGCCGCTCGATGGCGTGCAGCCGCTGGTAGAGCGTCTGGCGGGACAGCTCCCCGCGGCGGGCGGCGACCGTCTTGTTGCCGGCCGCGTCCAGGTAGTGGCGCAGGGTCGTGAGCAGGTCGGTCCCGTGGCGGGTGTCGTGGTCGGCGAGCCGGCCGAGGGTGCGTTCGGCGTACTCCTGGATCCGGATGTCCTCGCGCAGCGCGTAGAGGAGTTGGCGGAGTCCGATGTCGGACAGTTCGTGGAAGGACTTCTCCGCGGGCGGCTCGTGGTCCGCCGGGGCGGGCCGCCGTGGTGGCCCGTGCGGGGCGGCGGACGACGCCGGAGCGGCGCCGGGGAGGACCGCCTCGGCCACGTGCGCCGCCTCCCGGAAGGAACGTGCCGCCTCGCAGAGGTGTGGGACCTCGGAGCCGACACCGACGACGGCGTGCGGGTCCAGGTGCCGCGCTGCGCGGGCCAGCCGTTCGACGCCGGTCCGCCAGGGCGGCTGGGCGGGACGCAGGGCGAGCAGGCTGCCGATCCGTCCCGGGGCGAGTTCGCCCGTGAGCGCGGGGATGCCGGCGGCGCTCAGCTCCTCGGCGAGCCGGGCCTCCGCTTCCGGCCCGCCCCGGACGTCGGCCACGACGGCGAGGTAGCGGCAGTCCCCCGTCGGCAGCCCGAGCGCGGCGACGCGTGCCACGGCCTCGCCCGGCGAGCGGTGCCGCCGTCCGGCGATGTCCCGCAGCGCGTTGCGGTGCGCCCCGCGTTCCCAGGTCGTGGCGTGCACGAGACGCGCGATGGTGAGCGTCATCGCGGTCCGCTCCAGGACGGTCACGTCCTCCGGCCGGAAGGGGGGCTCCGCGCCGGGGGCGGGCAGCATGACGGCGCGGCCCCATCGCTCGCCCCGGAACTCGACCGGCGCCACCAGCCAGCCCCCGGGCCCCCGCACGGCCGTACGGTCGCCGGCGGGCGTCGCACGCGAGTGCCGCTCCCAGTCGGTGAGGGCTTCCTCCACGGTCCCGCCGGACGGTTCGCAGAGCACCGCCTGGTGCACCAGGTTCTCCAGCACGACGGTGTGGCCGCTCATCTCCGCCGCCGCCCGCACCACATCCTCGGCGGCGGCGCCGCGCAGGGTCAGCGCGGTGAACGCCTCGTGGATCCGCTGGGTTTTCAGCATCGCCTCCGCCTGACTGCCGAGGACGAGGGTGTGCACGACCTGCGTGACCTCCAGGAAGTTGACGTCCTGCGCGAGGGTGACGAGCGGCAGGTCGTGGGCCCGGCAGGCGCGGACGAGTGCCTCGGGCGGACGGTGGTAGCGCCGGACGAGCTCGATGACCAGCGCCGCGGCCCCGACACCGGCGAGTTCGTCGACGTACCGGCGCACCCGGGCCGGCTCGTCCGGCAGCGGCATGCCGGTGGTGAGGACGAGTTCGCCGCCCTTGAGGAAGGAGGCGGGGTCCGTCAGTTCGGTGATGTGGACCCAGCGCACCGGCCGGTCGAGCCGGGACTCCCCGGCGACGACGCGCGGCAGTCCCGCTGCCAGCACGGGCAGGGCCAGGACGTCGGCCACCGTCAGCGGTCCGGCCCGGTCGGGTGCGCGCGCCTGCCGGTGCGGCGGCCGGCCCGCCGGGTGGTCCTCGGTCACGGTGCCTCCCTGGCTGCCCGGCCACTCTGGCAAGCGTCCCTGACCCGTGCAAGAGCCCCCTCGGGGCCCGGGGCACCGGGCCCCGGGCCGGCGCGGGTTGACACTCCGTCCAAACCCCGGGCGTACGGCGGACAGTTCGCGCGTGTCCGCGACCGGACCGCACGGAGATGCTCGGGGTGCGGAACCGACGCACGAAGCAGGCCCCCGTAGCGCTGGGAGACGAACATGACCGCACTGTCGCCGCACCTCCGCCAGGCCACGCCCGTGGTCGCGGTCCGGGGCGAGGGCGTCCACCTGTACGGCGAGGACGGCCGCCGCTATCTCGACTTCACCGCCGGCATCGGCGTCACCAGCACCGGACACTGCCATCCGAGGGTCGTGGCCGCCGCCCGGGAGCAGGTCGGCATGCTCGTCCACGGCCAGTACACGACGGTCATGCACCGGCCGCTGCGGCAGCTGGTGGAGCGGCTCGGCGAGGTGCTTCCGGCCGGCCTGGACAGTCTGTTCTTCAGCAACTCCGGCAGCGAGGCGGTGGAGTCGGCGCTGCGACTGGCTCGGCAGGCCACGGGACGGCCCAACGTCCTGGTCTGCCACGGCGGTTTCCACGGCCGGACCGTGGCCGCGGCGTCGATGACCACCTCAGGCACCCGCTTCCGCTCCGGTTTCTCCCCGCTGATGAGCGGGGTGGTCGTCACGCCGTTCCCGACGGCCTTCCGCTACGGCTGGGACGAGGAGACGGCGACGCGGTTCGCCCTGCGGGAGCTGGACTACACGCTCCGGACGATCACCTCGCCGGACGACACCGCCGCCGTCGTCGTCGAACCGGTGCTCGGCGAGGGCGGATACGTGCCGGCGACGGCCGGTTTCCTGCAGGGCCTGCGCGAACGCGCGGACGAGCACGGCTTCCTGCTGATCCTGGACGAGGTGCAGACCGGCGTCGGCCGCACCGGCCGGTTCTGGGGCCACGACCACTTCGGCGTCACGCCGGACATCCTCGTCACCGCCAAGGGCCTGGCCAGCGGCTTCCCCCTGTCGGGCATCGCGGCCCCCGAGGAACTGATGCGCAGGGCCTGGCCCGGCTCGCAGGGCGGTACGTACGGTGCCAACGCCGTGGCCTGCGCCGCGGCCTGCGCCACGCTCGACGTGGTCCGCGACGAGAAGCTCGTGGCGAACGCCGCCTCGATGGGCGCGCGGCTGCGGGCGGGGCTGGAGGCCGTCGCCGCGAAGACCGAGGGCATCGGGGACGTACGCGGCCTCGGATTGATGCTCGGCAGCGAGTTCGTCACGGCCGACGGCGACCCCGATCCGGAGACCGCCGCCCGGGTCCAGCGGGCCGCGGTCGCCGAGGGCCTGCTCCTGCTGCTCTGCGGGGCGCACAACCAAGTGGTTCGGATGATTCCCGCGCTGGTGATCGACGAGGAGGCGGTCGACGAAGGGCTGCGGGCCTGGGCCGCTGCCGTGGAAGCCGCCGCGCGGTGAGGCGGGCCCCGCGGCCGGCCGCACCCGCGAGGCCACAAGTCGACATGCGCGTGGACGAGTCGAGGGCGGATCGCGTACGGGTCCGACCGCGTCCCGATCCCCGCGGCACTCCCCCACCGGGCTCCGCCGACCAGCCAGGAGAGACACCGTGAGCATCCCGAAGGACGTTCCCACCCGGCTGTTCGTCGGCGGCGTCTGGCGGGACGCCGCCGACGGAGCCACGATGCCCGTCCACGACCCGGCGACCGGCGAGACCGTCGCCCGGGTCGCCGACGCGGGCCTGGAGGACGCCCTCGCCGCCGAGGAAGCGGCCGTCGAGGCACAGGAGGAATGGGCCCGGACGGCACCGCGGGCGCGCAGCGAGATCCTGCGCCGCGCCTACGAGATCGCCGTCTCGCGCACCGACGAGCTGGCGCTGCTCATGACGACCGAGATGGGCAAGCCGCTGGCCGAGGCACGGGGCGAGGTGGCGTACGCCGCCGAGTTCCTCCGCTGGTTCTCGGAGGAGGCCGTACGCGTCGACGGCGGGTTCGGCACGCTGCCCGACGGACGGCACCGCATGCTGCTCATGCGCCGCCCCGTCGGGCCCTGCCTGCTCGTCACGCCGTGGAACTTCCCGCTGGCGATGGGCACGCGCAAGATCGGCCCGGCGATCGCCGCGGGCTGTACGGCGGTGCTCAAGCCGGCCCCGCAGACGCCCCTGTCCAGCCTGGCGCTGGCGGGGATCCTGCGGGAGGCCGGGCTGCCCGACGGTGTGCTGAACGTCGTCACCACCTCACGGGCCGGCGAGGTCGTCGAACCGCTGCTGCGCGGCGGCCGCATCCGCAAGCTGTCGTTCACCGGCTCCACGCGGGTCGGCCGGCTGCTGCTCGCGCAGTGCGCCGGCGCGGTCGTCCGCACGTCGATGGAGCTGGGCGGCAACGCCCCGTTCCTCGTCTTCGACGACGCCGATCTGGACGCGGCCGTGGACGGCGCGATGACCGCGAAGATGCGCAACATGGGTGAGGCGTGCACCGCCGCCAACCGCTTCTTCGTGCACCGCTCGGTGGCGGACGAGTTCGGTCGGCGTCTCGCCCGGCGGATGGGAGCACTGGTCGTCGGACCCGGTACGGCGGAAGGCGTCGACGTGGGCCCGCTGATCGACGCCGCGGGACGCGCCAAGGTCGAGGACCTGGTCGCCGACGCGGTGCGGCGGGGCGCCCGGGTGCTGGTCGGCGGCGTCGCGCCGGAGGGGCCCGGGTACTTCTATCCGCCGACCGTTCTCGCCGACGTCGATCCCGGCAGCCGGATGACGGAGGCGGAGATCTTCGGACCGGTGGCGGCGCTCCTGGTGTTCGACGACGAGGACGAGGTCGTACGGCGGGCCAACGACACTCCCTGGGGCCTGGTCGGCTACGTCTTCACGGAGGGTCTGGACCGCGCCCTGCGTCTCGGTGAGCGACTGGAGGTGGGCATGGTCGGCATCAACACCGGACTGGTGTCCAATCCCGCGGCACCGTTCGGCGGGATCAAGCAGTCCGGGCTGGGCCGGGAGGGCGGCCGGGTCGGGATCGAGGAGTTCCTGGAGTACAAGTACCTGGCGCTGCCCGTGCGTTGACCCGGCCGGCCGCGGTCGTGGGCCCCGGGCGTACGGGACCGGCGACCGCGGCCGACGCGGAAGGCGTCAGTGTCCGCGCTTGATCCACTCGTCCAGGTGCGGTGCCTCGGCCCCGACGGTGGTCGTGTCCCCGTGTCCGGTGCGCACCACCGTCTCCGGCGGGAGCCCGAGCAGACGCTCGCGGATCGACGCGACGATCGTCGGGAAGTGCGAGTAGGAGCGGCCGGTGGCCCCGGGACCGCCCTGGAAGAGGGTGTCGCCGGTGAAGACGCTGTTCAGACCGGGGGCGTACAGACACACCGCGCCCGGGGCGTGGCCCGGGGTGTGCAGGACGGTCAGGTCGGTGCCGGCCACCTCCATGACCTGCCCGTCGGCCAGCCAGGCGTCGGGCAGCCGGTCGGGGTGGGTCAGCTTCCACAGCGGCAGGTCGTCGGGGTGCAGCCAGATCGTGGCGCCGGTCCGCTCCGCGAGGGCGGGCGCCGCGTCGATGTGGTCGTCGTGCGCGTGGGTGCACACGATGGCCCGCAGCCGGCGGTCGCCCACCGCGTCGGCGATGGCGTCGGCGTCGTGCGCGGCGTCGACGACGATCGCCTCGTGGTCGTCGCCGATGATCCACACGTTGTTGTCGACGTCCCAGGTGCCGCCGTCGAGCGAGAACGTGCCGGAGGTGACGAGGTGGTCGATGCGGGCGTGCGTCATCAGAACACCACCACCGAACGCAGGACGTCGCCCTGGTGCATCCGCTCGAAGGCCTTCTCCACCTCGTCGAGCGCGATGGTCTCGGACACGAACGCCCCGAGATCCAGGCGTCCTTGCAGATGCAGGTCGATCAGCATGGGGAAGTCGCGGGACGGCAGGCAGTCGCCGTACCAGGAGGACTTGAGGGAACCACCGCGGCCGAAGACGTCCAGGAGCGGCAGTTCCAGCTTCATCTCCGGGGTGGGCACGCCGACGAGCACGACGGTCCCGGCGAGGTCGCGGGCGTAGAAGGCCTGCCGGTACGTCTCCGGGCGGCCGACGGCCTCGATGACGACGTCGGCCCCGAAGCCGCCGGTGAGTTCGCGGATCGCCTCGACGGGATCGTTCTCCCGGGAGTTGACCGTGTGCGTCGCGCCGAGTTCGCGGGCGGTGGTCAGCTTCCGGTCGTCGATGTCGACGGCGATGATCTTCGCCGCGCCGGCCAGCCGGGACCCGGCGACGGCCGCGTCGCCGACTCCGCCGCAGCCGATGACGGCGACCGTGTCGCCGCGTCCGACGTTGCCGGTGTTGATGGCGGCTCCGATGCCCGCCATGACTCCGCAGCCGAGCAGCCCGGCCACGGCGGGGGACACCGCGGGGTCGACCTTGGTGCACTGTCCTGCGGCGACCAGCGTCTTCTCGGCGAAGGCACCGATACCGAGGGCGGCCGACAGCTCCGTGCCGTCCGTGAGAGTCATCTTCTGCCGGGCGTTGTGCGTGTCGAAGCAGTACCAGGGCCGCCCGCGCAGACATGCGCGGCACTGCCCGCACACGGCGCGCCAGTTGAGGATCACGAAGTCGCCGGGTGCGACGTCCGTGACGTCCGGGCCGACCGACTCGACGACGCCCGCGGCCTCGTGGCCGAGCAGGAACGGGAAGTCGTCGTTGATGCCGCCCTGCTTGTAGTGCAGGTCGGTGTGGCACACCCCGCAGGCCTGGATCCGCACCACGGCCTCGCCCGGCCCCGGATCAGGCACGACGATGGTCTCGACGCGCACCGGCTCGTCCTTGCCCGGTGCGATCACGCCGCGTACTTCCTGCGCCATGTGATGAACCCTTCCCTTCGGTCGACGTCCTCTCGCCCGACCCTACGGTGTGACCGGGCCGAGCCGCCGCAACCCGCTCGGCCGCCGGGGGCGGAACGCCTCCCACGGCAGTGCACGGACGCCGGCCCTCGCACGATCCCGCCCCGTCCCGTCCCCGCGGCGACGTAGCCTGAAGGGTCCGCCCCGACTCCCACGAGGAGCCCCGTGAGCATCGCAGAGTCCGAAGCCGCACCCCCCGCCTGGCGGTTGCTCCTCGGGTACGTACGACCGCATCGCCGGGCCCTGTTGGCAGGCGCACTGCTGGCCCTCGGCACCGGGGCCACCGGGCTGCTGCTGCCCCTGGTGGCACGCGGTCTCATCGACGACCTCTCCGACGACCGCTCCATCACCGGTGCCCTGCTGGGCATGTCGGTGCTGGTGGTCACCAACGCGGCGGTGGGCGGGCTGGGTTCGTACGTCCTCCGGCGCACCGCCGAGTCCGTGGTGCTCGGCGCTCGGCGCACCCTCTCCTCGTATCTGCTGCGCCTGCGCATACCCGCGGTGGACCGCAGCGAGCCCGGCGACCTGATGGCCCGCATCACCTCGGACACCACGCTGCTGCGGGAGGTCACCACCGACTCGCTCGTCGGACTGGGCACCGGCGGACTGACCCTGGTCGCGACGGTGGCGATGATGGGCTTCGTCGACCCGGTGCTGCTGGGCGTCACGTTCGCGGTGATCGTCGGGGCGGGCACCGTCCTCGGCGTGATCGTGCCGCGCATCAACCGGGCGAGCCGCCGGGCGCAGGACGCGGTCGGGGTGATGGGCGCCTCGCTGGAGCGGATCCTCGGCGCCCTGCGCACTGTGAAGGCGTCCGGAGCCGAGCACCGGGAGGAGCGGACCGTCCACGCCGCGGCCGAGGAGTCGTGGCGGCAGAGCGTGAGCGCGGCCAAGTGGTCGGCCGCCGCGGGCAACACGGCGGGCCTGGCGATGCAGATCGCGTTCATCACCGTGCTCGCGGTGGGCGGTGCCCGGGTCGCGACGGGGGCCATCGACGTCGGCACGCTGGTCGCGTTCCTCCTGTACGTCTTCTATCTGATGTCGCCGATCCAGCAGGTCGTCGGCGCCGTCACCCAGTACCAGACCGGAGCCGCGGCACTGGCCAGGATCCAGGAGGCCCTGAGCCTGCCGGCCGAACCCGTCTCCCGCCCCGCGCCGCTGCCCTCCCCCGGCGCCGAACCGGCCGCGCTGGCCTTCGAGGACGTCCGCTTCCGGTACGCCGACGACCTGCCGTACGTCCACCACGGCGTGACGTTCGCCGTCCCGGCCCGGGGCATGACCGCGTTCGTCGGCCCGTCCGGGGCGGGCAAGACGACCGTGTTCTCCCTCATCGAGCGGTTCTACGACCCCGAGGCGGGTGTCATCAGCATCGACGGACGGGCTGTGGAGGACTGGGAGCTGCCGCGGCTGCGCGCCGCCATCGGCTATGTCGAGCAGGACGCGCCGGTCCTGTCGGGTTCCCTGCGCGACAATCTGCTGCTGGGCAATCCGGACGCGGACGGGGCCGAGCTGGACCGGGTCGTGAGGACGACCCGGCTCGACGGACTGATCGGCAGACTGCCGAGCGGTATGGACACCCTCGTCGGCCACCGGGGCACGAGGCTGTCCGGGGGTGAACGCCAGCGCGTGGCGATCGCCCGCGCCCTGCTGCGCCGTCCCCGGCTGCTGCTCCTCGACGAGGCCACCTCGCAGCTGGACGCGGTGAACGAGGCCGCGCTGCGCGACACGGTCGCCGATGTCTCCCGTACGACGACGGTTCTCGTGGTGGCCCACCGGCTGTCGACGGTGACGATGGCGGACCGCATCGTCGTGATGGACGCGGGCCGTGTCCGCGCGGTGGGCACCCACCGCGATCTCGTGGCGAGGGACCCGCTCTACGCCGAACTGGCCGCCACGCAGTTCCTCGCGACGGCGGCCTGACGGGCCGGCCTCCCCCAATGTGGCGAGCGTGCGCAGTGACGGGCCGTCAGAAGGGGAAGTGCGCCTGCTGGGTGGCGATGGTCACCCAGCGGGTGCTGGAGAAGGCCTCGATCCCCCAGCGTCCGCCGAAGCGGCCGTGCCCGGAGGCCTTGACCCCGCCGAACGGGGCGTGCGGCTCGTCGGCGACCGACTGGTCGTTGATGTGCACTATGCCCGTACGGATCCGTCGGGCGACGGCGAGCCCGTGGGTGGCGTTCTCGGTGATCACGCCGCATGTGAGGCCGTGGTCGGTGTCGTTGGCCGCGGCGACGGCCGCGTCGTCGTCGGCGAAGGTCTCGACGACGCAGACCGGTCCGAACGCCTCGGCGTAGTGCAGCTCGGCGGCCCTCGGGACGTCGGTCAGCACGGTCGCCGGGTGCACCGCGCCCTCCGGGGCACCGGCCCCGGTGAGGACCCTGGCGCCCTGGGCCACGGCGTCCTCGACCAGTGCGGCGACGCGCCGGGCGGCGGACGCGTCGACCAGCGGGCCGACGACGGTGTGCGGGTGGCGTGGATCGCCGGCCCGCAGCGCGGCGACCTTCGCGGTGAACTTGCGCGTGAACTCCTCGGCGAGGGACTCGTGGACGAGGACGCGGTCGCCGGACATGCAGATCTGGCCCGCGTTCATGAACACGCTGAAGGTGACGGCGTCGACCGCGTAGTCCACGTCCGCGTCGTCGAGGACGACGATCGCGTTCTTGCCGCCCAACTCCAGCACCGCGGGCTTGAGGTGGGTGGCGGCGTGCGTACCGATGATGCGGCCGACGCCGGTGGAACCGGTGAAGTTGACGGCACGCACCCGGGGATCCGCGATCAGCGTCTCGGCGATCGAGGCGGCGTCCTCGCGGGCGTTGGTGATCACGTTCAGCACCCCGTCGGGCAGCCCCGCCTCCCTCAGCACGTCCGCCACGAGCAGCGCACAGGCGATCGGAGCGTCCTCGCTCGCCTTCACGACGACGGTGTTGCCGGCGGCCAGTGGCGCCGCGACGGCCCGCACGCCGAGGATGACGGGCGCGTTCCAGGGCGCGAAGGCGGCGACGACGCCCAGGGGTTCGCGCACGGCGAGGCCCAGTACGCCCTGCTCCTGCGCGCTGAGCACCTCGCCGCGCGGAGCGGTGACCGCGGCGGCCGCCTCGCGCAGGATGTTCGCGGCGAGCGCCACGTTGAAGTGGGCCCACGGCCGGGTGCCGCCCGCCTCCCGTGCCATCAGCTCGGCCACCTCCTCGCCCCTGCCGTCGAGGAGGTCGGCGGCCCGGAGGAAGATCGCGCGGCGGGTGAAGGGATCGAGCGCCGCCCACGCGTCGAAGGCGGCGTCGGCCGCGTCCACGGCCCGGGTGACGTCCTCCGGTCCGGCGGCCGCCACCGTCGCGTACACCTCGCCGGTGTAGGGGTCGACGTCCTCGGCGGTACGGCCCGAGGCGGCGGGAACGTCCTTGCCGCCGATCAGCAGGTCACGGGTGAGGGACATGGCGCGGATTCCTTCGGTGCGTCGGTTCGGCGGTCGCGACGGCGGCGCTCGGAGCGGCCCGGGCGCCGCACCGCCCCGCTTGTTCGCAGGGTGAAATTTCATTCATTCAACTACTCCGGATGCTCCGACCCCGTCCCGGGAATGTCAAGGGCCCCCGCCGGGGCGGGGGCCCTTGGAGCGATGTGCACGGACTCGGCCTGAGCGTCCGGCGTGCCCGGTGCTAGCCGACCGGAAGCAGACCGACGACCGGGGCGACGAGGTCGGTGGCCTGGTGGAGCTGGTTGAGGTCGTGCAGTCGGTTGAGTCCGGCCAGCTGGCTGGAGACGTGCGGGAGCTGCTCCCGGTGCTCCGCCGGGACATTGCTCTGGGCGAGCGCGTCGAGCTGGGCTACCGGGCTGATCGGCGCCACGCCCAAGGTGTCGGCACCGAGCGCGTTCGCGGCCGGGGCGGCGAGCCCCGTGGCACTGACGGCGAGACCAACGGCGGCAACGATGCGTCGTGTTGAGATCATGCCTACAGCAACGCCGACGGCCCCCGGCCGGACACGGCCGTGCTCTGCTCCTCACCCGAGAGGCGCAGAGAACCGGCTGCGCTTGCCGACCTCTCCACGGCGGAGGAGCCTCGAAGGAGAGGCCCTTCGCGGCTCGCTCATCGCCGGGCCGCGGCCTTGCAAGGAGGTCATCATGGGCACCGCAGCAGGTCCCGCCTTCGACACCGAAGCGCTGCGCCGGGGCATCGAAGGACACAGTGCGGCGACGCTTCTGTCGCTCTACGCGGACGACGCGGAGGTACGCGTCGTCGACCGCAACACCCAGCCCAGCCACCCCATGGTCATGCACGGACGGGACAAGATCGGCGAGATGCTGACCGACGTCTACAGCCGGGACATGACCCACAAGCTGGAGCAGTGCGTCGTCCAGGGCGACCACGTCGCCTTCACGGAGTCCTGCGTGTACCCGGACGGTGTGAAGGTGCTGTCGCAGTCGATGGTGGCGCTCCGGGACGGCAAGATCGTCGATCACACGTTGCTGCAGGCATGGGACGAGTGATCAGGGAGTGGCCGAGGGTCCAGTTCACGTCCCGCGTGACCTGGACCATGTCGGCGCGGGCGACCATGGGCCGGTCACGTCCGGCCCCGGCACGGCGGCCCGGGCCGGTCTCCTCGGCCGGCCGGCTGGCCGCCCTGTCCCTGCTGCGCTCGGTCCTGCGCGCGGCCCGCTCCCGTCCGCGTCCGGTCGCGCGGGCCACGCGCAGGCGGCGCCTGCCTTCCCGGTGAGCCGTCCGGGGGCCGGTGGGGCGGGTACGGGTCGCCCCGCCGGCCCCCGGACCCGAACCCGCTGCGGACCGCCGTGGGATCACCGCATCCACGCGCTGTACGACATCACGTCACCGGCCTTCACGCCGTACTCGGAACCGTCCTCGGTGACGGTGTCCTCCAGCCCCAGCACCGCGCCGGTCGCCGGGTCCAGGATCAGCATCCGGCGTACGGAGTGCGCCGTGTCGTCGTAGACGTACGCCTGCCCCGAGCGTCCCAGCCGGTCGGTGACCGCACCGGCCGGCCGCAGTCCCCCGGCGTCGGCCAGGACCCGCGCCAGCGCGGCCGACTCGCGGCCGCCCAGGGTCCAGTGGTCCAGCAACTCTGCGGTCGCGTCGAGGAGTCCGGGCGTGTCCGCCGTCGAGGTGGTGTCGATCTCCTCCAGGTAGGCGCGCAGCCCGCCGACGTCGTGCGGCGGTCGGCCCCGGGGAGGGGCGTCGCTCCAGCTCGGGGGGTACGACCGCGCACTGAGGACGTGGCCGTCCGCCACGGTGCGCGGGGTGTCGTCGCCGTCGGTGAGGACCGGCCTGCCCGGGTGGCGCGGGTCGGTCGCCACGACGAGCTCCGTGTGGCTGCCGTCGGGCCTCCAGCGGACGACGCGTTCCTCGGGGAGGGTGATCGGCGGCGGGGCGCCGGAGCCGCTCGTCATGGCCAGGCTCCACGTCTGGACGTGGGTTCCCTGGCGCAGACGGGACGGGTCGTCCGCGGTGGCCGCCCGGTCGGCGACCCGGTCCAGGGGGACCGCGGCGGACCCGGCCTCGACAACCAGGGGGCGGGGCGCCGCGACGGCCGGAGCGGTCGTCGGCCCGGACAGCAGCAGGGTGAGCGCGAGGGCCGCGACGGCAGCGGCCGCGGCGAGGCTCAGGGCCCGGCGCCGCGGGCGGCGCGTGCGCCCGAGGCGCCCGGCCCCCGGCACACCGTGGAGGAGCCGGTTCAGGCGGCGTTCGGCGTGGTGGTCGAGCGGCCGGTCCCGGAAGCGGGGGTCGCCGGGCGGCACCGGGTCGGCCCGGCGCAGCAGATCGAGTTCGTCAGCCATGGCCGCGCTCCTCCGTGCAGTCGTGACGGGCCGCCCGAACGCCGCACGGCTCGGCGGCACGGGGGCTCGGGGCGGTGGGAGGCCCGGCGTGACGGGCCTGCCCCGAACCGGGGACCACCGGAAGGCGTACCGGTTCGTACCCGGGAACCTCGGCGCGCGCGGACGCGTCCGAGCCCCGATTCCCGTTGTGACGCGGCGAGTCCGGGCCGGGCGAACCGGCAGGGCGGGGCGGGTCCTGATCGGGAGTACCTGCGTCGCGGGACGGTTCCCGGCCGGGAGTACCGGGGTCGCGGGGACGGTCGGCGCTCGGGAGGCGGGCGATCTCGGCTCTCAGGCGGCGCCGTGCCCGGTGCAGCCGCATCGCCGCCGCCCGGCTGCCGCAGCCGAGGACGACGGCGACCTCGTCGATGCCGAGCTCCTCCCATGCCGTGAGGCGCAGCACCTCCTGGTCGGCGGGGCCGAGACGGGCGAGCGCGTCGTGCACCCAGGCACCGGGGGCCTCGGCGTCGGGGCTGTCCACGGTCTGCCGCCCCTGCGCGCTCTCGTGACCGGCGAGCCGGTCGACGAGCCGCCGCCGCCGTCCGTATCCGCGGACGGCGTTGGCCAGGCAGTTGCGGGCGACGCCGTACAGCCACGGCAGCGGGACGGGCGGGAGCTCGGCACGTCGGCGCCAGGCGACGGTGAACACCTCCGCCACCACTTCCTCCACGTCGTTCGTCCGGCCGTCCAGTCGCCGCGCGACGTAGCGGCTGACCGCCCAGTAGTGCTCGCGATAGGCAGCGGCGAAGATTTCGTCGTCGCTCATGCTCCGTAGGTGTCCGGCAGGTCCGTGATCGTCACACCCGCCGGTGTGACGCTCGTCGCTCCCCACGAGTGTGACGGCGGCCCGGCGTGCGGACACAGGCGGGGCATGGAGAGCAACACTGTGCCGGCGACGCGGTCCGCACCGCCCGCCCCCGTACGCGCGCACCGCACCGGAGGAGCCGTGGTGAAGTGGCTGACGACCACCGACCACAAGACGATCGGCTCGCTGTATCTGATCACGTCGTTCGCGTTCTTCTGCATCGGTGGCGTCATGGCGCTGCTGATGCGCGCCGAGCTGGCGCGCCCGGGTCTGCAGATCATGTCGAACGAGCAGTTCAACCAGGCGTTCACGATGCACGGCACGATCATGCTGCTGATGTTCGCGACGCCGCTGTTCGCCGGTTTCACGAACTGGATCATGCCGCTGCAGATCGGTGCGCCCGACGTGGCGTTCCCGCGGCTGAACATGTTCGCCTACTGGCTGTACCTGTTCGGCTCGCTCATCGCGGTCGGTGGCTTCCTCACCCCGCAGGGCGCGGCCGACTTCGGCTGGTTCGCCTACAGCCCGCTCTCGGACGCGGTCCGCTCGCCGGGCATCGGCGCCGACATGTGGATCATGGGCCTGGCGTTCTCCGGCTTCGGCACCATCCTGGGCGCGGTCAACTTCATCACCACGATCATCTGCATGCGCGCGCCCGGCATGACGATGTTCCGCATGCCGATCTTCGTATGGAACGTGCTGCTCACCGCGGTGCTGGTGCTGCTGGCCTTCCCCGTCCTGGCGGCGGCACTGTTCGCCCTGGAGGCGGACCGTAAATTCGGTGCGCACGTCTTCGACGCGGCGAACGGCGGAGCCCTGCTCTGGCAACACCTCTTCTGGTTCTTCGGCCATCCAGAGGTGTACATCATCGCCCTGCCGTTCTTCGGGATCATCTCCGAAGTCATCCCGGTGTTCTCCCGCAAGCCGATGTTCGGCTACATGGGCCTGATCGGCGCGACCATCGCGATCGCCGGCCTGTCCGTGACCGTGTGGGCGCACCACATGTACGTCACCGGCGGTGTGCTCCTGCCGTTCTTCTCCTTCATGACGTTCCTCATCGCCGTACCGACCGGTGTGAAGTTCTTCAACTGGATCGGCACGATGTGGAAGGGCTCGCTGTCCTTCGAGACACCGATGCTGTGGGCGGTCGGCTTCCTGATCACCTTCACCTTCGGTGGTCTGACCGGCGTCATCCTGGCCTCGCCGCCGATGGACTTCCACGTGTCCGACTCCTACTTCGTGGTGGCGCACTTCCACTACGTGGTCTTCGGCACCGTGGTGTTCGCGATGTTCTCCGGCTTCCACTTCTGGTGGCCGAAGATGACCGGCAAGATGCTCGACGAGCGCCTCGGCAAGATCACCTTCTGGACGCTGTTCATCGGCTTCCACGGCACCTTCCTGGTCCAGCACTGGCTGGGCGTCAACGGAATGCAGCGCCGCATCCCCGACTATCTGGCGGTGGAGGGTCTGACGACCCTCAACACGGTGTCGAGCATCTTCTCCTTCGTCCTCGGCATCTCGTTCCTGCCGTTCTTCTACAACGTCTGGAAGACGGCCAAGTACGGCAAGAAGATCGAGGTCGACGACCCGTGGGGCCACGGCCGTTCGCTCGAGTGGGCGACCTCCTGCCCGCCCCCGCGGCACAACTTCCTCACCCTGCCGCGGATCCGCTCCGAATCCCCGGCGTTCGACCTGCACCACCCCGGCGGGGCGTCCGCGCAGGCGTTGTCCGCGACGGCGGCGGGTGACGCGCGCGCCGAGCGGAGGGTGCCCCGATGACCGCCGGAGACGACCGCCTTGCGGACACCGGGGCGCTGATCAGGGAGGTGGAAGGGCATCTCCTCATCGAGGCCGCTCGTGCCGAGGGCCGCGCCGAGGCCGCCCGCTTCATCCGCCCGCTCGACTGGCTCACGGAGGCCGAGCGGGAGGTGCTGCGGACCCGCTACGCCGACCACCATCTCGCGCTCACCCGCCGGTCGTGGGAACGCACGGCGCGGCGGAGCACCCAACTGCGCGCCGAGTACGAGGCGTTGTACCGCGCACTGCGACGCCGCCTGTACTCGGAGGCCGCGCTGGTCACGACCTTCGCCGTGATCCTGCTGAGCACACTGGCCTGCGCCGTCCGTCACGGGTGACCGCGACGGACGGCCCAGGCCGGAGCGGGCGCGCGCGGACCGTCCGGTGTCAGGCCCGGTGGGCGTCCGGCGACCAGCCGGGCGGGCGCAGGATGCCCAGCAGTTGCCGGACGAGTTCCTCGACGACCTGGTCGAGCGTGGCGTCGACCCGGCCGGCGCTCCAGTCGTGCAGGAGGCCGTTGACGCTGCCGATGAACGCCGTGGCCGCTATCCGGTAGTCGCGGCGTGCCGCCTCACCGCGGGCCGCGGCCGCGTCGGCCTCGGCGCAGATGAAGTCGACCCAGCGGGCCCGGCGGGCGAGCCGCTGCTCCTCCAGCGCGGGGCTGACGCCGATGATCTCGACGAAAGCGATGCGGATGCGGCGCGGATCGGCGGTGACGTCGGCGGCGTAGGCCCGGAACACCGCGGCGGCACGCTCGGCGAGCGGCAGCTCCCGGGCTTCGGCGAGCGCCGCCAGCGCGGCCTCCTCGGCCCAGTCGTTGACCTGGAGGTGCAGGACGGCCAGCACGTCCTCCAGGGTGCGGAACTCTTCGTAGAACTGACGTGTGGACAGGCCCGCCGCCTCGCTGAGCGCCGCGACGGTGGCCGACCGGAAGCCCGGCGTGCCGCCGAAGACCTGCAGTGCGGCGTCCAGGAAGCGGCGACGCCGTTCGGCCTGCCGCTCCTCGGCGGACCTGCCCCCGTACCGCCCGGTCGGCTGCTTCAGCCTGCCCGCCACCGTGCCTCCTCCCGGTCGCCCCGCCTGGTCACCGTCCCCTCTCGATTTTGTCGCGTACGGAGTCTTGTGGAGAGGGCACCCCTCTCCTTACTTTCCAGTAAGTCAACTCTGAACGCAGGCGTGTTCAGATCTCACCTTGTCATGCCCTTGCCATCAGAACCTCCCGCCTACGACAAGGACCCACCATGCCCGCTCCTCGCTCACGCCGCCTCTGCACCCTCGCCAGCGCATTGGCCCTCGTTCTGTGCGGGACGGCCACCGCCACCACGGCAGCCGCTCCCCGGGACTCCTCGGCCGGGCTGCGCGAGGTGATGTTCGTCGGGAACAACTGGGACGGCACCGCCGACGTCATCGAGTCCACCGGTGACCTCGCGAAGATAGGCCGGATCGACGTCGTGCCCGACAAGGCGGCACGCCTGGCGGAGATCAACGCCGACCCGATCAAGTGGGCCTACTACCAGGGCATCCGCGCCGGCGTCGGGGAGGGGCACGACCAGCTCGTCGACGACATGTACGCCACGCCGGACGGGACGTCGATGGTCGTCTCGCGCCCGAGCTTCGCCGACGTGGTCTCGATCGACCTCGCCACCGGCAGGATCAACTGGCGGTTCCGCGTGTCGGGTTACCGCGCCGACCACATGGCGGTCTCCCCCGACGGCACCCGGGTCGCCGTCTCCGCCTCGACCGCGAACACCGTGCACGTCCTGGACATCGTCACCGGCAAGCAGCTGGGGTCCTTCGCCACCGGCGACAAGCCGCACGAGAACGTCTTCAGCCGCGACGGCAGGTACCTCTGGAACATGTCCATCGGCGAGGTCAACACCGCGCTGGACGAACCGTGGCTGGACTGGACGAAGGGCGACCGCCGCATCACCGTCGTCGACGCGGGCACCTTCAAGCAGGTCAAGGTGATCGACATGCGGCAGCGCCTCGACGCCGCCGGGTTGAGGGACTACTCCGACGCGGTCCGGCCCGCCGTCTTCAGCCCCGACGAGTCCACGCTGTACTTCCAGGTGTCGTTCTTCAACGGCTTCCTGGAGTACGACGTCACGAGCGACCGGATCACCCGGGTGAAGACCCTCCCGAAGAACCCCGCCACCAGCGGCGACCGCACCACCTGGGTCAACGACTCCCGCCACCACGGCCTCTCGACGAGCCCCGACGGCACCAAGCTGTGCGTCGCCGGGACGATGGACGACTACGCGACCGTCGTCGACCGGGCGACCCTGCAGGAGGGCCCGCTCGTCACCGCCTCCAAGCCGTACTGGGCGACGGTCAGCGGCGACGGCCGGTCCTGCGTCGTCTCGGAGAGCGGAGCCGACCGGGTCACGTCGATCGACTTCACCACCGGCCGCCGGACGGCGTCCGTGGCGGTCGGCGACCATCCCCAGCGGGTGCGCCTGGCCCGGGTGCCGGCGAACTGGACCGGGCCGTCCGCTGGTTGACCCTCTCGGCCACCCAGGACGCCAGCTCCGACCGGGCCGCGTCCAGCAGGGCGGCGGACGGCGCCGCCGCGCCGTCCGTGACGAGGGCGTAGTGCACGGTTCCCGGACCGGGCGCGGTGAGCAGGAGCCGGCGGGCTCCCGTGCCGCCCGGCTCGGGAGCCGCGGCGACGGGCGTCGTCCGCGTGTAGGCGGGCGGCGCGGTCGTCGTCCCGACGTCGGAGACCACCGTGGTGGCGGACGCCGGGAACGACGCCGGCAGGTGCAGTTCCGTCGGGGCGTCCGTGCCGTCGGAACGCCAGACGAGCAGGCCGTACCGGCCCTGGCCGACCAGCTGCGCGACCTTCGGCAGCGAGCCGGGGACGGGATTCCAGGTCAGGGTGGCCGTGCCGTCCCGGGAGCGGTCCTCGTAGGTGAAGGCGACCGTCGTGCCGGCGGTGGCGCTCGGGTAGAGACGGTCCAGCAGGCGGCCGTCCTGGCGCAGGACGGCTCGGCCCGTGCCGTCGAGCGCCACGGCGGAGAGGTCCTCGTCGTTCCAGGCGTCGCCGGAGGTGAGGACCTTGTCGGGATTGCCGTTCATCGGCTCGTGGTGACGTCCGCTGTAGAGGTCCCACTGCCACTGCGTACCGGACAGGACCGGGCCCGAGGCGGCCGGGTCGGACCACCATGCGGCCCCCGGCCGGCGGGAGTCGAGTGCCTGGTACATGGCCTTGAGGACCGTCGGAGCCTTGTCGGCGACGGGGCCGGACAACGGGTGGCCGAACTCGCTGACGACCGCCGCCGTGCCGGCGGCCGCGGCCCGGTCGCGCACCGCCCCGAAGTCCGCCGCGTACCGACCGTCGCGGGCCTTGCCCCACATGAAGACGCCGGAGATCGCCTTCTGGTCGTAGAAATGGGTGTTGAGGACGTACCGCGGACCGAGTCGGCCGGCGTCCAGCAGCCCGCCCTCCTGCCGCTGGAAGTCGAGATTGGCGTTCCAGAAGAGCTGCGGCTCGACGAAGGCGGGCTTGGCCTGCCAGCCCGCCGCGTCCATCCGGGCCCGGAATCTCTCGTAGAAGGGCCAGAGCACGTCACGCTCCCAGGCGCGGCTGGTCTGCCCCGGGTCGTAGCTGCCCGCGTACGGCTCGTTGAACGGGTCGAAGCCGACGACGCCCGCGAACTGCGCCGCGGTCAGGTGCTGCCGGATGTGCGTCATCGTGCTCTGCGCCGTGACGAGGAAGGCGTCCTGCACGCCGTTCGCGTTGTGCCAGAAGTCGTACGAGGCCTCCTGGACGGCCCGGTTCTGGGTGATGTTCTGGCCCCAGAAGAGGCAGATGCCGCAGGACTCGTCGGGGTAGTCGCCGGCGTCCACGGCCCAGCGGGGCGCGCCGTCGCCGCTGTACCAGCTGTCCTCGTCGAAGAGATGGCGGGAGTACAGGTCCTGGTGGAAGTCGGGGAACACCCGGATCCCCGCGTCGAGGAAGGCCCGCAACTGGTCGGTGACGGCCCCGAGATACGCCGGGTCCACCCGGCCGCGCACGGGCTCGGCGTGTGCCCAGGAGAGCAGCAGGCGGACCGCGTTGCCGCCGCCCAGGGCACGCAGGGCCACCGCGGACTTCCGGGCGTCGGCGACCGAGGCGAAGGGCAGTCCGCCGTTCTCCTCGAGCTTGGTCTCACCGGAGACGTTGTAGCCGCGCAGCACCACCTCGCGGCCCAGCCCGTCGGTGAAACGGCCGTGGTCGACGGTGAGGACGGCCGCCGCGGGTTCGTCGAACCACAGGGAGCCGGGCAGGCTCCGCGCCGCGGCGGGCCGCACGCCCGCCGCCATGAGGAGGCCGGTGAGGAGGACGAGGACGCCGAGCAGAGATGCGCGTGACTTCGCCATGCCCACAACAGTCGGGGCGGACCCGAGGCACGTCAACACCCCTGACCCATCGGTAAGGTTCTCGTGTCACCATCGGGCCGGCGGCCCGCCCTCCCCTCAACTCACCGTCCGGCGCGTCACGTTGAGCAGATACGCCTTGCGGTCGAGCGGGTTGTGATCCGTGCGCGGACGCTCCGGGACGGCTCCCCCGGCGAGCGGCGCGTAGTGGTCGAACGCCGCCTCCAGTTCGCCCTCGCCCCGGGTCGCCCCGGGCAGTTGCAGCTCCAGTTCGTGCACGGCGGCGGCCGGGACCCGGCCCCGCAGCACGCTCGTCGATCCGTGCGTCCCGGTCGACTCCGGCACGGCCCGCAGCTTCGCCAGGAGGGCGAGTACCGCCGCCAGCGTGTCCGCCGGCGTCTCCAGGCGGAAGCGGTGCATGGGCTCGTACACCTGGGAGCCGGCCCGCCGCAGCGCGCTCATCAGAACCAGCGGGGTCAGTCCCCGGAAGTCCGCCCCCGTGCTCGACATGCTCTTGTCGAAGCCCTGGTGCGCGTGGCTCTGACGCGGCGAGTAGCCCGAGTGCGTCATCGTCACCGTGCAGTCGGGGACCTCCCAGCCGTGGACCCCCTGGCGCAGGGTCTCCCGCACGGTGTCCTCCACCGCTTTGAAGAAGGCGTACGGCATCGAGCCGAGTTCGACCCCGATCCGGAACGCGACACCGGAACCGGCCGGGGCCGGATCGACGCGCAGTCCGACGGTCGCCAGGAACGGGTTCGGCGCCTTGCCGTTGAACTCGACCGCCGCCCCGCTTCCCACGGGCCGCTCGACACAGATGGTGGTCGTCTCCCGGAACCCGACGTCGAGCCCGAACTCGTCGGCCAGCGTCGCCTGGACCACCTCCTTCTGCACCTCCCCGTACAGCGAGACCGAGGTCTCCTGGCGCAGCTCGTCGTGGCGCAGGCCGATCAGCGGGTCCTGCTCGGCCAGCCGGGTGAGCGCCAGGTGCAGGGCGCCCTTGTCGCCGGGCCGGCGGGGGACGACGACCGTCTCCAGGGTCGGCGGGGCGAAATGGTGGTCCGCCCCCGACTTCGGTGACTGGCCGAACCTGTCCCCGATCCGCACGTCCGCCAGCCCCCAGAGCTTGCCGATGCGTCCCGCCCCGACGCTCTGGCCGCGGACCGCCGCGCCCTGTTCGAACACGCTGATCGCGGTGACCTTGCCCGCCGCGCCGTCCCCGTAGGACAGCAGGTCACGGGTGTGCAGGGTGCCCGAGAACATCCGCGCGTACGCGATCTTCTCGCCGGCGGGGCCGCGCTCGACCTTGAAGACCGTGCCGTCGACCGGGTCGTCGGCGGCACCCCCGGCGCCGGGCAGCAGCTCCCTGATCCCGGCGATCAGCTCCGGAACGCCGGCCCCCGTGATGGCCGAGCCGAAGTACACGGGGTGCACCAGGGCCTGCCCCGTCTGGCGCACGAGGGAGGCGCGGAGCCGGTCGTCCGGCACGCCGCCCTCGAGGTACGCGGCCAGCAGTGCGTCGTCGTGTCCGGCGAGCAGGTCGAGCAGCGGGGCCCGCAGCCGTGGCGCCGGGAGCGGGGTGACGTACGCGTCCCGGGTTCCGGCGGCGCCGACCTCGCCCATGGGGACGATCGCGGGGGTGAGCCGGGCGGCGATGCCCTCCAGCAGCGGCCCGTACCGGGCTCCACCGCGGTCGATCTTGTTGACGAAGACGAGCGTCGGGATCCGCAGCCGCTGCAGGGTCCGCATCAGCACGCGGGTCTGCGCCTGGACGCCCTCCACCGCCGAGACGACCAGGACGGCCCCGTCGAGCACGCTCAGCACCCGCTCGACCTCGGCGATGAAGTCCGGGTGGCCGGGGGTGTCGATGAGGTTGACGGTGAGGTCGTCGACCGCGAACGACACGACGGCGGACTTGATCGTGATGCCGCGCTGCCGTTCCAGGGCGAGGGAGTCGGTGAGGGTGCTGCCGTCGTCGACGCTGCCGATCTCGTCGATGACCCCGACGGCGTGCAGCAGCCGCTCGGTCAGGCTGGTCTTACCGGCGTCTACGTGCGCGAGGATTCCCAGATTCAGGGTGGGCACAGAGCGTCATGTCCTTAGAAGAGGTGATCATTCCTTCGCGGGGGGACATGAACGCTTCGCGCATGGGTGCTCCTGGAGTCCTGACGACCGGTCCCCCACAGTGCAGCAGGCGGCGGGGGGTGGGGGCAACGGAATTAGGGAGCCCGAGGTGTCCGCTCCGGGCGCGGGTGATCCGCCGCCCCCGGGGTACCCGCACCGGCGCACGGATGTGACGGGTGATGCCGACGGTCGCGGACGGAGAGGCGGCCCGCCGAGCCCCCGGAGCGGCTCGGTGTCCCCCGGCCCCACCACCCGTCCGGCGACACGCCACGCGGACTCCGGCGCGCCGAGCGCGCGGGATCCCGCTACACGCGCCGGCGCGGCGACCGGCCGACCCGGGAGGCTGACCATGAACGACCACACCCCGTCACAGGCCGAGGGCGAGCCCGGCACGGGCACGGACACGCCGTCCGCCGACTCCTCCCACGGCACCCACGACACCGGGCACACGGACCCGGGCCTCACCACGCCCTCGCAGGCCGAGGGCGAGCGTGACGAGGAGGGCGACGCGGAGACCGGAGCCCCTTGAGCGGGACTCCGGCGGGCCGGAGAGGAGCGGGAGATGCGTGACATCCTCCCGGCGCTGAGCCGTTGGTACACGCAGGGAACACCCTTCGGCCTGGCCACGGTGGTCGGCGTCAGCCGCAGCGCGCCGCGCGACCCGGGCGCCGCGATGGCGGTGGGTCCCGGCGACGAGGTGGTGGGCAGCGTGTCCGGCGGCTGCGTGGAGGGCGCGGTCTTCGAGCTGGCGCAGGAGGTCGCGGCGAGCGGCGAGGCGCGCCTGGAGACGTTCGGCTACAGCGACGAGGACGCCTTCGCCGTCGGGCTGACCTGCGGCGGGGAGATCACGGTGCTGGTGCGCCGCGTCTGCCCCGCCGAGGACCCCGGCTTCGGGGCGGTCGCCGAGTCGGTGGCGGCGGGCCGGCCGGTGACCGTCGCCACGGTCACCGACGGGCCGGTGCGCCGGGGTGCCTCGCTCGCCGTGTGGCCGGACGCGGAGCACGGGCCGGACGGCGGGATCCGGGGCACGCTGGGTTCGGCGGGCCTGGACGTCGCCGTCACCGCCGACGCCCGGGGCGAACTGGCCCAGGGAACCTCGGAGCTGCGTCACTACGGGCCGCACGGGGAGCGCCGCGAGGACGCCGTGAGTGTCTTCCTGCACTCCTTCGCGCCGCCGCCGCGCATGCTCGTCTTCGGCGCCATCGACTACGCGGCCGCGGTCGCCCGCATCGGCCGCTTCCTCGGCTACCGCGTCACGGTGTGCGACGCCCGTCCGGTGTTCGCCACACCCGCGCGCTTCCCGAGCGGCGTGGAGGTCGTCGTCGCCTGGCCGCACCGGTACCTGAGCGGGACACCGACCGACGAGCGCACGGTGATCTGCGTGCTCACCCACGACCCGAAGTTCGACGTACCGCTGCTGCAGGAAGCGCTGCGCCGCCCGGCCGCGTACATCGGCGCGATGGGCAGCCGCCGTACCCACGACGACCGGACGGCCCGGTTGCGGGAGGCCGGCCTCGGCGAGGCCGAGCTGGCCCGGCTGCGCTCACCGGTGGGGCTCGACCTCGGGGCCCGTACGCCGGAGGAGGTGGCCGTTTCGGTGGCCGCCGAGATCGTCGCGCTGCGGTGGGGTGGCAGCGGCAGGCCGCTCACGGCGACCGCGGGCGCGATCCACCCGGCCGGACCGGGGCCCCACTGAGCGCCGGCACCGCTCGCGCCGCCGTCTTTTCGGACGCGCGGACGCCGGGGCGCCCGGCCCGATGGCCGAGGGCTTCGGCTGAAGGTACGGGTGGCCCGGTGGCGGAGGGCTTCGGCGGCCGCGGCCGCCCCTCGGCGGGCTCGCCCGCCGATCACCGACAGGACCGCGGGGCACCCCGGCCCGGTGCCGGACGCCTCCGCATCGAGGGACGGGCACCGGGACCGGTGGCGGACGCCCTCACACCGAGGGACGGGCACCCCCGCCCGGTGGCGGACGCCTCCGCATCGAGGGACGCGCAGCCGGCCGAGTGGTGCTCGCGTCAGGCGGAGTCCGCCGGTCCCGGCTCGTCGGCCAGGAAGTGGACCACGGCCAGCGCCAGGAGGAGGACGAGCGCGATGCCCACGACGACCCAGGCGGTGGGGTAGCTCCACAGGACGAACACCACGGCGGCCACCGCGACGAGCAGCCAGGTGACCGTCGTCCGGTGCCGGCGGAGCCAGGGGCCGACCGGACCGGTGCGCATTCCCGTGCGGTCCGCCGCGGCGCGCGTGGCGGCGATGCCCGAGAGCCACGCCCCGCGGACGCGCCCGGCGTGCGGGCCGGGGCCGCTCAGCCAGGCCGCCACGGCGATCAGCACGCCCAGGACCACCACGGTGCGCACGGTTCCCCTCAGGAAACGCGTCATCGTGTCGTACACGGATCCGGCGGCCGGCTGCGAGACGCCGGAGGGCAGGGCGTCCAGGTAGAAGTCCCGGAAGACCGTCAGGACGACACCGAGCAGCGCCGTGGCGAGCGCGGCGCCCAGCGCTCCCGCGACCAGCGCACGGTGCCTGCGCGCGGACAGTAGGACCCCCGCCGCGATGAGCAGGACGGCGAGAACCGGAAGCCAGTTGCCGACGATCTGGAGCAGCCGGAAACCGGACTTGACCTTGTCGAGGTTCTCGGCCTCGACCACCGTGAAGTCGGTGTGGATCTCGGGGATCCGCCCGGCGACGGTCATTCCGTCGTCCACGAGCCGCTGCTTGACGCGGTCGATGACGGGGGCGAGGTCGAGGGTGACCTTGTCGCCCTCGAGCTTCACGGCACCGCCGCCGCTTCCGGTGAGCGCCTTGTCGACGGCGCTGTGGATGTCCCGGTTGGCGGCCTTCCAGAAGGTCGCGAAGGCGTCGGAGGCGACGATCGCCCGCGCCTTGTCGTGGACGAACCCGCGGACCGCGTTGTCCAGTGCGCCGCCCAGCTTCCCGAGCGCCTTCTCCAGGCGGGGCCGGTCGGCGGGTGCCACGTCCGCGAGCAGCGCGTCGATGTCGATCTTGTCCATGACGGCGTTCGTCACCCGGTTCGCCACGGCGTTCTGGACGTCCGGATCGGAGGCGAGCGGCGCGACCGTGGCCACGTACCGGTCGGTGTCTCCCACCTCTTCGGAGGCCCACGAGGCGACGACGCTGAGCGGGGCCAGGACGCAGCCGACGACGATGAGCAGGGCGGCGAGAAAGGAACGCGCCCGGTGCCGGGGCGCACGCGCCTCCCGGTCGACCTCCAGTGCGGCCACCCGCGCCCGCAGCCTGGCCAGCTCGGCCGACGCGGCGTCGGGGGCCGGAGCCTCGCTGTCCGACATGGTTCTCCCTGGGCTGGTCCGGGCGAACGAACGGTGCCAGCAGACCCCGGGCCCGGGGCCGCGGCGAGCCGGGCGGGTCCGTACGGGTGAAGCCGCGCGCGAGGCGTGCCGCGGGGCACGCGGCGGTGGCGCGACGGCCGTTCACTGGACGGACGACCGACCGGAACGAGCGATGGAGGCGGCATGGCTGGTCACTGGACGCGGGGCCTGACGGCGGCGGTACTGACGGCGCTCGTCGCCGGCGGCGCGGCCGGTTGTTCGGACGACGGGGGCAGCCCCTCGGACGCCGTGAGCAAGGCGGCCTCGATCGGCGCCGAGGCGACGGCGAAGGCGTCGTCCCTCGCCTCGGAGGCGTCCGAGGCCCTGGCGTCCGCGACCGCCGAGGCGGGCCGGAAGCTGGACGACATCAAGGGCGGTGTCGACGTGAAGAACGACGTGCAGCTCGGCGACCCCGGGACGGACGGCGAGGGGCGTACGACGGTCGCGGTGACGGCCGACAACACCGCGGACTCCCAGAAGTCCTTCGCCGTGCAGGTCAACTTCAAGGACCCGGACGGGAACCCGCTGGACACCGTCGTGGTGACGGTGGCCGACGTGCCGGCCGGCAGGAGCGGGGACGCCACCGCCCGCAGTACCCACAAGCTCTCCGGGGAGGTGCGGACCGAGGTCGGCACGGCCGTGCGCTACTGAGCCCGCGGGGCCCGGCGCTTCAGGTCGTCAGCAGCTTCGTCTTGGCCCGCTGGAACTCCTCCTCGGTGAGGGCTCCCTTGTCCCGGAGCTCCGCGAGCCGGGCGAGTTCGTCCACCGAGCCGCCGCTCCCGTCGGCCGCGGCGGCTTGACGGACGTACGACTTGAAGGCCGCCTCTCGGTCCTGGGCCTCCTGGACGTCGCGCTTGCTCATCGACTTGCCCCGGACGATCACGTAGATCAGGACACCGAGGTAGGGGAGCAGCAGCGTCGGGATCAGCCATCCGGCCTTCGCCCAGCCGCTGAGGTCATGGCTGCGGAAGATGTCCGTGATGACCTTGAACAGCAGGAACAGCCACATGATCCAGAGGAAGAACCAGAACATGGTCCAGAAGACGTTGAGGAGGGGGTAGTCGTCCATCTTCGATACCGCCGATCCCTGGGCCGCCGGCCCGAATGGCCGGACGCCCTACATTGTTATCACCACAAAACGGGCAACGCTCGTTGTGGCCTCCGGCGACCGGCGGTGCGGTGGACACGGGAACCGGCGCGCCCCGGGGCCGGCCGGACCGGCCCGACGGGCGGTCACGGGCCGGCCCCGGGAGCGGCGGTCAGCGCCCGCGGGCCGCTCCGCGCTGCCGGTTCACCGGACGCGACGGCGCCGGGTAGGAAGCCTCTTCCTCCTCGTCCAGCGGGGGCAGTTCGACGGTGTAGCACGGCTGGAGGAACAGACCGTGGTGCTGCGGCGCAGCCGGTGATCCTGCCGGAGTCTCCGCGGGAGAGGCGGAGTCGTGCTGAGGCGAGGCGGGCATCCAAAACCATCCGGAGTCGAGGGTCGCACGGATCGAAGACGGGGCTGTCGAACAGGCCGTTCGGAATCTGTCCGTCTCGCGTGCGGCTGCCCATTAGATCCTATCGGCGGCGCCACGACGACAGGGCGCGATGCCCGAGGCGTTTCCGATGGGTGCGCGGACGGACCGCGGGGCCGCCGAACGGCCCCGACGCGGCCTTCCGCGAATGCCGCCGGACCGGGCCCGGGTGCCCGGCCGGGTCCGGTCCGGGCCGCTCCCGCGGGTCACTTGAGGGCGCTGCCGGCCTGCCATCGGCTCCAGTCGACATTCCAGTCCCCGTAGCCGTTGTTGAGGGGAACGGTGTCCTTGGAGTTGAGGACGGTGACCGGGTCGCCGTAGTGGACGTGCCGGAAGAACCACTCGGCGTCCTCGGTGCTCATGCCGATGCAGCCGTGACTGCCGTTCACCCGGCCGAACTTGCCCTCGTTCCACGGCGCCGCGTGGGCGTAGGTGCCCGAAATGGTCAGCTGCACGTCCCACTTGACCTTGCCGAGGTCGTAGGCCTCGCGGCCGAATATGCCCACGGTGGAGGAGTCCATCCGGATGGACGGGACCTTGCTCAGCACCACCATCGTGCCGTCCCAGGTCTCGAATCCCTTCTTCCCGGTGGACACGGGCAGGGACCGCAGTTTCTCGCCGTTCTCGGTGACCGTCATGCGCTTCTTCGCCACGTCGACCGTGCTGACGACCGACTTGCCGACGGTGAAGCCGATCTTCCGGGTCTGGGTGCCGTAGAGCCCTCCCCCGGCGCCGACCCCGTCGAGGTTCATCCGCAGGGTGACCTCGGTGCCCGGCTTCCAGTACGTCCGGGGGCGGTAGTCGATCCGGTCCTTGCCATTGCGGTCCTTCATCCAGCTCCACGCGCCTGCCGCGGCGGGGGACGAGGTGACCCGGAGGCGGCGCTCCACGGCGGCCTTGTCGCGGATCGGCTTGTTGAAGACGATCGACACGGGCAGCGCGGTCCCGACGGTGGACCCCTGCTCGACGTTGTACTCACCGACGAAGGTCCGCGCCTTCGGGGGCTCGGCGGTGGTGAAGGTGCGGTGCTCGGTCAGTTTCCGGCCGTCGGACGCCTTTCCCCTCACCTCGACGGTGTAGGTCACGCCGGGCGCCAACCGGGCACGCGACGTCCAGGAGTTCCTGTCCTCGGAGTAGGAACCGTCGAGGGCGCCGGGGCCGGGGGCGCGCACCTTCACGGACGTGAGCGTTCCGCTGCCCGCGCGCACGGTCACCTTCCGGGTCACCGGCACGGACGAGGCGTCGGCGGCGGGGGCGATGCGGAGGCGGTCCGCAGCCGCACCCGGCTTGCCGTCGTCGTCGCCCGGCGACCCGCTGCACGCGGCGAGGACCATGGACCCCGCGGTCGCCAACGCCGCCGCGCACATGGCCGTTCGATGCCGGGTCGGCCTTCCGGCGGGCCTTCGCTGTGCGGGTGCTTGGTCCATGACCACCTCCATCGGCAGTGCCGGCGGGCGGACGCGCGGCCGGCCCGCCGTCGTACGGTTCCGGCTCGCCCACCGCCTACCCCTCGATCGCCCGTTCAGAGCTGCCGGAGCGCCGGAGCGGGCGTCCAGCCGGAGAACGTCCGGATCCGGCACGGTCGTTCACCCGGGACGGCGAACCCGTGTCGCCCGTCTTGTCCCGCACTCCCCCGCGCCCCTACAGTCCCTCGCAGCGGCAACTGGGAGCGCTCCCACGCCACTTGAGCCCGACACGGGCGTCCGCGGTCCGACACGGGCCCCGAGTACGGCCGCGGGCGTCGGCATCCGCACCTCCCACTCCCCCAAGGAGCCCGGACGTGAAACGACGCAGAACCACTCTGCTCGCCGTGGCGGCACTCGTCGCGGCGGCCCTCGTCACCGTGCCCGCCGGACCAGCCGGAGCCGACGAGATCGAGCAGGTGAAGAACGGCACCTTCGACACCTCCAGTGCTCCGTGGTGGACCACGAACAACGTCACGGCGGCGCTGTCCGAGGGGCGGTTGTGCGCGGACGTGCCCGGTGGCACGGCCAACCGCTGGGACGCGGCGATCGGCCAGAACGACATCACGCTGGTGAAGGGCGAGACGTACCGGCTCCGTTTCGCCGCGTCCGGTTCGCCCGGGGGGCATCCGCTGCGGGCCGTCGTGGGACTGTCGGTCTCCCCGTACGACACCTACTTCGAGGCCTCTCCGGCGATGAGCGTCGCGGGCGACACCTACACCTACACGTTCACCGCCCCGGTCGACACCACGCAGGGCCAGGTCGGCTTCCAGCTCGGGGGCGGCGCCGACCCCTGGCACTTCTGCATGGACGACGTGTCGCTCCTGGGCGGAGTCCCGCCGGAGGTCTACGAGCCCGACACCGGGCCGCGCGTGCGGGTCAACCAGGTCGCCTACCTGCCCGCGGGCCCGAAGAACGCCACGCTGGTCACCGAGTCCACCGAACGGATGCCCTGGCAGCTCAAGAACGCCGACGGCCGGACGGTGGCCCGGGGCCGTACGGTGCCGCGGGGCACCGACGCGTCCTCCGGCCAGAACGTCCAGTCCATCGACTTCGGCGCGTACCGCAAGCGGGGCGCCGACTTCACCCTGGTCGCCGACGGGGAGACCAGCCGTCCCTTCGACATCGGCGCGGGCGCCTACGAGGACCTGCGCGCCGACGCGCTGAAGTACTACTACACCCAGCGCAGCGGCATCGAGATCCTCGGCTCGCTGCGACCCGGTTACGCCCGCCCGGCCGGCCACGTCGACGTCGCGCCCAACCGGGGCGACGCACACGTGCCGTGCCAGCCGGGGCTGTGCGACTACACGCTCGACGTCACCGGCGGCTGGTACGACGCGGGCGACCACGGCAAGTACGTCATCAACGGCGGCATCGCCACCTGGGAGCTGCTCAGCACGTACGAGCGCTCGCTGCTGGCCCGCACCGGAAGCCCCGCCGGGCTGGGTGACGGCACACTGGACATCCCCGAGAGCGGCAACCGGGTGCCCGACATCCTCGACGAGGCGCGCTGGGAGCTGGAGTTCCTGCTGAAGATGCAGGTCCCCGCGGGTGAGCCGCTCGCAGGCATGGCGCACGGCAAGATCCACGACGAGCAGTGGACGGGACTGCCGCTGCTGCCGAGCCAGGACCCGCAGAAGCGCGAACTGCACCGGCCCACCACGCAGGCCACGCTGAACCTCGCCGCCACGGCCGCGCAGGCGGCCCGCCTCTACCGGCCCTACGACCGCGCATTCGCGGCCGAGGCGCTCAAGGCCGCCCGGACCGCCTGGGCTGCCGCGCTGGCCCACCCCGAGGTGTATCCGTCCGAGACGGACGGCACCGGCGGCGGCGCCTACTACGACGCCGACGCGAGCGACGAGTTCTACTGGGCGGCGGCCGAGCTGTATCTCACCACGGGTGGCAAGGAGTTCGCCGACCACGTCCTCGGCTCGCCGCTCCACACGGCCGACGTCTTCGGCCCCCTCGGCTTCGACTGGTCGAGGACGGCGGTCCCCGCCCGGCTCGACCTCGCGACCGTGCCGAGCAGGCTGCCCGGCCGCGACCGGGTCAGGCGGTCCGTGACCGAGGCGGCCGACGGCTACCTGGCCACGCTGGACGCCCAGCCGTACGGGATGCCGTACGCCCCCGAGGGCAACAGGTACGACTGGGGCTCCAGCAGCCAGGTGCTGAACAATGCGGTGGTCGTCGCCACGGCGTACGACATCACCGGACGCGGCAGGTACCGCGACGGCGCGGTGCAGAGCATGGACTACCTCCTCGGCCGGAACGCCCTGAACCAGTCGTACGTCACGGGATACGGCGAGGTCGCCGCACGCAACCAGCACAGTCGCTGGTACGCGCACGAGCTCGACCCCGGTCTGCCGAACCCGCCGAAGGGCACCCTCGCCGGAGGTCCCAACTCCAGCCTCCAGGACCCCTATGCGCAGGAGAAGCTCAGGGGCTGCGTCGGCCAGTTCTGCTACATCGACGACATCCAGTCCTGGTCGACCAACGAGACGGCGGTGAACTGGAACGCGGCGCTGGCCTGGATGGCGTCGTTCGTGGCGGACCAGGGTTAGGGAGCGTCCGCACCGCCGCCCCGGCCCGTCATCGCCGGGGCGGCAGCCGGTGGAGAGCGACGTCCGACAGGACCCCGTCGGCCACCTGCGCGGTCATGTACGTGCAGTACGGCTGACGGCGGCGGTCGGTCGGGGAGCCCGGGTTGAGCAGGCGCAGCCCGGTCCCCGCCGTCGTGTCCCAGGGGATGTGGCTGTGGCCGAAGACGAGGACGTCGAGTCCGGGGAAGCGGTCCGCGCACCGGCGCTCGCGCCCCTGGGCGGCGCCGGTCTCGTGGACGACTCCGAAGCGCAGGCCGCCCAGTTCGACGCGGGCGACCTCGGGGAGGCGGGCGCGCAGCTCCGGGCCGTCGTTGTTGCCGTACACGCCGACCAGTGCCCGCGAGCGGGCCTCCAGCAGGTCGAGGGTGGCGACGTCCACCCAGTCCCCCGCGTGGATCACCACGTCGGCGCGGGGGATCTCGGCCAGCAGCGGGGCGGGAAGTTCCTTGGCCCGCTTGGGCAGGTGGGTGTCGGACATCAGCAGCAGGCGCACCCGTCCAGGGTGTCACCCCGGGGGCGGGGCCGCCTCACTCCAGGACGATCTCGCTCCACACCTGCTTGCCGCCGCTGACCGGGACCGTCCCCCAGGACGCGGACATGGCCTCGACGAGGAGCATGCCGCGGCCTCCGGTGGCCTCCCAGCCGATGCTCGTCGGCTTGACGGGTGTGCGCGGCGAGTTGTCGGCGACGGTGATGCGGAGCCGGTTGTTGATCAGCATCAGGTCGAGCCGTACCGGCCCGTCGGTGTGGACGAGCGCGTTGGTGACCAGTTCGGACACGACCAGGAGGACCGCGTCCGCGTCGACGCCGACGCGCCACGCGCGCAGGGCGCGCCGGGTGAACCGGCGGGCGTGCCGGACGGCCTCGGGAACGCGCCAGACCGTCCAGCTCTCCCGCAGCGGGCGCACCGACATGCCGTCGTAGCGCAGCAGGAGCAGGGCCACGTCGTCGCTGCGGTTGGCGTCCGCGAGCAGGGCGTCGGCGACGAGTCCGAGGTGCTCGGGGTCGGACTCGGCGAGCTGGGCGGCGAGCCGGGCGATGCCGTCCTCGATGTCGAGCTCGGCGGACTCGACCAGGCCGTCCGTGGTCAGGGCCACCAGGGTGCCGGGCTGCAGACGCAGCGGGCTCATGGGGAAGTCGGCCTGCCGGACGACGCCGAGCGGCGGACCGCCCTCGGACTCGGCGATCTCCGTGCCGCCGTCGGGGTGCCGCAGTACGGGTGGCAGGTGTCCGGCGCGGACGAACCAGGCGGACCCCTCCTCCATGTCGACGTCGACGTAGCAGCAGGTGGCGAAGAGGTCGGTCTCCATGTCCATGAGGAGGCGGTTGGCGAGGGAGACCACGACGTCCGGGGGGTGCCCCTCGACGGCGTACGCGCGCAGGGCGGTGCGCATCTGGCCCATGAGTGTGGCGGCGCCGGCGTTGTGCCCCTGGACGTCGCCGATGACCAGGGCGACGTGGTTGTCGGGCAGCGGGATCACGTCGTACCAGTCGCCGCCCACCTCCAGGCCCGCCGTGGTGGGCAGATAGCGGGCGACGGCCACCGCGCCCGGCAGCCGGGGCAGTCTGCGGGGCAGCAGGGTGCGCTGGAGCATGCCGACGAGTTCGTGTTCGGCGTCGAAGGCGTGGGCGCGCATGAGGGCCTGCCCGGCGAGTCCCGCCGCGGCCGTGAGCAGGGCGCGTTCGTCGGGGCCGAAGTCGTGCGGGGCGTCCCAGCCGATCAGGCAGGCGCCGCCCATGCGTCCGCCGGCGGCCAGCGGCAGGACGGCGAGGCCACCGGGCCCGACGTCGGCGAGCGCGGGCTCCAGAGCGGTCCCGGCGGGCCAGATCGCGGCGCGTCCCTCGCGCAGGGCCGAGGCCAGGGTCGGCATGGTGCGCACCGGCGCGTCCGGCCACTCCGAGCGCCATTCGCTGCGCCACAGTTCGGGCCAGGCGTCCGGCTCGGGCGGATCCAGGACGGTGACGACGAGCCGGTCCCCCTCCAGTTCGGCGAGGGCGATCCGGTCGGCCTGGAGGGGCTTGCGCAGGGCGGTCACCACGGCGTGGCTGACGTCGCGGACCGTGCCGGCGGTGGCCAGGGCCGCGGCGAGGCGCTGCACGCGAGCCACGTCGTTGACCCCGGAGCGCAGTTTCGAGGCGTCCGCGACCGTGCCGAGCAGGCGGGCCGGCCGGCCGTCGCCGCCCGGCAGGAGCCGCCCGCGCAGGCGCAGCCATTTGGGTACGCCGGAGGGCTGGAGGATGCGGAACTCCAGCTCGCGGTCTCCGATGGACATGTGGTCGGCCTCCACGACCGACATCAGCGAGGGCAGGTCCTCGGGCACGGTCAGGGCCAGCAGGGTGTCGACGTTGCCGTCGAAGTCGTCGCGGCTGATGCCGAACAGTTCCAGCATCTCGTCGTCGATCTCGACGCGTCCGCTGTCCATGGCCAGGCTGAAGGAGCTGGCGGGCAGGTCGTCGGACCCGCCGGCCGGGGCGAGGACCGGGGAGGTGACGGCGTCGGCGAGCAGGGAGAGGCACTCGCGGTCCTCGCTGTCGAATCCGCCCTCGTGCTCGCTGACCGCGGCCAGGCAGCCGCCGTCGCGCAGCGGGAGGACGGCCAGGGAGAACTCCTGGGACGGCAGCCGGCGGGCGTCGGCGCAGCGGCCGAGATCCTCCGGGGTCAGCCAGCGGGGTCGTCCGGAGCGGTGCACGTCCGCGGCGGGGGTGGTGCCGGTGACGGGATAGCTGTCGCGCAGCCCGTACAGGGTCCGGGGCACCCCGGCGGACTCGATCAGGCACAGCTCGGCGCCGCCCTCGCCCGGTACGTACACGGCGGCCAGGGTGACGCCTGCGAAGACGAGCGCCTGTTCGAGGATCCGGCGCAGCCGTTCGCGGGAGTCGAGGTCCGCGGTGAGCGTCTTGAGGGCAAGTTCGGCGCGCGACGATCTCGTTCTGCGTCCCGCAGCGCCCTCACTGACCACGTCCGTCATTACAGCGCTTCCGGGACGCTCGCGCAGCCCCTGCGACGGTTCCGGAGCCGCCGGACCCGGGGTCGGCACCGCCGTTCGGACCGCGTCCGGACACGACGTCGCGCGGCGGTGCCCGCCGCCCTCGTACAGGCGTGCGTTCCCGTCGGGCGCACACGGGCCTCCCGGCCGCTCCGGTCCGCTCCGGGGTGTCCACCGAGGGCCGTCACGGGTCCGCCGGACGGGGCACGGGTTCCGCTCGCCGTGCGCGATACGTCCGCGCGAGAGAGCCTTGACCCCTGGGACCCGTCGCGGCCATGCGAGGAGGTGGTCGGCGTGTCCGACTGGCAGGCGTCCGGCCAGGCACCGGCCGCCCCCCGGGCACCGGTCGGCCGGCCGCTGCTCTCCCTCACGCTGGCCACGATCATGGACGACGTGCAGGCCCATTCGGGCGCGGTGTACCTCCTCGCTCCCGACGAACCGGTTCTGGAGATGGCCGTGATGGCCGGGCTGCCCCGGGCGTTCGCCGCGCCCTGGGAGCGGGTGGGCGTCAACGCGCCGATCCCGGTCGCCGACGCCCTGCGGCGACGGCGGCTGATCTGGGTCAGCGGCGAGGAGGAGATGGCGCGCTGCTATCCCCGTATCGCCGTGGTGCTGCCCTACCCCTTCGCGCTGGCTGCGGTCCCCGTGGCGACCCCGAACACCGCCTACGGCGCGATGTTCGTGACCTGGCCGGGTACGCACCCGCCGGAGCTGTCCGACCGGGAGCGGTCCCATCTCATCGCGGCCGGCGACCGGCTCGCGCTGCGGCTGGAACGGGCGGTGAAACAGAACCGGCCCGTCTCCTCGGAGCCCGATCTGCCCGCACCGGCGGCCGAGCTGACCGGCAGCCTCGGCACGGTCGAGGCGGCACGGATGGTGGAGCGGCTGCCGTACGGGCTGTGCGCGCTGGACCTGCACGGGCGTGTCAGCTTCGCGAACCAGGCGACGGCCGATCTGCTGGGCGTCGCCGTCAAGGACCTGATGGGCGCCCAGCCGTGGGTGTCCGTGCCCTGGCTCAACGACCCCGTCTACGAGGACCGCTACCGCGCGGCCCTGATGAGCCAGGACGTCACGTCGTTCGTGGCGCTGCGCCCGCCCGGCGAGTGGCTGTCGTTCCGCCTCTATCCGAGCACCAGCGGGCTGAGTGTCCGCATCGCGCGGGCGCGGGCGGTGTCCGAGATGAACCGGGTGCAGCCCCGGCGCACGGACGGCAGCCCCCGGCTGGTCACCATCTCCCACATCCTGAGCCTGGCCAGCGCGCTCACCGAGGCGGTGAGCGTCCAGGACGTGGTCCAGCTGGTCGCCGAGGAGATCGCGCCCGCCGTCGGCAGCAAGGCACTGGTCGTCCTGGGAACCCGGGGCGGGCGCATGCACGTGCTCGGCCATCACGGGTACGCGCAGGCCGGTGTCGTCTCACGCTTCGACGGGCTGCCGCTGAGCGCGCACACCCCCGGGACCCAGGCGCTCACCAGCGGGGTGCCGGCGTTCTTCGAGTCCCAGGCGCAGCTCGAGCACATCTACCCGTCCCGGAACACCACGCCCGACGGCATGGCCGCGTGGGCGTATCTGCCGCTGGTCGCCTCCGGACGCCCCGTCGGCACCTGCGTGCTGGCCTACGCGGAGCCCCACCTCTTCCCGGCCGACGAGCGGGCCGTGCTGACCAGCCTGGGCGGGCTCGTCGCGCAGGCGCTGGAGCGGGCCCTGCTCTACGACGCCAAGCACCAGCTGGCCCACGGCCTGCAGGCGGCGCTGCTCCCGCACTCCCTGCCCGCCCTGCCCGGGATCGAGGCGGCGGCCCGCTATCTGCCCGCCACCCTGGGCATGGACATCGGCGGGGACTTCTACGACCTGGTGCCGACCGGCAGGCGGGCCGCCGCGGTGATGGGGGACGTCCAGGGCCACAACGTGACGGCGGCCGGCCTGATGGGACAGATCCGTACCGCCGTACGGGCCTACACGACCGTGGGGCAGCCGCCCGGCGAGGTCATGCGGAGCACGAACCGGCTGCTGATGGATCTCGGCACCGAACTGCTCGCCAGCTGTCTCTACCTGCGCCTCGACCCGGCTCGCGGGCGGGCGGTGATGGCACGGGCGGGACACCCTCCGCCGCTGCTGCGCACCCCCGACGGCCGGGTCAGGGTCCTGGACCTGGCCGGGGGCCCGCTGCTCGGGGTCGACGCGGCCGCGACGTACCCGACGACCGAGGTGGACCTGCCCGCCGGCTCCGTGCTCGCCCTCTACACCGACGGGCTCGTGGAGTCGCCCGGCGTGGACATCGAGGACGCCCTGACCGAGCTGGGCGGGCGGCTCGCCGAGCTCGGGGACCAGCCGCTGGACGCGCTGGCCGACGCCCTCGTCCGGCACAACGAGACGGCGCGGGAACGGCCGGACGACGTCGCGTTGCTGCTTCTGCGGTCGCTCGCCTGACGGGCCGGACCGGAACGCGGGGCGGTCCGGCCCTCCCGCCGGAGAGCCGGACCGTTCCACCGCCCGGACGAACCGCTTTTGCGTCCGGTACGGCGGGCTTGTGTCCCCGCGGGACCGCTGACCGGGGCGGCTTCCTCACCCGTGGGTCACCGGCCGGGGTCGGCCGGGGTCAGTGACCCCCGGTCAGTCCGGAGCCGTCGTCCACTCCGCCGTCGGCCGGGTCCGAGGGGTCGGCTGCCTCGCCGGCGCCGCCCTGCTCGTCCTCGGCGCCGCCGGCCGCTTCCTCGCCGCCGCCGGCCTGGCCCTCCTCGCCGGCCTGGTCGCCGGCCCCGGCCTCGTCGCCCGCTCCGGCCTCGTCGCCCGCTCCGGCGCCGCCGTCCCCGGCACCCGCGTCCCCGGCGCCGAGCGTCGCGCCGACCGCCTCCAGCGCGGTGGTCACCGGCTGGAAGAACGTCTCACCGCCGTTGGTGCAGTCGCCGCTGCCGCCCGAGGTCAGACCGATCGCGCTGCCGTCCTGGGTGAACAGGGAACCGCCGCTGTCCCCCGGCTCGGCGCAGACGTCGGTCTGGATGAGACCGGTGACCGTGCCCTCCGGGTAGTTCACGGTGGCGTCGAGTCCGGTGACACTGCCGTCGTTCAGGCCCGTCGTGCTGCCCATGCGGAGGACCTGCTGGCCGACGGCCGCCTCGGCCGCCTGGGTGATCTCGACGGTCTGGCCGTCGCCGACGTCGACAGTGCTGGCGGCCTGGGTGGCGGCGTCGTTGTACTTGACGAGCGCGAAGTCGCCCGCGCCGGGGAAGGTGGCCTGGTCGACGGTGGCGATCGGGGCACCGTCCTGCGCGTCCGACCACTCGGCGGCCGCGACCCCGCAGTGCCCCGCCGTCAGGAACGCCGGACTGCCGTCCCCCGCGGTGACGTTGAAGCCCAGGGAGCAGCGGGCCCCGCCGCCGAAGATGGCGTCGCCGCCCTCCACGAAGGTCTTGAAGGTGCCGGAGGACCTCTTGACGGTGGCCACGTCCGAGCCGAGGGACTTGACGGTCGACGTCAGCCGGTTCCACTTGGCGCCGGTGACGGTGCTGTCCGCGGTGACCCGGATCTCGTTGGTCTTCGGGTCGACGGACCAGGCGGTGCCCGGGATCGTCGCGTCCGTGCGCAGCGTTCTGGCCGCGGCCTTGAGCGTGGCGGTGCTGTTGTCCACCTCGTTCGGGACGGCACCCGCCTTGCGGATCTCGTTGACGACGTCGCTGTCGTTGCCGACGACGTTGATGATGATCTGCTGCTTGCCCACGTCGTAGTACGACCCGGCGAAGGCCTCACCCAGTCGGGAGGCGAGCTGCGAGGCCACCTCGGAGGCGTCGGCCGCCTTGAACGTCCGGGGGGGCGGCGTCCGGCGTGTCCGTCTGGGATGCCATGGCGTTGGGCAGCACGAGGGCCGCCGCTCCGAGCGCCACCACGCTTCCTGCCGCGATCGCGGCCTTGCGCTTGGGTATGCGTTTGTGACTCAACTCTCGACCTCCTGAGGGGCGGGGTCCGAGCCGCCGTCCGGCAGCTGACTGGGGGCGCCTGGCTGGCAGTTGGTACGGATGAGCCGACGGGGGCGTTCAACACGGGGAAGAATCACCGCATGACGCTGACACTCGCCGAAGCCGACCGGATCCTCGCCGACAACTTCGCCCCCTGGGTCCTCGACCTGGGCTTGTCCGTACGGGAGTTGGGCGCGGACCGGGCCGTTCTGCGGCTTCCGTGGTCCGCCCGGCTGGCCCGCACGGGCGGCTCCCTGTCCGGTCAGGCGCTGATGGCCGCCGCCGACACGGCGACGGTGATCGCGGTGTCGGCGGCGCGCGGCGGCTTCGTTCCGATGACGACCGTGCAGCAGTCCACGAGTTTCCAACGGGCCGTCACGGACGCGAACGTGTCGGTGGCGGCGGTCCTCACCAAACTGGGCCGCCGGACCGCCTTCGCCGACATCGTCATGACGGCCGAGGGGTCGGACGACGTCGTGGCGCGGGCGAGCACGGTGTACGCACTCCTCGGCTGACCCGGCCCGTCCGGAGCCGGGCGGCGGCACCCCGTCCCGCACCGTACGGAGTCGAATGGTGACGCTCCGTCCGAAACCGGGAGCGGAATCCCGGCTTCAGCGAATCTGCACATCGACTGCGCAACGAGGGCACCGGGCACGGCGGATCTGCACATGCGGCCGCCGTGCCCCGCGCCGTCGGGTCCGGACTGTCCCTTTCGGGTCCCGGACGGCCGGGGGTCGCGTGAACCGATGCCGCGCAGTCTGTGAAGAAGTCGCTGCCGGACCGTGCCCACTCCTGCACGGTTGCGTCGCCGCGGGGCTCAAGTGCCCTGGTCGGAGCATGGATTGATTGGAAGCCCCGCGCGCCACCGTGCTTTGATCCGTGGCACCGCGGTTCGCACGGTGGTTCCCGGAAACGGGTGCCGCAAGCCCGCGGTCGCGGCCGACCATCTGTCCCCAGAGGGGGCCGCTCCCCCCTTATGAATACCCATACGAAGGGAAGTTCCATCATGAACTCCACCCCCCAGGTTGCGACCGTCGAGATCTCCGACGCCGAGCTCGACAACGTTGCGGGCGGCCTCTCCGTCCAGGCCGTCGGCACCGTCACGGACCTCGTGGACTCGGTTGCTCCGGTCTCCGGCCTCGTGGGCACCGTCGTCGGCACCGTCGAGGGCGTGACCGGCCTGAACACCGCCCCGGTCACCGGCCTGGTCGCCGGTCTCTGATCGCATCACGTGCCGTCGAGTCCCGGAACCACTCCCCGGTTCCGGGGCTCTCGGGCGCCCTGAATCTCTCGGACAGGTGAGGGAAGACCCGTGCAGTTCCGCCAACAGGCCCTCGCCAAACTGCAGTCACCGGAGGAACTCGACCTCCCGGTGCGTTTCGCCCGTCCCCAGGGCTGGCTCGTCCTGTCCGTGACGGTGATCGTCATGGCGGCCGCCTCGGTCTGGGCCGTGACGGGCACCGTGGCGTCCACGGTCGGCGCGCCCGCCGTCCTCACGCACGGGGAGGGCAGCTACCTCCTGCAGAGCCCGGTCGCGGGCCAGGTCACCGCGATCCTCGCCAAGGAGGGCCGACGGCTCCCCGCCCACGCCCCCGTCCTCGAAGTACGTACGGCACAGGGCGAGAAGACGATCGTCCGCACCGTCGCCGCCGGCCGCATCACCGCGCTGGCCGCCACCATCGGGGCGATCATCACGACCGGGGCGAACATCGCGGCCGTCGAGAAGGTCGCCCGGGCCGACGACCCGCTGTACGCGACGGTGTACGTCCCGGCGGAGAACGCCACGGGCATCCCGGTGAACGCGGCGGTGGACCTGACCGTCCAGTCGGTGCCGACCCAGCAGTACGGCGTGCTGCGCGGCCATGTGAAGGCCGTCGACCGGACCGCGCAGACCCGGCAGCAGATCACCGCGTACCTCGGTGACAGCCAACTCGGCGAGCAGTTCTCCAAGAAGGGCCGGCCGGTGGCCGTCCTGGTCCGGCTGGACCGGTCGTCCGGCACGAAGAGCGGCTACCGGTGGTCGTCCGCCGAAGGACCGCCCTACGCGCTCGACTCCATGACGCTGGCCACGGGTTCGATCCACCTGGCCGATCAGCGCCCGATCGATTGGCTCCTGCCGTGACCGCACCCCAGGACACCCTGCCGCCGCCCGTCCGGGGCAGACGCCGTGCCGCACCACCGCGGCGCACACTCCCCAAGGGCGGGCAGAAGACCGTCCGTACCCCCACCGTCCTCCAGATGGAGGCCGTGGAGTGCGGCGCCGCCTCCCTCGCCATGGTGCTGGGCCACTACGGACGGCACATCCCGCTGGAGGAGCTGCGCATCGCCTGCGGCGTCTCCCGGGACGGCTCACGGGCCAGCAACCTGCTGAAGGCGGCGCGCAGTTACGGGCTGACGGCCAAGGGCATGCAGATGGACACGGCCGCGCTGGCCGAGGTGCGCGCCCCCGCGATCCTGTTCTGGGAGTTCAACCACTACGTCGTGTACGACGGGATGGGGCGCCGCTTCGGGCGGCGGGGCGTGCACGTCAACGACCCCGCGAAGGGCCGCCGCTTCGTCCCGATGGAGGACTTCGACAGCAGCTTCACCGGCGTGGTCCTCGTCATGGAGCCGGGTGACGACTTCCACAGGGGCGGTCGCAGACCGGGCGTACTGGGGGCGATGCCGGCCCGGCTGCGCGGGACGTCCGGCACCATGCCCGCGGCCGTGCTGTCGAGTCTGCTGCTGGTGGCGGTCGGCGCGGCGGTGCCCGCGCTCAGCCGCACCTACATCGACATGTTCCTGATTGGCGGTCAGACCTCCCTGCTGGGCGTGCTGTTCACCGCGATGGGCGCCTCCGTGCTGCTCACGGTGGTGCTCACCTGGCTGCAGCAGGCGAACCTGCTGCGCGGTCGCCTCATCTCCTCCACCCTGAGCAGCGCCCGCTTCCTGCGGCACCTGCTGCGGTTGCCGGTCACTTTCTTCTCCCAGCGCAGCCCCGCCGACCTGGTCCAGCGGCTGCAGTCGAACGACGCGGTGGCCGAGACGCTGGCCCGCGACCTCGCGGCGGCCGGAGTCGACGCGGTCGTGGTGGTCCTGTACGCCGTACTGCTCTACACCTACGACCCCCAGCTGACCGCCGTCGGCATCGGCGTCGCGCTGCTGAACGTGGTGGCGATGCGGGTGGTGATCCGGCTGCGGGCGACCCGGACCGCGAAGCTGCGGGCGGACAGCGCCCGGCTGACCAACACCTCTTACACCGGGCTGCAGTTGATCGAGACGATGAAGGCGACGGGTGGGGAGGACGGCTACTTCCGCAAGTGGGCGGGGCAGCACGCCACCACGCTGGAGGAGCAGCAGCGGCTCGGCGTGCCGAGCGCCTGGCTGGGGATCGTCGCGCCCACGCTGGCGACGCTGAACAGCGCGCTGATCCTGTGGATCGGCGGCCTGCGTGCCGTGGAGGGCCACATCTCGGTGGGCCTCCTGGTCGCCTTCCAGGCACTGGTGACCCGCTTCACCGCCCCGATCACCCGGCTCAACGGCGTGGCGTGCCGGATCCAGGACTTCGCCGCCGACGTGGCGCGGCTCAAGGACGTGGAGAACTTCCAGGCCGATCCGCTCTACGCCCGCAGCGGTACCGGCGAGTCCACCCGCCGCCTGCACGGCCACGTCGAGCTGGAGAACATCACGTTCGGCTACAGCCCGCTCGACAAGCCGCTGCTCAGCGACTTCTCGCTCACGGTGGGGCCGGGACAGCAGGTCGCGCTGGTGGGCGGCTCCGGCAGCGGCAAGTCCACGGTGTCCCGGCTGATCTCGGGTCTGTACGCACCCTGGGAGGGCACGATCCGCATCGACGGCCGGCGGCTGGAGGACATCCCGCGGGGCGCGCTCGCCGCCTCCGTCTCCTTCGTCGACCAGGACGTCTTCCTCTTCGAGGGGTCCGTGCGCGACAACGTGGCGCTGTGGGACCCCTCGATCCCGGACGAGGCGGTGACCGCGGCACTCCAGGACGCGGCCCTGTACGACGTGGTCGTGCGCAGGCCGGGCGGCATCCACAGCCGGGTCGAGCAGGACGGGCGGAACTTCTCCGGGGGCCAGCGGCAGCGGCTGGAGATCGCCCGGGCGCTGGTGCGCAGGCCCAGCATCCTGGTGCTCGACGAGGTGACCAGCGCGCTGGACGCGGAGACCGAGCAGGTCGTCATGGACAACCTCCGCAGGCGCGGCTGCGCCTGCGTGGTGATCGCGCACCGGCTGAGCACGGTGCGCGACAGCGACGAGATCGTGGTGCTGCAGCACGGCAGCGTCGTGGAACGGGGGCGTCACGACGTCCTGGTGGCGGCCGGCGGCCCCTACGCCGAGCTGGTCAGGGAGCGGTGACATGACGACGGTTCACGACGGGGACCTCGTCCTCGGGGCGCTCGGCGGCATGGGCACGCCCTTCGACTGCGCCGGGTTCAACCGCCTGGACCTGGAGGGCCCGCAGGTGCTGTGGCTCGTCGCGGAGGGCGCCATGGACCTGTTCGCGGTGGACGCCGCGCACGAGGGCCACTGGCACCATCTCGGGCGGCTGGAGGCGGGGTCGCTGCTGCTCGGCCCGGTCGCCGGACCCCAGCACACCCTGGTGGGCCGGCCGGTGCGCGGCTGCGTGGTGCGCCGCATCGGACTGCGCGAGCTGTACCAGCAGGCCCCCACGGAGACCTGGTCGTACGACGCGTACGGCAATCCGCAGTACGTGCCGCCGACGTCGAGCCCGCTGGAGTACGCCCTCGCCCTCGGCGTGGGCCGCAGCCTCTCCATCCTGTTCCAGGCCCCGACGGCCACGGAGAACCAGGCCGCGCCGACCGACGACGACGTCTTCTGGATGCAGGTGCCGCCCGGGAGCGTCCAGTACGGCTCGCTGTACGGCGCCGAGGCGGCGGCCGACCTGCTGATGGACCCCGCTGTCTGGCAGGGCATGGTCGACCGGCAGTACCGCCTTCTCGCCACGCTCGACCGGTGGATCGAGCAGTTGGAGGAGCACCACGAGCACCGGACCGCGGCCGGCATCAAGGCGGGCGAGGCCGTCCGCGCCCAGGCCGACCGCACCCTGCTGGCGTCGATCGGGAGGCCCGCGGCCAAGCGGCCGACCGCCGCCGACGCGGACGCCACGTACGCGGCCTGCCGCCTCGTCGCCGCGGCGGCCGGGATCACCCTGGCGCAGCCCGCGCAGAGCGGCGTCGAGAGCGAGCGGCTGGACGCGGTGGAGCGCATCGCCCTGGCTTCCCGGGTGCGCGCCAGGGCGGTCCGGCTCGACGGGCGCTGGTGGCACGACGACGTGGGTCCGCTGGTGGGTCACCGTGCCGTGTCGGGTGCGCCGGTGGCGCTGCTGTGGCGGCGTGGCGGATATGTGGCGGTGCACCCCTCCTCGGGCCGCGAGACTCCCGTGGAGAAGGCCAATGCGGCGGAGTTCGAGCCGCGGGCCGTCATGTTCTACCGGCCGCTGCCGGAGCGCCGGCTGAGTCCTCTGCGGCTGATGCGGTTCTGCCTGCGCGGCACGGGCGGTGATCTGCGCAACCTGGCGATCAGCGGTCTGGTGACGGTGGCGATCGGGGCGCTGGTGCCGATCGCCACCGGCCAGGTGCTCGGCGAGTACGTGCCCAAGGCCCAGCACGGCCTCATCGTGCAGGTCTGTCTGGCCGTCATGGTGAGCAGCGTGGTGTCGGCGGCGTTCATGCTGCTGCAGAACCTCACCATCCTGCGGATGGAGGGGCGGATCGAGGCCACGCTGCAACCGGCGGTGTGGGACAGGCTGTTGCGGCTGCCGACGAAGTTCTTCACCTCGCGCTCGACGGGTGAGCTCGCGAGCGCCGCGATGGGCATCAGCGCGATCCGCAGGCTGCTGGCGGGTGTGGGCCCGACGGTGGCGCAGGCGGGCACCGTGGGCGCGATGAACCTGGGCCTGCTGCTCTGGTACAGCGTCCCGATGGCGCTGGCCGCGATCGGCATGCTCGTGGTGATCGCCGCCGTGTTCCTCGGGCTCGGGCTGTGGCAGGTGCGCTGGCAGCGCCGCCTGGTGGTGCTGAGCAACAAGCTGAACAACCAGGCCTTCCAGACCCTGCGCGGCCTGCCGAAACTGCGGGTCGCCGCGGCGGAGAACTACGCGTACGCCGCCTGGGCGGGCGAGTTCGCGCGGAGCCGTGAACTGCAGCAGAAGGTCGGCCGCATCAAGAACCTCACGACGGTGCTCGGCGCGGTGTACCTGCCGCTGTGCTCCCTGGTGATGTTCATGCTGCTGGCTGGTCCGGCGCGCGGCTCGCTCTCGGCCGCCGAGTTCCTCACCTTCAACACCTCGGTGACCATGGTGCTGACCTCGGTCACGCAGCTGACCAGTGCCTTCGTCTCGGCGGCGGCCGCGCTGCCGATGTTCGAGGAGATCAGGCCGGTGCTGGACGCCACCCCCGAGGTGCGCACGGCGGCCACCCGCCCGGGAGTGCTGTCCGGCGCCATCGAGGCGCGCGGGCTCTCCTTCCGGTACACCGACGACGGTCCGCTCGTCCTCGACGGGGTGTCCTTCGACATCCGGCCGGGCGAGTTCGTGGCGATCGTCGGCCCGAGCGGCTGCGGCAAGTCGACCCTGCTCCGGCTGCTGATCGGCTTCGACAAGCCGGTCACGGGGAGCGTGCTGTACGACGGGCAGGACCTGGCGGCCCTCGACCAGTCCGCGGTGCGCCGCCAGTGCGGGGTCGTGCTCCAGCACGCCCAGCCCTTCACCGGGTCGATCCTGGACTGCATCTGCGGAACCGAGCCGTACACGCCGGAGGAGGCGATGGAGGCGGCCGAGATGGCGGGTCTCGCCGAGGACATCCGGCGGATGCCGATGGGGCTGCACACCATCGTGTCGGGCAGCGGGGCGGTCTCGGGCGGCCAGCGGCAGCGCCTGATGATCGCGCAGGCCCTGATCCGGCGTCCGCGCATCCTGTTCTTCGACGAGGCGACCAGCGCCCTGGACAACGAGACGCAGCGCACCGTCATCGAGAGCACCCGGGCGCTCGCCGCCACCCGCGTGGTGATCGCCCACCGGCTGTCCACCGTGATGGACGCGGACCGGGTCATCGTGATGGAGGACGGCCGCGTGGCCCAGCAGGGGCCGCCGGCGCAGCTCCTCGCGGACACCGGCGGCCGACTGCACGAACTGGTGCGACGCCAGATGCGGTGAGCGCCGTGAGCAGCACCGAGGCCGGGGTCCCGTGACGGGGCCCCGGCCTTTCGTGACGGCCCGCTCGCCCCCACCGCAGGCTCCGGGCCTGAGTGACGACCACCGCACTAGCGAAACTTTGCCGTTTCGATCGGGGTGGTCTAACCTCGAAGTGTACGAAACCGTTTCGTTTACGTACTCGTCACACGGCGCAACTTCCCTGGAGCGTTCTCCGATGTCCCCGACCTTGACCCACGGCACCCCCACGGGCGTGCATGATGCACCCGCGGCGCACCCGGCGAAGCGGTGGTGGATCCTCGCGATCGTCGGTATCGCGCAGCTGATGGTGGTCCTCGACGCCACCATCGTGAACATCGCCCTGCCCTCCGCCCAGGCGGATCTCGGCTTCTCCGACGGCAACCGGCAGTGGATCGTCACCGCCTACTCGCTGGCGTTCGCCTCCCTCCTGCTGCTCGGCGGCCGGATAGCCGACCTCTTCGGGCGCAAGCCGGCCTTCCTCGTCGGCGTCGCCGGCTTCGCCGGGGCCTCCGTGCTGGGCGGCGCCTCGACCAGCTTCGGCATGCTGGTCATGGCCCGCGCCCTGCAGGGTGTCTTCGGTGCGCTGCTCGCCCCCGCCGCGCTCTCCCTGCTGAACACGACCTTCACCGAGGCGAAGGACCGCGCCAAGGCGTTCAGCGTGTACGGCGCGATCGCGGGCGCCGGAGGAGCGGTCGGCCTGCTGCTCGGCGGCGTGCTGACCGACGCGCTCGACTGGCGCTGGACCCTGTACGTCAACCTGGTCTTCGCCGTCGTCGCCTTCGCGGGCGGCTGGGTGCTGCTGGGCAACCACCGCGACGCCGCGAACTCCAGGCTGGACCTGCCCGGCACGCTGCTGGTGTCCTCCGGACTCTTCGCCGTGGTCTACGGCTTCTCCAACGCCGAGACGCACGACTGGGGTTCGCCCGCCACCTGGGGCTTCCTGGCGGCCGGAGCGCTCCTGCTGACCGCGTTCGGCTGGTGGCAGACCCGCGCCGAGCACCCGCTGCTGCCGATGCGCGTCCTGCTCGACCGCAATCGCGCCGCCTCCTTCGTCGCCGTGCTCATCACCGGCGCGGGCATGTTCGGCGTCTTCCTCTTCCTCACCTACTACCTGCAGCTGAACCTCGGCTTCAGCCCCACCAGGACCGGCGTCGCCTTCCTGCCGATGGTCGCCGCCATGATGGTCATGGCCCAGCTCTCCACCACCGTCCTGGTGCCGCGCATCGGACCGAAGGCCGTCATCCCGGCGGGCTTCGCGATCGCCGCGGCCGGCATGGCGTGGCTGACGAACATCTCGGTCGCCTCCGACTTCTCGACCGCCGTACTGCCGCAGCTGATCCTCATCGGCGCGGGTCTCGGCATCGTGATGCCGCCGGCGATGGCCCTCGCCACCAGCGGGGTGGCGGCCGAGGACGCGGGCGTCGCCTCCGCCACCGTCAACACCATGCAGCAGGTGGGCGGTTCGATCGGCACGGCCCTGCTGAACACCCTGGCCGCGAGCGCCGCGACCGGCTATCTGGCCGGCCGGGACGCGACCGACCCGCTCGTCCGGGCACAGTCGACGATCGAGAGCTACACCACCGCCTTCTGGTGGTCGGCCGGCTTCTTCGTCGCGGGCACGGTGATCGCCTTCCTGCTCTACCGCCGCGGAACGCAGGAGCCGGACCCGGACGCCGCCCCGGTCGTCCACATGTGAGCCCCGCCGGACCGCGGCCGCCGGTCCGCAGACCCGCTCACCCCCCAGCCGAGGGGCCGCCGTCCGCAGGGAGACGGCGGCCCCTCGTCCGTGCCCGGTGGCGCGCGGTGGCGGCGGCGATGCGCGCCTGCTGGGCCAGTTCGTTCTGCGGCAGCGCCGGCCGGTAGACGACGAGCGCGCCCGGCTGCTTGGCCAGCCTCAACTCCGCCGGAGCGGACGCCACTTCACCGTCGTAGGCGAGCGGGCCCGCGCCCTCCAGACCCGCCAGCTCCACCCGCGGCACGGTCTCGGCGCTGTACACGCGGGAGCGGCCCAGCGCTCCGGCGAGCGCGGAGAGGATGACCCTCGTGCGCGCGAGGCGGTGACCGCCGTCGACCATCCGCAGGTCGAGCAGCCCGTCGTCCAGGCGCGGCCGGTAGGAGGGAGCGAAGCCGTCCGGCAGGTAACGGCCGTTGCCCGCGAAGAGCAGCCAGAGCCGGCGGGGGCGTCCGCCGACCGTCACCTCGACGGGGGTGGACGTGCGCAGTACCCGGGCCAGCGCGACGGCGGCGGCCGGCCACTTGCCCCAGCGCCTCTCCAAGTGCTCGCGCAGGTGCACCAGTTCCGGGTAGAGCCCGATGCTGAAGGTGTTGAGGAACCGCACGTCCTCCCCCGTCGCCGCCGTCGCCACCCCGAGGTCCACGGCGACGGCCTCACCCCGCGCCACCGCGACCGCGGTGTCCTCGAACTCGGGGACGCCCACGTCGAGTGCGAAGTGGTTGAGGGTGCCGCCGGGGAACACCGCGAGGGCCAGTCCGTGCCGGGCGGCCGCCCGGGCCGCCGCGTTCACGCTGCCGTCGCCGCCGCACACCCCGAGCGCGCCGCCCGTCCGGGCGGCCCTGTCGACCGCCGCGCCGAGCAGCTCCGTGAAGTCGTCGTCGGGACCGCACTCGACGAGTTCCGCCCCGGGCAGCAGTCCTTTCAGGAGCTCCACGGCCGGGAGCTGGGCGGCGGACGCGCCCGGTCCCGCACCGCTGTTGACGAAGACGACCAGGCCCGCACCGCCGGGCAGGGCTGGCGCGTCGGCCGCGGGCCGCTCCCGCTCCGGCGCCGCGGCGCGCGGCGGCCACCACCGGCAGGTCAGCACGGCGGCCCCGGCCCCGATCGCGATACCGGCCAGCACGTCGCCCGGGTAGTGCACACCGACGTAGATCCGCGAGAAGGCGACCGCCGCGGCCAGGGGCGCGACCAGGACGCCGTAACGCGTCGACTCCAGCGCGACCCCGGTCGCGAACGCGGCCGCCGAGGCGGAGTGCCCGGAGGGGAAGGACGTGGTGTGCGGCTGGCGCCGCAGGTGCCGGACCGTCGGTACGTGGTCCAGGAGCGGGCGGGGACGCCGGGCGCCCCACTTGACGACGGTGTTCACGGTGAGCGAGGCCAGGGCCAGGGAGCCCACCCCGCGCAGGGCGGCCCGCCGGGCTCTGCGCCCGCCGATCGTGGCCAGCACGGCGGCGGCCCCCAGCCACAGCCGGCCGTGGTCGGCCGAGTGGCTGAGCCGGGTCACCACCGGATCGGCCCCGGGCAGCCGCGTACCGGCGACCCGTGTGAACAGCAGCTGGTCCCACTCGCCCAGAACACCCATGCTCCACCGTTACGGGATCCCGGCCCCCGCGGCATCCCGGGCGACTCGGACCGGTGACGGACCTGCTCCGGGCGGCCGCACCGTGCGGGACTCCACCGAGGCGTGCCGCACGGTTCGGGTACTCCACAGGGGCGTGCCTCGACGCCAGTCGGGTACTTCCCCGGGCATGCGACTGAGCGTGGTGGACGTGGGATCGAACACTGTCAGGCTGGTGGTGGCGGACGCCGAGGGCGGGGTGCCCCTGCCCGTGCACACGGCCAAGTGGCGGCTACGGCTGTCCGAACACGTGGAGCCGGACGGCCACATACCGGAGGAGTCGGTGCGGCAGCTGGTCCTCGCGGTGCGGGGAGCGACCAGGACCGCCGCCCGCTGGGGCGCCGCGAGCCCGCTGGCCTTCGCCACCGCCGTGGTCCGCGGCGCCCCCAACCGCGCGGAGGTCCTGCGGACCGTACGGGCGGAGACCGGGGTGCCCCTGTGCACCCTGCCGGGCGAGGTGGAGGGCGAGCTCACCTTCCTGGGGGCGCGAAGATGGATGGGGTGGCGGTCCGGGCCGCTCGCCCTGATGGACATCGGCGGCGGCTCACTGGAAGTCGCCTTCGGGCGGGGCCGGCTGCCGGACTTCGTCGCCTCGCTACCGCTCGGCGCCGGCCGGCTGACCCGGGAGTTCCTCCTGGACCAGGACCCGCCGGCCCCGGAAGCCCTGCGCGCCCTGCGCCGCAAGGTGCGTCATCAACTGCGGGACGTCGCGGCACGGATCCGCTGGGAGGGGCCCCGCACCGCCGTGGCCACCTCGCGGACGTTCCAGCAGCTGGCGCGGCTGTGCGGGACCGCACCCGGCCGCAACGGACCTTTCGTGGACCGGGAGTTGCACCGCAGGGAGCTGGCCGCGGCCATTCCCCGGCTGGCCGCCCTGCCGGTGGGCGAACGGGCGCGGCTGCCCGGCATCTCGGCGCCCCGGGCCGCGCAGAGCCTGGCCGGCGCCGTCGTCGGGCACACCACCATGAAGCTCACCGGTCTGAAGACGGTCAGCATCTGCCCCTGGGCGATCCGCGAGGGCGTACTGCTGCGGCACATCGAGGACGGCGGGTCCTGGTGGGCGGAGATGAGCGAACGCTGCGACGACATGCCGCCGCCGCCCACCGGCGCGGGCACCGTGCCGCTGCGCATCGCGGCGCAGGCCCGCTGATCCCCGCGGCCCCGGCCGGGCGACGGCTCCCGTCCGGGGTCCGCGCACCCGCGGGCGACCTACTCGGGCGGCGCCCCGAGCGGGTTCCCGGCCAGGGCCCGGGCCACTCCGTACAGGTTCGCCGCCATCGCCCGGCCGGTGCGGTGCGACCACTCCCGGCCCCGCTCCTCGTCCAGATAGTCCGGACCGGCGCCGGGACCCAGGTGCCAGTACGTCCACGCCTGTCCCGGGATCGTGTAGCCGATGTCGGCGAGGCCGCCCGAGATCTCGCTGATGACGTGGTGCGCACCGTCCTCGTTCCCGGTGACGACGACGCCCGCGACCCGGTTGTACGCCACCGGCCGCCCCTCGTCGTCGGTCTCGGACATCAGGGCGTCCATCCGTTCGAGCACCCGCTGGGCGACGGACGAGGGGCGGCCCAGCCAGGTCGGCGAGGCCATGATGAGGATTTCCGCCTCCAGCAGCTTCTCGTGGACGCCCGGCCAGGCGTCGCCCTCGCCGACGGCCTCGCTCGTCACGCCGGGCTGGATGTCCAGGTCGACGGCCCGGACGACCTCGACGGCGACCCCCTCCTTCACGAGCTGCCCGACGACCACTTCCGCCAGCGCCTCGGTGTTGGAGGGGGCCGGCGACTTCTTGAGCGTGCAGTTGATCACCAGTGCCTTCATGACGCCGCCGGGTACCCGGCTCGACCGCCTCCACACCACGGGTGACCTGCCGCGGGACGGGTACCCGGCGGACATGACTGAAGATCGCCCAGGACCGAAGCTGCCGTCCGGCCGGGGGCCCCTCTCCTCGGCCGTCATCGCCCACCTGACCGGGACGGGGCCGCTCCCGCTGCCCGAGGATGCCCGCGCGGCGTCGCCCTACGGCGACGACCTGCAGCTCGCCCTGTACTGCTGCTACGAGCTGCACTACCGCGGCTTCGCGGGAGTCGACCCGGACCTCGAATGGGACCCGGACCTGCTGCGGACCCGGGCGGCGCTGGAGGACCGCTTCCTGACCGCCCTGCGCGCGGACACCCCGGTGCACGACAGCGTCGAGGCGGCGGTGAAGGAGCTGCTGGTGGAACCGGCGGACGGCACCGGCGTCAGTCACCATCTCCGCGACGAGGGCGAGCTGTGGCAGATCCGCGAGTACGTCGCCCAGCGCTCGCTCTACCACCTCAAGGAGGCCGATCCCCACGCCTGGGTGCTGCCCCGGCTGTGGGGCCGGGCCAAGGCCGGGATGGCGGCCGTGGAGTTCGACGAGTACGGCGGCGGCCGTGCCGAGCGGGTGCACGCCCGGCTCTTCGCCGACATGATGGAGGACCTGGGACTCGACACGACGTACGGCCACTACCTGGACACGGCGTCCGCGCCGATGCTGGCCACCGTCAACATGATGTCCCTGTTCGGCCTGCACCGGACCCTGCGGGGCGCTCTGGTGGGGCACTTCGCGGCAGTCGAGATCACGTCGTCGCCCGGTTCCCACCGGCTGGCGGAGGCCATGCGGCGCACCGGCGCCGGCCCCGCCGCCGAGTTCTTCTACGACGAGCACGTCGAGGCCGACGCGGTGCACGAGCAGGTCGTACGCCACGACGTGATCGGCGGTCTGCTTGCGGAGGAGCCCGAGCTGGCGGCCGACGTCGTCTTCGGCATCGACGCCACGGAACATCTGGAGGACCGGCTGGGCCGGCATCTGCTCACGGAGTGGCGGGCCGGAAGGCCCACGGTGAGAGATACCCATATTTCATGATTCACCGGGTACTCGGCCCACGTGAAACCTCTGGCACTCCCGGGCGTCTACGCCCCACAGGATGACACGTCGCTGCTGGCGGCAGCGCTGTCCGACGAGCCGCTCGCCAAGGGCGCACGCGTGCTGGACGTCTGCACCGGCACCGGCGCGCTGGCCCTGGAGGCCGCGCGGAAGGGCGGCCGGGTGACCGCGGTGGACGTGTCGTGGCGGGCGGTGTGCACCGCCCGGCTCAACGCGCGTCTGGCCGGACTGCCCGTACGCATCGTGCGCGGGAACCTCTTCGCACCGGTGGCGGGCCAGTCGTTCGACCTGATCCTCACCAACCCGCCGTACGTCCCCGCCCCCGACGCGGACGGCACGCCCCGGGGCGCGGCGCGGGCCTGGGACGCGGGCCGGGACGGGCGGCTCGTGCTGGACCGGATCTGCCGGGAGGCGCCCGCTCTGCTGCGGCCGGGGGGCGTCCTGCTGATGGTCCACTCCGCACTCAGCGGTGCGGAACCGACCCTGCAACTGCTGCGCGCGGCGGGGCTGCGCGCCTCGGTGACCGAGCGCCGGTGGGTCGCGTTCGGCCCCGTGCTGCGCGAACGGGAGGGCTGGCTGCGCGAACGCGGTCTGCTCTCCGCCCACGAGGAGAAGGAAGAGCTGGTGGTCATCCGTGCCGAACGACCCGTCTGACGCCCCGCGCCGGATCACCGTGCAGCGCCGCGGCCCACTCCTGGTGGACGGCCCGGTCGAGGTCGAACTGGAGGACGGCAGCGTCGTGTCGTCCGACCGCTTCCGCGTCGCCCTGTGCACGTGCCGGCTCAGCCGCCGCTACCCCTGGTGCGACACCAGTCACCGCCGCTCGAAGCCCTCGTGAACCGGGGCAGGGGCGCCCGGGCGGGTACGTCCCTCCGCCCGTGACGCCCATGCCGAGGGCCGGCCGACGGCCCCACTCCGTCCGGCCGGCCCTCGGTGCGGGATCGCGTGGTGCTCCGCGACGGGGCTCGCACTCCCCAGTAACGGCCCTCGATCGATGCTCACGGGCCCGCGCGATCCCGGTCTCTCAGAACGCGAAGACGGCCATCCCGTAGGAGTTCTTCACGCACTCGTTCGCGAAGGTGCGTTCGTACGACACCCGTTGGCCCTGCCACACTCCGTCGACGGTGACGACCACCGGATCGAACTGCTTGGTGCACATCACCCCGCTTCTGGTGTCCAGGGCGTTGAAGTCCCCACCGGCGGAGCGGAGTTCGGAACACGCCCGGACAGGATCCGGGTGGGTGCCCGAGGCTGTCGGGGCGCAGCTCAACGTGACGGCGCGTTCGGGGGTGACGGTGGCCGCGCTGTCGCCGTGGCCCGTGGTGAGAACCAGGGCCGAGGGGGCGTAGAGCGAGGCGGGGGCGTGGCCCGGGGCGGCGAGGGCGGAGCCCGCGAGGGGTCCGCAGACGGCGGTGGCCGTCATGGTCAGAGTCGCAGCCCAGCGCGCGGTGTTCGGCATTGTGTGCATCCTTCCGCTGATCTTTTCGGAGGCTGCACCGGCTCGGGTTGGGTGCCGGTGCGGCGAGCGCGAGTCTGCCGAGTCCGGCACGGAAACACACATCGACCCCGTGCGTTTCGGTAACTTTGAGTATTGAATCAGTGGCGTGAAGTCACAGAATTCGAACGTGCAAGCCCCGTAACTGAGGGGTTGATGATCGCCGAAATCGGCCCGCTGGCCGGTTTTCCACGGCTCGGCAATAGGCCTGAAACATTCCGGTTCGGCGCACGTCGGACCCTTTCCGGCGCCCGGATCGTGCGGGATGCGAGGCGCGGGGGACGGGTGGACCCGGCTCCGGCACGGCGGCCGGGCGCGCGTCGCGGGGACGGCGCCGCAGCGGCCGTACGCAATCGGCGCCCGCGCCCGGGCACGGCTCTCGGGGAGACCCCCACACACCTTCACCGCGCCGCACGTGCCACGCCTGTCACCCCCCGCCGCACCTGTCGCGGGGAGCCGGGAGTCGAGGCGGAAGCGACGAGCCGAGAGCCGGGGCGGGAGCGACGAGCCGGGAGTTCGGGCGGGAGCCGGGAGTTGGGGGCCGAGTCCGGCTAGGCCGAGGCCCGCACCACGAGTTCGGGCTCGAAGATCAGCGAGGCGGGCTCGGTGCGCACGCCGCGGATGTGCTCGTCGAGCAACCGCGCCATCGCCGCCGCCATCTCCTCCACCGGCTGGCGCACCGTCGTCAGCGGCGGCCGGCAGGTCACGGCCACGCTGGAATCGTCGAAACCCACCACGGCGACGTCGTCCGGCACCCGCCTGCCGTGCTCCCGCAGCACCTGGCAGGCTCCCTGTGCCATCAGGTCGTTGGCCGCGAACACCCCGTCCACGTCCGGGTGTTCGGCCAGCAGCGCGGACATCGCCGACATCCCGCTGTCCAGGGTGAAGCCGCCCTCGGCGACCGGTACGTGCGGGTGCCCCCGGCGCGCCATCGTGTCCCGGAACCCGGCGAGCCGGTCCTGGCTCGCCCAGACGCCCAGCGGCCCGGAGACCGTGACGATCCGCCGGCACCCCCGGGCCAGCAGATGCTCGGCGGCCAGCCGGGCGCCGTCCCGGTGGGCCAGGTCGACATGGCTGAGCGGCACCGGCCGCGACGGGCGTGCGAACAGCACCGCGGGCACGCCGGCGTCGGCCAGCAGCGCGGGCAGCGGATCGTCCGCGTGCGTGGAGACGACCAGCGCACCGTCCGCGCTGCCCTGCCGCAGATAGCTCAGCGCCTGCTGCCTGGCCTCCACCGACTCGGCGAACATCAGCACCGGATGCATCGAACGGGGCCGCAGATAGCCCACCACTCCCCCGACCACCCGCCCGAAGAAGGGGTCCGCGAACACCCGGGTGGCGAAGCCGTTCTGCTCCCCGTCCGAGGCGTCACCTGCGCCGGAGACGATCAGCGCGACGGTCTCGGTGCGCCGGGTCACCAGGGACCGGGCGGCCCGGTTGGGCGCGTAACCGGTCCGCTCGATGGCCTGGCGCACGACGTCCTGGATGGCCGGATCGACGTTGCGAATGCCGTTGATGACCCGGGACACGGTCGCCCGGGAGACCCCCGCCTCCCGCGCGACGTCCTCCAGCGTAGGAGCCTGTCTGCTCATGCCCGCACCCTAACGGCCCGGTCGGGGAACGGTATAGAGCGCTCTCCCGGCCCCCGGGCCCGGGTCAGCGGGGCGCCGTCACCTCCGTCGCCGTCGTCAGCGGGAGGTCACCGGCCGAGCGCCCCGCCAGCACCCGGTACCGGCCGGGTTCCGTGCGCCAGGCCCGTTCGTCCGGCGACCAGTGCCGCAGGGCGCGGGCCGGCACCTCGATCCGGGCCTCCACCGTCTCCCCCGGGGCCGCCGAGACGGCCGACCACCCCGCGAGCCACCGCACCGGGCGCTCCCACGACGATCCGGGCAGCGCGAGATACACCTGGACGACCTCGCGTCCGGCCCTGGCACCGGTGTTCCGCACGCCGACCCGCACGGTGAACGCCTCCCCGGCCGCAACCGAGGAGGGCGCGCCCACGCTCTCGTAGCACCAGGTCGTGTACCCGAAGCCGTGGCCGAACCAGTAGGCGGGCCGCCGGTGTTCGCGGAGCCAGGCCCGGTAGCCGATGTGCAGGCCCTCGTCGTAGTCGAGCCGGCCCTCCCGGGGCCGGGTCCGGGTGACGGGGGCGTCGGTGAGGGCGGCGGCCCAGGTGGTGGGCAGCCGTCCGCCGGGCTCGGTCCGGCCGAACAGCACGTCGGCCAGGCCGCCGCCCGCCTCCTGCCCCGGGAACCAGGTCAGCAGGACCGCGCCTGCCCGGTCGTGCCAGGGCAGTTCCACCGGACCGCCGCTGTTCACGACCACCACCGTGCGCGGGTTGGCGTCCGTCACGGCGCGCACCAGGTCGTCCTGACGCCCGCCGAGCGCCAGATCCGTGCGGTCGTAGCCCTCCGACTCCCCGTGCTCCGTCGTACCGACGACGACGACCGCCGCGTCCGCCCCGGCGGCCGCCCGTGCCGCGGCGGCCAGGGCCTCGTCGGCGTCGGCCCCGGGCGGTGCGGCGCCGACGACCGTCGCCCGGCCGGTGCCTGCGGCCAGTTCGCGGCGGGCCACCACGTGGACGGGACGTCCGGCGGTCAGGTGGACCCGGCCGTAGTGGGCGGGCGGGTTCACGTGCACGACGGCGGGATCGTCGCATTCCCGCGCGAAGTCACCGTCGACGAGCGCGTGTCCGGCCACCGTGAGGCTCATCCGGCCGAAACCGCCGATGCCGAAGGTCCATGCGCCGGTCGACCTCGGCAGCAGCAGCGCACTGATCTCCACCGTGTGCGCCGCGGGTACCAGCAGCGGCTCCAACTGGCGGCCCGACTGCCGGTGTTCGGCGTAGATCTCGCCGCCTGACGCGTCGAGCATGCGCAGCAGGACTCCCGGGACGCCCGAGCGCGGGTCCCGGCACAGCTGCATGTCGAGGGGCGGTGGCGGTGCGTCCGGGGCGGGTCCCGGCACGTGGACCACGCGGGCCCGGCCGCGCAGCCACGACCGGATGCCGTCCAGGGGGGTGACGACGGCCGACGGGAAGACGCCCGCGCTCCCGCCGCCCTGGACCCGCGGGTGGGTGGCGTGCGCCCCGATCACGGCGACGGTACCGAGGCCGTCCGGGTCGAGGGGCAGCACGTCGCGGTTGTGCAGCAGCACCGTGCTCGCGGCGACGGCGCGGCGCAGCAGGCGCCGTGCGTCCCGCGAGCGGACCGGGGGCGCCGCCGCCCGCGGTCCGCCCAGCGCGCCGGTCCGGGCGGCGAGCCGCAGCAGCCGCCTGACCTTGTCGTCGACGGCGGCGACCGGGACCGCCCCCTCCTCCACCGCGCGGACGAGCGATTCCCCCCACGGACCGTCCGGCCCCGGCATCGCCAGATCGAGACCGGCGCGGGCGGGGCCGGCCGTCGAGCGCACCGCGCCCCAGTCGGACAGCACGACGCCGTCGAAGCCCCACTCCCCCTTGAGGGGCTCGGCGAGCAGGGGACTGGCCGTCAGCGTGTGGCCGTTGACCCCGTTGTATCCGGCCATGACCACCCGGACGCCCGCCTCGACGGCCGCTTCGAACGGCGCGAGGTACACCTCGCGCAGCGCCCGTTCGCCGACCCGGACGTCCACGGTCAGCCGGTCGGTCTCGGAGTCGTTGGCGACGTAGTGCTTCGCGGTGGCGGCCACACCCTGCGCCTGGACGCCGCGGATCAGCGCGGCGCCGGTGCGGCCGGTCAGCTCCGGGTCCTCCGCGAAGCACTCGAAGTGCCGGCCGCCCAGCGGGCTGCGGTGCAGGTTGAGGGTGGGGGCGAGGACGACGTCCACCCCCTTGCGCCGGGCCTCCGCGGCGAGGAGCCCGCCGAGCCGCTCGACCAGGTCCTCGTCCCACAGGGCTCCGAGCGCCGAGGCCGAGGGCAGCAGCAGTGCGGCGTCCCGCTCGTCCCAGGCCTCCCCGCGCACCCCCGCGGGGCCGTCCGACATCACCAACTCCCGAAGCCCCACCGCGGGTTCGGCCCCGGTGCGCCAGGTCGTCGCACCGGTGAGCAGCCGGACCTTCTGCGGCAGGGTCAGCTTGTCGAGCAGGCGCTCCAGCTCTTCGTCGGTCATCGGTTCCGTGCCCCGGTCAGCGGTAGACGCCGAAGTGGTACAGCGAATAGCCCCAGCCGGTCCCGCGGGCGGTTCCGTTGACCCGCACGTACCGTCCGGTGCCGCTGACGTCGAAGTCGTCGACGCCGCCGTTGCCGTCGCTCACCGTGCGGACGGTCTGCCAGTTCTGGCCGTCGTCGGAGGTCTGGACGGTGTAGGCCTTGGCGTACGAGGTCTCCCAGACGAGCTGCACATGGGAGAACGACGTGCGCGCACCGAGGTCGACGCGGATCCACTGCGGGTCGCTCCAGTCGCTGGCCCAGCGGGTGTCGGGCTTGCCGTCGACCGCGTTGGCCGCCGGGCAGGGGCAGTCACCGCTCGCCGGCTGGTACGAGGAGGCGGTGGCCGGCTTGCCGAGGGCGAGGTCGGTCCCGTTCACCGGTGGGGCGACCACACGGATCGAGCGGGTCTCGACGCCGACGTTGCCCTTGCCGTCGGTGGCCTTGACGTAGAGCTTCCACACGCCGGGCCGGTCCGGCGCGGTGAACCTGAGCCTGCCGCCGCCCAGGTCGGTGGCGGGCAGTGAATTGAGCTGCTTGCTCTGGTCGATGTAGTTGCTGCTGACCAGGACCTCGTAGGAGAGCGGGTCGCCCTCGGGGTCGGTGGTCCTCGCGGTGACGGTCACGGCTCGGCCCGCGGGCACCTTGGCCGGATCGGCGTCCAGGGCCAGCTCCGAGATGACGGGCGGGGTGTTGTCGTGCGAGGTGTCCGCCCCGTAGGCCTTCTTCACCGCGTAGTACGACAGGCGCTTCTGGCCGGCGGGCAGCAGGTTGAACCAGATGCCGCCGAAGTCGTACTCGGTTCCGTAGTGGAACATCGTGGCGCCGAGTGCCACACCCCGGTGGCCCGTGATGCAGTTCCAGGCCCGCGTATAGCCCTCGGCCTTGGCGCGGTCGGTGGGTTCCTGCGGTACGCCGTTGGCGTCGTCCGGGACCTCCCACTCCCCCGCCGGCCCGGTCTCCGTGACGATGTACGGCTTGGTGTAGCCGCCCTGTTCCCAGGTGGCCCGCACGTCGCAGACGGCGTTGTAGGAGTTGACCGCGTACAGGTCGAGGTCGGGCGCGTTCCTCTTGTAGTAGGGCCAGGCGCCGGTCCAGGCGTCGGTGGAGGTGACCGGATGGTTGGGGTCGACGGCGTGGATCCTCTTGGTGATGTCGTTGACGAGCGTGGTGTAGGCGTTGCGCTGCCGCTCCAGTTCGTCTCCGCTGTAGCAGTTCTGGAGTCCGAGCACCGACTCGTTGCCCACGTTCCACATCAGGACGCCGGGATTGTCCTTGTAGGTGCCGACCCACTTGGGGAACTCGTCGAGCACCTGGTTCCGGTAGGCGGTGTCCGTCAGGTAGTTGACGCAGCCGCCGCTGCCGGGGCCGCCGCCCGGCTGGAGCCAGAAGCCCGCGATCACCTTGATGCCGTGCGCCGCCGCCGAGTCGAACAGCGGCTTGCTGGAGGCGTCGGTGCCCCAGGTGCGGATGGTGTTGACGCCCATGGACCGCAGGTCGGGCAGGTAGCGGTCGGCGTCGGCGACGGACGGGCCCCAGGTCAGTCCCTTGACCTGGTACGGGCGGCCGTCCACGGACAACTGCCAGTTGCCCTGGGAGCCGGTCACCTTGACGACGCTGCCGGCCGCGTGGGCCTCCTGGGCGGGCAGCGCGAGGGCGCCCGCGGCGAGCAGGGTGGCCACGGCCGGTGCCGCGGCCCGGCGGGCGGCAGTGCGGGATCTGGTCATGTCTGCATCTCCGGTGTGCGGGTGGGGGAGGTCCCGGCCGGGGCGGTGGGTGCCGGCCCGGCCGGGACGTTCCGGGTCAGGGAAGCCGGTAGTTCGCGTCCAGGGCCGCCCCGGCCTCGGGGTGGGTCTGGTCGTAGCCGCGGGCGTCGCACTGGAGCGCGCCGACGACGCAGTGGTCCACGAGCGCCTTCAGCGTGGGGTCGTCCCAGGCGTTGAAGAAGTCGTAGTGGAAGGAGTAGGCCGGGCCGCTCGCCAGCCGCACCTGCGAGAGGTCGCCGTTGACGGGGAAGGCCATCTTGAACTCGATCATCGGCAGCGCCACCGGATGGTCGGCGGGGCAGATGTTGTTGTTCGTGCCGGGGTTGACCACCGGGTAGGCCATGTGACTCTGGTGGTCGGGGGTGTCCAGGAACTTCCCGTCCCAGCAACTCGGCGCCTGGAACCGGATGTTGAGCTGGGTGTCGGGGGTGGTGGGACAGCTGGCGGGGAACTGGACGTTGAAGTAGCTGTTCCCGCACTCCCATCCCTCGACGAAGCCGCGGTGGTTGCGGAACTGCTCGGCGGTCTGCAGGGGGCTGCCGACCACGAAGCGCAGGCCCTTGGGGAAGGACCGGACGCTGGTGTAGTCCGTGACGCCGGCCTTGTAGTAGATCGTCTGCGGTCCGACCGGCAGCACCGCCTGGGTGCCCTTGAACAGGGTGGGCATCCAGTAAGCGGACTTGTCGCCGGGCGCCTTGCAGGTGGTGGACCCCCCTCCCAGGGAGGAGGTGGAACTGGCGGCGTTCGTGGTGGTGTTGCCCATGAAGGTGTGGTCGTGGGACTTGCCGGACTGGCCCGGATAGACGATGGGGTCGTCGGGCCTGGTGTGCGAGACCGAGCAGTTGGCCTGGAACTCGTGGAAGTAGCGGTGGGGCGGCTCCTTGGTGGACGGCTGCACGCCCGTCACCTGCGGTACGGCGGGGATGTAGCCGTCGCCGTCCGGGTCGTCGGGTGAGGCGGCCGTCGACGCCGCCATCGCATGGCCGGCGTGCGAGACCGCGGCCGGTTCGGCCTGCGCCCGCCCGGTGGGCAGCGCGTCGGCGCTCATGGCGACTCCGCCGAGGCCGAGCGAGGTCAGCAGCAGCGCACTGCTGATCAGCATTCCTGAGACGATCTTCGATCTCCGTGCCATGGAGACCTCCTGCCACGTCGAGGGACGGTGGGGGTCGAGCGGCCGTGGGGGCGGTGGTGCGCGGTGCTCCCGCGGCCGCTCGCAGACGGACGATCACCTGTGCCGGAAACAGGTGGGAGAGCGCTCTCCCGCCCTGGAGTGTTGTGGCGCCGATGCGGGAGTGTCAAGGGATCCGACGCGGTGTCATATGAGCGCCGTCAAGCACCTCTTGAACTCAATCCCGGATCCGCGATCCGTACCGGGCGAGACGCCTGAGGCGCCGAACCACACCAAATCGCCGCGTAGTTACCGTTCATTCCGCAACAACTCGCGGGACTCCGGTCCCAACTCTTGACGCGTCGTTCACACGGATGAAGCATGCATCGGCGAGAGAGCGCTCCCAGACACCCCACACCGTTCATTTCCTGAACCAGGAGAGTCGCCCCCCATGCCCCCTGCCCCCACGGGTCCCTCGCCCGCCGACCGGTCCCCCCTCGCCCGGCGCACGATGCTCGGCGCCCTGGCCGCCGCGGCGGCCGCGCCCGGTCTGCTCGCCGCGTCCTCGCCCGCCCAGGCGGCGCCGGACGCGGCCGCCGCCCTGCCCGGCGGCGGAGATCTCGGACCGAACGTGATCGTCTTCGACCCTTCCACCTCCGGCATCCAGGCCAAGCTGGACCAGGTGTTCGCGCAACAGGAGTCGGCCCAGTTCGGCACCGGCCGCTTCGCGCTGCTGTTCAAACCGGGCACGTACAACGGGCTCAACGCGCAGCTCGGCTTCTACACCTCGATCGCGGGTCTCGGGCTCTCCCCGGACGACACCACGATCAACGGCGACGTGACCGTCGACGCGGGCTGGTTCAACGGCAACGCCACCCAGAACTTCTGGCGCTCCGCGGAGAACCTCGCCCTCAAGCCCGTCAACGGCACCAACCGCTGGGCCGTCGCCCAGGCGGCGCCCTTCCGCCGCATGCACGTCAAGGGCGGCCTCAACCTCGCCCCGAACGGCTACGGCTGGGCGTCCGGCGGCTACATCGCCGACAGCCGCATCGACGGCACGGTCGGCCCTTACTCCCAGCAGCAGTGGTACACCCGCGACAGCTCCGTGGGCGGCTGGACCAACGCCGTCTGGAACATGGTGTTCTCGGGCGTCCAGGGCGCCCCGGCGCAGAGCTTCCCCAACCCGCCGTACAGCACGCTCGACACCACCCCCGTCTCCCGAGAGAAGCCCTTCCTCTACCTGGACGGGAGCAATTACCGCGTCTTCCTGCCGGAGAAGCGCACGAACGCACGGGGCACCACCTGGGGCAGCGGCACACCGCGCGGCACCTCACTGCCGCTCACGCAGTTCTACGTGGCCAGGCCCGGCGTCACCGCGGCGACGCTCAACGCCGCGCTGGACCAGGGCCTGCACCTGCTGCTGACCCCGGGGATCTACCACCTCGACCAGCCGGTCCAGGTCAAGCGGGCCAACACCGTGGTGCTGGGCCTCGGTTACGCCACGCTGATCCCGGACAACGGTGTCACCGCCCTCAAGGTCGCCGACGTCGACGGCGTCCGGCTCGCCGGCTTCCTCATCGACGCCGGTCCCGTGAACTCGCCCACCCTGCTCGAGGTCGGGCCGGCCGGAGCCGCGGCGGACCACTCCGCCAACCCGACCACCGTGCAGGACGTGTTCATCCGCATCGGCGGGGCGGGAGCGGGCAAGGCCACCACCAGCATGGTGATCAACAGCCGGCACACCATCATCGACCACACCTGGGTCTGGCGCGCCGACCACGGCACCGGGGTCGGCTGGGAGACCAACCGCGCCGACTACGGCATCCGTGTCAACGGCGACGACGTGCTGGCGACGGGCCTCTTCGTGGAGCACTTCAACAAGTACGACGTCCAGTGGTACGGACAGCGCGGCCGCACGATCTTCTTCCAGAACGAGAAGGCGTACGACGCCCCGAACCAGGCCGCCATCCAGAACGGCTCCGTCAAGGGGTACGCCGCCTACAAGGTCGGCGACTCCGTGACCACGCACGAGGGCTGGGGCCTCGGCAGTTACTGCTACTACAACGTGGACCCCACGATCGTGCAGCACCACGGATTCGCCGCACCGAACCGGGCCGGAGTGAAGTTCCACAACCTGCTGGTGGTCTCGCTCGGCGGCAACGGCCAGTACGAGCGCGTCATCAACGACACGGGCGCCCCGACCTCCGGCACCTCGACCGTGCCGTCCACGGTCGTCTCCTACCCCTGACCGCCCCGCACCCCGCCCGCCGCCCGGCACCGCCACGGCGGGCGGGACCCGCGCCGGGCACCGGTCCGGTCCCGGCCGCGGGGCGGACGGAGCGGTCAGGTCGCTCAAGCGGGCCCCGAGAGATCTCGATGCAAGCGGGCTGCGGAACAAGCCGCAGCTCACGGCGCCTCCCCCCGGTCCGCCGGAACGTCGGCCACGGCAAGGCGCCTGCGGAGCAACGGGCTCGTGGCCTCCCCACGCCCCCCAAATCCCTCCCCCCACAACGAGGTTCACCATGTCCACGCACCATTCACGCACCCTCACGTCGGGCAGGCCGGCCGCGTTCGCGGCCACCGCCCTTCTCGTGGCGACCGGTCTGTCGGTGGCCGGCCCGGCCACGGACCGTGCCGACGCCACGGTCGCCGCACAGACCTGGTCGGACGAGTTCGACGGTGCCGCGGGCAGCGCGCCGGACGCCGCCAAGTGGACCCGAGAAACCGGCGGTTCGGGCAACGGCAACAACGAATTGCAGTACTACACGGAGAGCACGGACAACGCCGCGCTCGACGGCGACGGCCACCTGGTGATCACCGCCCGCCCCGCCGACCCGTCCGCAGGACTGAACTGCTGGTACGGAGCCTGCGCGTACACCTCCGCCCGGCTCAACACGGCCCGCACGTTCACCCAGGCCTACGGCCGCTTCGAGGCCCGCATCAAAATCCCCCGCGGACAGGGGATCTGGCCCGCCTTCTGGATGCTCGGCGACGACCTCGGCAGCGCCGGATGGCCCACCAGCGGCGAGATCGACGTCATGGAGAACATCGGCAAGGAGCCGGGCACCGTGCACGGCACGATCCACGGCCCCGGATACTCCGGTGCCGGGGGGATCGGCGCCCCCTACTCGCTCCCCGACGGCCGGGCCTTCGCCGACGACTTCCACACCTTCGCCGTGGAGTGGTCGCCCGACGCCCTCACCTGGTCGGTGGACGGCACGGTCTACCAGACACGCACGCCGGCGGACGTGGGCGGCGACAAGTGGGTGTTCGACCACCCCTTCTTCCTGATCCTCAACCTCGCCGTCGGCGGCAACTGGCCCGGCGAGCCCGACGCGTCCACCACGTTCCCCCAGACCATGACGGTCGACTACGTCCGCGTATCGGCCCGGGACTAGAACCCCCGGACCCGATCGGCACAAGCCGCGGGCATCCGGCGCTCCCCGACAGCCCGGGTCCCGCGCGTACCACCTCCCCCACGAGAACAGGAACCACATGATCACCCGCAGAAGGATGTTCGCCTCCCTCGCCGCCGCCGCCGTCGCGGGCCCGGGGCTCGCCCTGGTCGCGCCCCGCGCGCTGGGCGCCGCCGTCTCCGGCACCGGCACCGCGGCCGCCGGAGCGCTCCCGCTGACCATCGCCAACTCCACCGGCGAGTACGCCAATTCATCGGTCCACGTCTACATCGTCGGCAACCAGGACGGACGCCAGGTCCGCGTCACCCCGGAGGGGAACCTGGCGCCGGTCGCCCTGTCCGACAACGGTGCCGACGGTTATACGGACTACGCGATCCCCCTGGCGTCCAGCGGTGAGACAACGTTGTCCCTCCCCTACATGTCCGGTCGCATCTACGTCGCGCTGGGCAGCAGGCTGAAGTTCAAGGCCGTCACCGACGGAGCGGGCAACGCGGCTCTGCAGTACCCGGCGGGCTGGGTCGCCTCCGACCCCAACTACGAGGTGCTGCACGACTGCGCCGAGTTCACCTACAACTCGGCCGGGATGTTCTGCAACACGACGATGGTCGACATGTTCAGCGTGCCGATGGCGATCCGGCTCACCGGTTCCGCCGACCGGACGACCGGCACGCTGGTCGCCGGTGGACGCGACCAGGTCTTCGCCGCTCTGCGGGCCGTCGACGCCTTCGCGCCGCTGGTCGTGGACGACCGCCGGGTCATCGCGCCCGGGCACGGTCTCGACGCCGGCCTCTTCCCCAGGGACTATCTGGCCTCGTACATCGACGAGGCGTGGAGCACCTACGCGGGCAAGTACCTGCGGGTCACCACCAACGCCGGGACGTTCACCGGGCGGGTGAGCGGGAGCAGCCTCTCCTTCACCGGGCCGGCGTCCGTGTCCTTCGCCAAGCCCTCCACCCGCGACGTGCTCTTCTGCGACGGCGCCCTCGCCGCCCCCAACGACGGCACGACCGGTCCCGTCGCCGCGGTCCTCGGAGCCGCGTTCAACCGTACGACCCTGGTAGGCACCGCGGCGCAGCCGACCACCGATCCGGCGTCCTTCTACCGGACGGCGGTCACCAACCACTACGCCAAGGCGGTGCACGCCGCCACGGCCGACGGGAAGGCGTACGGCTTCGCCTTCGACGACGTGGCGGACTTCGCCTCGTACATCCAGGACACCGCCCCGGCCGGCATCCGGCTGACCCTGACCCCGTTCGCCTGACCGCTGTCGGGGTGTCGCCCGTCGGGGTCCTTCGTGCCGCACCGGCGCGAAGGACCCCGACGGGCCCTCACCTGCCGATGGTGCGGGCGACGTCCAGCGTGAGCCGGTGCCAGGGGTCGCGCGGATCCCGGCCCGTCAGGTCGTGGATGCGGCGCAGCCGGTAGCGCAGGGACTGCGGGTGGAGGTGCAGTGCGCGGGCGGCCGCGTTCGCCGAGCCGGTGTCGAGGTAGGCGGTGAGCGCCTCCAGCAGGTGGCGTCCGCCGGGGTCGGCGAGAGGCCCCAGCACGAGCCTTCCGATGTGGTCCGGCGCGGCGGCCGGATGCCCGGCGAGCAGTGCCAGTACATGAGCGTCGGCGTCGGTGAGGAGGTGACCGGGCCGGTGGGCGTGGGCCGGCGCCGTGTCGAGGGCGTCGGCGGCGAGGCGGTGGGCCGCCGCGACCCGGTCGAGCCCCTCGCCCGGGACCACGCAGCCGCGCCAGGACCGTCCGGCCAGCACGGCTCCGGCCTGTTCGGCGGCGGTGACGGGCAGCAGCAGCACGGCACGCGAACCCCGTACGGTCGCCAGGGGCGTGGTGTCGCCGCCGGGCGCGGCCAGCGCGTCGAGAAGGCCGGCCGCGGCGTCGTGGGACATGTCCGAGCCGTCCGGGGCGGCCGGCTCGGCGACCAACAGGCAGTAGGGGTCGGGCAGATGGACGCCCAGCCTGGCCGACCGGTCGGCCAGGGCACCCGTCGAGGCGTGCCGGCCCGCGATCAGGTCGTCGAGCAGCAGGCGCAGCGCCCGGCCGCGGTCGCCCGCGAGGTCCTCGCTGGTGGCCGCGTACGCCGTGGCCATCTCCTCGGCGAGGGTGTCGAGCGTGGTGAGCAGCATCCGGGTGAGCGCGAAGGCGTCCGCGGCCGGGAGGTCCGGAGCCCGGGCCGCGATCTCGTCCGTGAGGACGGTCGCCGCCACCCGGTAGGCGCGCAGCACCGCCCGGACCGGGCGTCCGTCGGCCGCGCGGGCCGCCGCGATGCCGCGGAACCGCCGCAGGTCCGCCGCCTCCAGGACGCCGTCGGTGGCCCACAGGTGCAGCAGCCGTTCCAGGCCCCAGGCCGCGATGGCCCGGACCTCCGGCAGCCGGCTGCCGTCGAGGGCGGTGTAGACGGGGACCTGGGCGTGCACCGCTGCGACGACCGCCGTCACCACGTGCGGGTCGGCGGTCATCTCCTGCCGGACCCGTTCGCGGGCTTCCCGCACCGGGGCGCGGCCGGTGTCCTTCGAGGTCTCGCTTGTCACCCTGTGATGATTCCAGCCGCGCGATGTGCGCACCATGGTGGACGGGCCTTGTCACACTCGCCAGGATCGACGTCGTACAGCGCGGTCTCAGGGACGAGAGGCGGGACGTACGGATGGCGAAGCACTGGGCCGACTTCCAGTACGAGATCTATCTGAACGGGATGACGGGAGCCGTACCGCGGCTGCCCACCGATCTGACGCGGCTGGAGGAACTCACCGAGCAGCGGCTCGGCCCCGGTCCGGTCGGCTATGTCGCGGGCAGCGCGGGCAACGGCAGCACCGCCCGCGCCAACCGGGCCGCGCTGGAGCGGCGCAGGATCGTGCCGCGCATGCTGCGGGACGTGCACGAGCGCGATCTGTCGGTGGAGGTGCTGGGGCGTTCCCTGCCCGCGCCGCTGCTGCTCGCGCCGGTGGGCGTGCTGTCGATCATGCATCCGGACGCCGAGTGCGCGGCCGCGCGGGCCGCGGCGGCGCAGGGTGTGCCGTTCATCCTGTCCTCCGCCTCCAGCACTCCCCTGGAGCAGGTCGCGGAGGCGATGGGCGACGCGGAACGCTGGTTCCAGCTGTACTGGGCCAAGGACCGCGAGGTCACCAGGAGTTTCCTGGACCGCGCGAAGGCGGCCGGATACACCGCGCTCGTCGTCACGCTCGACACCCCGCTGCTGGCCTGGCGGCCACGCGATCTCGACCAGGCCTACCTGCCTTTCCTGCACGGCGTGGGCACCGCCAACTACTTCTCGGATCCGGCGTTCCGGGCGGGGCTGGCCAAGCCGGTGCACGAGGACCCGAACGCGGCCGTCATGCATTTCGTGGGGATGTTCGCCGACCCCGGCAAGACCTGGCCGGACCTGGAGTTCCTCCGGGAGAACTGGGACGGCCCGATCCTCCTCAAGGGGGTGCTGCACCCGGACGACGCCCGCCGGGCCGCCAGCGCCGGGATGGACGGCGTGATCGTCTCCAACCACGGGGGCCGCCAGGTGGCCGGTTCGGTCGCGGCGGCGGACGCGCTGCCCCGCGTCGTGGAGGCCGCGGGCGACCGGCTGGCCGTCCTGTTCGACAGCGGGATCCGCACCGGCGACGACATCTTCAAGGCGCTCGCCCTCGGGGCGCGGGCGGTACTCGTGGGTCGCCCGTACGCGTACGGGCTGGGGCTCGACGGGCAGGCGGGCGTGGAGCACGTGATCCGCTGCCTGCTCGCCGAACTGGACCTCACCCTGGCCCTGTCCGGACACGCCGGCCCCGCGACCGTCGGCCCCGACGACCTGATCGAGGAGACCGCATGACCACCGCCCGGACGTCCGGGGACGGCACCGCACCGTCCGCCAGGAGCGCCGTGCCCGCCGAGCAGGGCCCCGTGAAGAACGTCCTCGCCGTTGTCTCGCCGCACGTCGGCGGCCGTACCGCCGGGGCGGGGCTCGCCACCGTCTTTCCGGGGCGGGCCCGGGTGACCGTCGTCGAGGCGGCCGACGAGGATCCGGCCGCGCTGCGCGAGGCGCATGTGATCATCACCGGTCTCGCGCCCGTCGACGCGGCACACATCGCGGCCGCACCGGACCTGGAGCTGATCCAGTGCGCGAGCCACGGTTTCGACTACGTCGACCTGGACGCTGCGCGGAACCGGGGACTGCCCGTCTGCAACATCGGTTCCAGCGGCGCCGAGAAGCAGAACGTGGCCGAGCAGACCTTCGCCCTGATGCTCGCCCTGGCCAAACAGCTGGTGCCGGCCCACACCGCGCTGGTCGACGCCGACTGGGCCCTGCCGCGCCTGCAGCGGTCCATCACGGAACTGTCCGGCAAGACGCTGGGCATCGTCGGGCTCGGCCACATCGGCGAGGAGGTGGCCCGGCGGGCCGTCGCCTTCGACATGAGCATCGTGTACGCCGGTCCGCAGCCCCTGGGCCCCGACGCCGAGGCCCGGCTGGGCGGCGCCCGCCACGTCGGGCTCGACGAGCTGCTGCGCGTCTCGGACTACGTCTCCCTGCACGCGCCGCTCACCGACGCGACCCGGCACCTGCTGAACGCCGAGCGGCTCGCGCTCCTCAAGCCGACCGCGTTCGTCGTGAACACCGCCCGGGGCGCGCTGATCGACCAGGACGCCCTCGCGGACGCGCTGGAGGCCGGCGCCCTGGCCGGTGCGGGCATCGACGTCTTCGACCCGGAACCGCCCACCGCCGCCCTGCGGCTGCTCAAGGCGCCGAACGTGGTGCTCTCGCCGCACGTCGCCGGTGTCACCCGGGAGACGCTCGTCCGGATCGCGCTGGCCGCGGTACAGAACGTGGCGGACTTCGTCGCCGGGAAGCCGCTCCGGGACGTGGTGTCCTAGGCCGCGTCCGCAGAGCGCCCTCCGTCCGCCCGGAGGGCGGGCCCGGCGGCGGCGTCCGGTGCGTGCTCTCGGCGTGCCGGGTGCACGGCCTCGTACTGGATGTACTCGGCCTTGCGCCCGGTGCGGCGAGAGCACGCACCGG